>NZ_JSYE01000024.1:0-50812 GCF_054824025.1 Microbacterium sp. HJ5
CACCCGGATCCGCTGATCGGGCGTGCGGATCGCGGGGTGTCGAACCCCAGTCATGTGCACATCATGGACCCGCCTGCCCCGGTCCCGCCATCTCCCTATCCGCAACCCGCACGGCCGGCACGTGCGCAAGCGCGTACGCGGCGGCCTCGTGCGCCGACCACGCCCGCCCGCGCGCCATCGCCTCGGCCACCGCCGGGTCGTCCCCGGCCGCGGCGTCGAGGTACCGCAGGTGGTAGACGAACTGCGGCGCATCGAACATCGTGAGCCGCTCCCGCGTGCTCGCCGCCGCGCCCGCCAGCGCGGCCGCGGTCGCGACGTCCCCGCGGAGTGAGGCGATGGCCGAGAGGCCTTCGATCGCGTACGCGATGCCCTCATCGTGGTCGAGCTCCATCGACATGCGCATCGCCTCGGTGAAGCCGAAGGCCGCGGCATCCGTCTCACCCGCCAGCAGTCGCACGCGCGCGAGGTGATGCGTCGCCACGGACAGCCCGAAGATCCCGCCTCCGCCGCGTGCGGCGGCGGATGCCTCGGCGAAGCGTCTCGCCGCCTCGTCGGGGCGCTCGAGGGCCCACTCGAGCCGGCCGAGGGCGATGAGCGCGAGGGTCTCGGCCCAACGGTCTCCGCCGTCGCGGAAGCGTCGGGCGCAGTGCTCCAGGTCGGCGGCCGTCGCCGCGATGTCGGGATCGCCCATCGTGATCCGGGCGAGCCCTGCGGTCGCCTCGGCCATCGTCGCGCCGAACGCGTCGTCCGACCGGGCGAACAGCTCACCCGCCTCGAGCAGGCCGCTCACCACGCCGTCCCGCTCGTCGGTGCGCCACATCTCGGACCACAGGAAGTAGAAGCGCGCGATGGCCCGAGCGTGGTCCGACAAGACGGATGCCCCGTCCAGCAGCTCCTCCATCCAGACGCGCACCTCGTAGAAGTAGCCGCGCAGCCACCAGTAGATGTAGAGGCGCCACGCGATCTCGGTCGCCGCATCGGCGACACCCGCGGTGATCAGATGCCGGACCGCGGTGCGGAGATTGCCGCGCTCGAGGTCGAGCCGGCGGGTCGCGGTGCGCTGGTCGGCGCCGCCGAGGGATGGCGAGATGCGGCGGGTGAGCTCGAGGAAGTAGCGTGCGTGGGCGTCGCGCAGCAGCGTCTCCTCACCGGCCTCCGCGAGACGTTCCACGGCGTACTCGCGCACGGTCACGAGCATCGAGAAGACCGCGCTCCCGTCCACCTCGGACTGCGACACGAGGGAGTTGTCGATGAGCGCCTCGAGCGCCTCGACGGCGCGGGCCGCCCACGGGCGTCCGACCGCGACGGCTTCCACGGCGTCGAGGGTGAAGCCCGCCGAGAACACCCCGAGGTCGCACAGCATCGAGCGTTCGTCGGCCTCGAGGAGTCCCGCCGACCAGTCGATCGTGGCGCGCAGCGTCCGCTGACGCGGGGGCAGGTCGCGGGCGGCGTCGCCGAGCACCGACCGGGGCCCGTGCAGCCGCTCGAGGACGAGCGCAGGGGTGAGCAGCCGCATGCGCGCGGCGGCCAGCTCGATGGCGAGGGGCAGGCCGTCGAGCGCCCGGCACAGCTCCACCACCGCCGGGGTGCTGTCGGCGGACAGCGCGAAGTCGGGCTTGACCGCTCGCGCGCGCTCCACGAAGAGCTCGACCGCGGGTGAGGTCGCCGCACGCGCGAGCGACTGCGGCGCCCCGGGGTCGGCGGTCTCCAGCGGCGGCACGTCGTACACCCGCTCGCCGCGCACCCGCAGCACGGCACGGCTGGTGACGAGGAAGGACGTGAGGGGCGCGATCGTGTACAGCCGCACGAGTTCGGCGGCGGCATCCACCAGCTGTTCGAAGTTGTCGAGCACGAGCAGCATGCGCCGAGACGACAGCGCGAGCGCGAGTCGTTCCTCGACCGGCAGATCGCCGCTGTCGCGGATCCCCAGCGCGTAGGCGATCGTCGGCAGCAGCAGCCGCGGCTCGAACACGTTCTCGAGGCCGACGAACACGGCTCCGTCGGGGAAGTGGTCGCGCGCGGCCGCGGCGACCTCGAGCGAGAGGCGGCTCTTCCCGATGCGGCCCGGGCCGAGCAGCGTCACCACGCGATGCTGTCCGGACGTGAGCAGGCCGACGACTTCGTCGATCTCGCGGCCGCGGCCGATGAGGCGGTTGTAGGGGGTCGGCATCGGCGACGCGGGAGCGGCCGGCGCCGGCGCCCCGCGTTCCCGCGACGCGTCGAAGCGCTCGGCGAGCAGCACCGCGAGGTCGGCCTCGACCAGCTGCGCGAGCTCCTCGGGCGACGAGAACCCGCGGTACGACGCGGTGTCGTCGTCCTGGATGCGCCGGACGAGACCGTCGAGGCGCTCGTCGCGCCCTGTCGACTCGCGGAGGTAGATGAGCTTGGGCATGCCGCGCGGCGCGAGCCGGTACTCGTCCTCGAGTCCCGAGATGTCCTCGCCCGGCGCGACCCAGCCGTAGCTGTCGCCATAGACGCCCACGAACACATCGCTCTGCCGCAGGTACGAGCGGTACAGCTCGCGCGGCGGGTGCGGGCGCGCCCCGAGCTCGAACATCACCGGCGCGAGGTGCAGGGTCTCGATGGCCGTGCGCACCGACCGCCGCTCCGCCTCGAGTTCTTTGAGCGTCGAGCTCACGAACACGCGGAGCCGCTGGTCGGGCGTGCGGATGGCGCCCGAGACCCCCTCGCTCCCCAGCGTCATGCGGTTCATTCTGGGGGCGGGATGCTCTGCCGTCCAGCATTGGGCGCGGTTATACCGCAGCATCCGAAAGTCGTCAAGGATCCCGCTGGACATGGCGCGTCCCGACGCGTATAGTAGGACCTTGCGCTCTTGGATTCCCCCTGCCCTCATATGGTGGTCGGCTGTGCCTGCGCGCCCTCGCTTGATCGCGAGGCGTGACGCGCGGGCTATCGGGGACGACGACTGAGCACTCCACCCTGACGACAAGGAAACGTGCCCCTCAACGGGCCCACGGAGGTAATCCCCTTGGCTGCTGCGCGCAACGCATCCACCACCACCCCCAAGAACGGCCGCGGAGCTTCCCGCCTCTCGTTCGCCAAGATCTCCGACACGCTGACGGTCCCCGACCTGCTGGCGCTTCAGACCGAGTCCTTCGACTGGCTCGTCGGCAACGACGCGTGGAAGACGCGCGTCGCCGACGCCCAGGAGGCCGGTCGCTCGGATGTCCCCGAGGTCAGCGGCCTCGAGGAGATCTTCGAGGAGATCAGCCCCATCGAGGACCTGAGCGAGACCATGCAGCTCTCGTTCACGAACCCCTACCTCGAGCCCGAGAAGTACTCCATCGAGGAGTGCAAGGAGCGCGGCAAGACGTACGCCGCCCCGCTCTACGTCGAGGCCGAGTTCATGAACCACCAGACCGGTGAGATCAAGACCCAGACGGTCTTCATGGGCGACTTCCCGCTCCAGACCGACAAGGGCACGTTCATCATCAACGGCACCGAGCGCGTCGTCGTGTCGCAGCTCGTCCGTTCGCCCGGCGTCTACTTCGACAAGACCCCCGACAAGACGTCCGACAAGGACATCGTGTCGGCGCGCGTCATCCCCAGCCGCGGTGCGTGGCTGGAGTTCGAGATCGACAAGCGCGACCAGGTCGGCGTGCGCATCGACCGCAAGCGCAAGCAGTCGGTCACCGTCTTCCTCAAGGCGCTCGGCCTCACCAGCGAGGACATCCTCGCCGAGTTCGCCGGCTTCGAGTCGATCGAGGAGACGCTGTCGAAGGACACGATCCTCTCGAAGGAGGACGCGCTCCGCGACATCTACCGCAAGCTCCGTCCGGGCGAGCAGGTCGCCGCCGAGGCCGCCCGTGCGCTCCTCGACAACTTCTACTTCAACCCGAAGCGCTACGACCTGGCCAAGGTGGGTCGCTACAAGATCAACCAGAAGCTCGGCCTCGACAAGCCGCTGACGGACTCGGTGCTGACGGTCGACGACATCGTCGCGACCATCAAGTACCTCGTCCGCCTGCACCGCGGCGACGTCACGTTCGACGGCATCCGCGGCGGCAAGCCGGCCGAGATCCGCCTCGACGTCGACGACATCGACAACTTCGGCAACCGCCGCATCCGCGCCGTCGGCGAGCTCATCCAGAACCAGGTCCGCACCGGTCTGTCGCGCATGGAGCGCGTCGTCCGCGAGCGCATGACCACGCAGGACATCGAGGCGATCACGCCGCAGACCCTGATCAACGTGCGCCCCGTCGTCGCCGCGATCAAGGAGTTCTTCGGAACGTCGCAGCTGTCGCAGTTCATGGACCAGAACAACCCGCTCGCGGGTCTGACCCACAAGCGCCGCCTGTCGGCGCTCGGCCCCGGCGGTCTGTCGCGCGAGCGTGCAGGCGTCGAGGTCCGTGACGTGCACCCCTCGCACTACGGCCGCATGTGCCCGATCGAGACGCCGGAAGGCCCGAACATCGGCCTGATCGGCTCGCTCGCATCGTTCGCGCGCATCAACGCGTTCGGCTTCATCGAGACGCCGTACCGCAAGGTCGTCGACGGCAAGGTCACGGACCAGATCGACTACCTCACCGCGAGCGAGGAGAGCGACTACATCGTCGCGCAGGCGGGCGCCGAGCTGAAGGCCGACGGCCACTTCGCGCAGGACCGCATTCTGGCCCGCCGCGGCCAGGGTGGCGAGGTCGACCTGTTCCACGCCGAGGAGATCGGCTACATGGACGTCTCACCGCGCCAGATGGTGTCGGTCGCGACCTCGCTCATCCCGTTCCTCGAGCACGACGACGCCAACCGCGCCCTCATGGGTGCGAACATGCAGCGCCAGGCCGTCCCGCTCCTGCGCTCGGAGTCGCCCGTGGTCGGCACCGGCATGGAGGGCTTCGCGGCCATCGACGCCGGTGACGTCGTCACCGCCGACAAGGCCGGTGTGGTCCTCGAGGTCTCGGCCGACGTCGTGACGGTGCAGCTCGACGAGGGCGGCACCCAGGACTACTTCCTGCGCAAGTTCGACCGCTCCAACCAGGGCACGTCGTACAACCAGCGCGTCGTGGTCTCGGCGGGCGACCGCATCGAGGTCGGCGAGGTCATCGCCGACGGCCCGGCGACGGAGAACGGCGAGCTCGCGCTCGGCAAGAACCTCCTCGTCGCGTTCATGACGTGGGAAGGCCACAACTTCGAGGACGCCATCATCCTCAGCCAGGACCTCGTGAAGGACGACACCCTCTCCTCGATCCACATCGAGGAATACGAGGTCGACGCCCGAGACACGAAGCTCGGCAAGGAGGAGATCACGCGTGACCTCCCCAACGTGAGCCCCGACCTGCTGAAGGACCTCGACGAGCGCGGCATCATCCGCATCGGCGCCGAGGTGCGTCCCGGCGACATCCTCGTCGGCAAGGTCACGCCCAAGGGCGAGACCGAGCTCTCGGCCGAGGAGCGCCTGCTCCGCGCGATCTTCAACGAGAAGAGCCGCGAGGTGCGCGACACGTCGCTGAAGGTGCCCCACGGTGAGCAGGGCACGATCATCGCGGTCAAGGAGTTCAACGCCGAGGACGGCGACGACGAGCTCGGCTCGGGCGTCAACCGCCGCGTCGTGGTCTACATCGCCCAGAAGCGCAAGATCACCGAGGGTGACAAGCTCGCCGGTCGTCACGGCAACAAGGGCGTCATCGCGAAGATCCTGCCCGTCGAGGACATGCCGTTCCTCGCGGACGGCACCCCCGTCCAGGTGATCCTGAACCCGCTCGGCATCCCGGGTCGAATGAACTTCGGCCAGGTGCTCGAGCTCCACCTCGGATGGATCGCGCAGCAGGGCTGGAAGGTCGAGGGCACCCCGGAGTGGGCGGCCCGCCTGCCCGAGGAGGCTCTCGAGGCTCCTGCCGGCACGAAGGTCGCGACCCCCGTGTTCGACGGCGCCTTCGAGGAGGAGATCGCTGGTCTGCTCGACTCGACCAACGTGACCCGCGACGGTGAGCGCCTCATCGGCTCCAGCGGAAAGACCGTGCTGTTCGACGGCCGCTCCGGCGACCCGTTCCCGGCGCCGGTCTCGGTGGGCTACATGTACATCCTGAAGCTGCACCACCTCGTGGACGACAAGATCCACGCGCGGTCGACGGGTCCGTACTCGATGATCACCCAGCAGCCGCTCGGTGGTAAGGCCCAGTTCGGCGGTCAGCGCTTCGGTGAGATGGAGGTGTGGGCCCTCGAGGCCTACGGCGCCGCGTACGCGCTCCAGGAGCTCCTCACGATCAAGTCGGACGACATCCTCGGCCGCGTCAAGGTCTACGAGGCGATCGTCAAGGGCGAGAACATCCAGGAGCCCGGCATCCCCGAGTCGTTCAAGGTGCTCATGAAGGAGATGCAGTCGCTCTGCCTGAACGTCGAGGTGCTCTCGGCCGACGGCACGGCGGTCAACCTCCGCGACACCGACGACGACGCCTTCCGCGCCGCAGAAGAGCTCGGCATCAACATCTCCAGCCGCTTCGAGTCCTCGTCGATCGACG
Organism: Microbacterium sp. HJ5; assembly: GCF_054824025.1. Lineage (NCBI taxonomy): Bacteria > Bacillati > Actinomycetota > Actinomycetes > Micrococcales > Microbacteriaceae > Microbacterium > Microbacterium sp. HJ5. The sequence continues at coordinate 6,477 of NZ_JSYE01000024.1, forward strand.
AGATCTGATCCGGCCAGGCAACGAACAGAATTCCGACACAGGAGAACCAGTGCTCGAATCAACCACTTTCGATCAGCTTCGCATCGGCCTGGCCACTGCCGACGACATCCGTCGTTGGTCCTTCGGCGAGGTCAAGAAGCCCGAGACCATCAACTACCGCACGCTGAAGCCCGAGAAGGACGGTCTCTTCGGAGAGCAGATCTTCGGGCCCTCGCGTGACTGGGAGTGCGCGTGCGGCAAGTACAAGCGCGTGCGCTTCAAGGGCATCGTCTGCGAGCGCTGCGGCGTCGAGGTCACCAAGTCCTCGGTCCGCCGCGAGCGCATGGGCCACATCGAGCTCGCCGCGCCCGTCACCCACATCTGGTACTTCAAGGGCGTCCCCTCGCGCCTGGGCTACCTGCTGGACATGGCGCCGAAGGACCTCGAGAAGGTCATCTACTTCGCCGCGTACATGGTCATCTCCGTCGACGAGGATGCGCGTCACCGCGACCTCGCGACGCAGGAGAACAACATCCGTCTCGAGCTGAAGACGCTGGCCGACCGCCGCGACTCGCGGATCGCGACCCGACTCCAGAAGCTGGAGGAGGAGCTCGCCGCCCTCGAGGAGGAAGGCGCCAAGGCCGACCAGAAGAAGAAGGTCAAGGACGCCGCCGAGAAGGAGATGGCCTCGATCCGCAAGAACGCGGACGACCAGATCGCCCGTCTCGAGCGCGTGTGGGAGGACTTCCGCACGCTCGAGGTCGGCGCGCTCAAGGGCGAGGACGAGATCTTCCACGAGCTGCAGGACCGCTTCGGTCAGTACTTCGAGGCCCACATGGGTGCGGAGTCGATCAAGCGCCGCCTGGAGGCCTTCGACCTGCAGGCCGAGGCCGACAGCCTCCACCTGCAGATCTCGGAGGGCAAGGGCCAGCGCAAGATCCGTGCGATCAAGCGCCTCAAGGTCGTCAACTCGTTCCTCCAGACCGGCATGTCCCCGGCCTCGATGGTGCTCGACGTCGTCCCGGTGATCCCGCCGGAGCTGCGCCCGATGGTGCAGCTGGACGGTGGCCGCTTCGCGACCTCCGACCTCAACGACCTGTACCGCCGTGTGATCAACCGCAACAACCGCCTCCGTCGACTGATCGACCTCGGTGCTCCTGAGATCATCGTCAACAACGAGAAGCGGATGCTGCAGGAGGCCGTCGACGCGCTGTTCGACAACGGCCGCCGCGGTCGTCCCGTCACCGGCACCGGCAACCGCGCCCTCAAGTCCCTGAGCGACATGCTCAAGGGCAAGCAGGGTCGCTTCCGCCAGAACCTGCTCGGCAAGCGCGTGGACTACTCGGGCCGTTCGGTGATCATCGTCGGACCCCAGCTCAAGCTCCACCAGTGCGGTCTGCCCAAGCAGATGGCCCTCGAGCTGTTCAAGCCGTTCGTGATCAAGCGCCTGATCGACCTCGGTCACTCGCAGAACATCAAGGCGGCCAAGCGCGCCGTCGAGCGCACGCGTCCCGAGGTCTGGGACGTGCTCGAGGAGATCATCCGCGAGCGTCCGGTGCTGCTCAACCGTGCACCCACGCTGCACCGACTCGGCATCCAGGCTTTCGAGCCCCAGCTCGTCGAGGGCAAGGCCATCCAGCTGCACCCGCTCGTCTGCGCCGCCTTCAACGCGGACTTCGACGGCGACCAGATGGCCGTGCACCTTCCGCTGTCGGTCGAGGCCCAGGCCGAGGCGCGCATCCTCATGCTCGCGTCGAACAACATCCTCAAGCCGTCGGACGGCCGCCCGGTGACCCTGCCCTCGCAGGACATGATCATCGGCCTGCACCACCTGACGACCGTCAAGGAGGGTGCGACCGGTGAGGGCCGCGTGTTCGGCTCGGTCGGCGAGGCGATCCTGGCCAAGGACGAGGGCACCCTCGACCTGCAGGCCAAGGTCCGCATCCGCATCCCCGGCATGACGTTCCTCGAGTCCGAGGGCGAGACCGCCGAGAGCATCGCCGCGTACGAGCGCAACGGCCTCGTCGAGACGTCGCTGGGTCAGGCGATCTTCAACGACACGCTCCCCAAGGGCTACCCGTTCGTCCGCGAGCAGGCCGACAAGGGCAAGCTGTCGCAGATCGTCAACAAGCTGGCCGAGGAGTACCCGAAGGTGGAGGTCGCTGCATCGCTCGACCGCATCAAGGACGCCGGCTTCTACTGGGCCACCCGCTCGGGTGTCACGGTGGCGCTGAGCGACATCCTCACCCCGCCGAACAAGGCTGAGATCGTCGGCGGCTTCGAGAAGCAGGCCGCGAAGGTCCAGGCCCAGTTCGAGAAGGGCCTCACCACCGACGCCGAGCGCCGTCAGGAGCTCATCAAGATCTGGACCGAGGCGACCGACGCCGTCCAGAAGGCGATGCGCGACAACTTCCCGGAGGACAACACCATCAACCGCATGGTGTCGTCGGGCGCTCGTGGCAACTGGCTGCAGATCCGCAACATCGCGGGCATGCGCGGCCTGGTGAACAACCCGAAGGGCGAGATCATCCCCCGTCCGATCATCTCCTCGTACCGCGAGGGTCTGTCGGTGGCGGAGTACTTCATCGCGACGCACGGTGCCCGCAAGGGTCTGGCCGACACGGCCCTCCGTACGGCCGACTCGGGCTACCTCACGCGTCGTCTGGTCGACGTCTCGCAGGATGTCATCATCCGCGAGGAGGACTGCGGCACCACGAAGGGTCTCGAGCTGCCGATCGCGGCTCAGAACTTCGAGGGCGAGCTCGTCCGCGACGCGAACGTCGAGAACTCGGTGTTCGCCCGCACGCTGGCCGCCGATGTCGTCAACCCCAAGGGCGAGGTCCTCGCCGAGGCGGGCGACGACGTGGGCGACGTGCTCATCGACAAGCTCGTCGAGGGCGGCGTGGAGTCCATCAAGGTCCGCTCGGTCCTCACGTGCGACTCGGCCGTCGGCGTCTGCGCGAAGTGCTACGGCCGCTCGCTCGCCACGGGCAAGATCGTCGACATCGGCGAGGCCGTGGGCATCATCGCGGCCCAGTCGATCGGTGAGCCCGGCACGCAGCTGACGATGCGTACGTTCCACACCGGTGGTTCGGCCTCGGCCGACGACATCACGCAGGGTCTGCCCCGCGTGCAGGAGCTGTTCGAGGCGCGCACGCCCAAGGGCGCGTCCCCGATCGCCGAGTCCGACGGCCGCATCACGATCGACGAGACCGACAAGTCGAAGAAGATCATCCTCACGCCCGACAACGGCGACGAGCCGCACGTCTACCCGGTCCTGAAGCGCGCGACGCTTCTGGTCGAGGACGGTCAGCACGTCACCGTCGGTCAGCCCCTGCAGGTCGGCACGCTCGACCCCAAGGAGGTCATGCGCGTCATGGGTGCCCGCGAGGTGCAGAAGTACCTCGTCAACGGCGTCCAGGGCGTGTACCGCTCGCAGGGTGTTCCGATCCACGACAAGCACATCGAGGTCATCGTGCGCCAGATGCTGCGGAAGGTCACCGTGGTCGACCACGGCGAGACCACGCTGCTTCCGGGCGAGCTGGTGGACTTCAAGCGCTACCAGAACATGAACCGCGAGGCCGTGGCCGAGGGCAAGCGCCCCGCGTCGGGCCGTCCGGAGCTGATGGGTATCACGAAGGCGTCGCTCGCGACGGAGTCGTGGCTGTCGGCCGCGTCGTTCCAGGAGACGACGCGCGTCCTCACCCAGGCGGCGATGGAGGGCAAGAGCGACCCGCTCGTCGGCCTCAAGGAGAACGTCATCATCGGAAAGCTCATCCCCGCCGGAACCGGACTTGCGAAGTACCGCAACGTCTCGGTCGAGGCGACGGAGGAGGCCAAGAGCGAGCGGTACCCCAACCGCATCTTCGCCTCGGACGGCGCGTACTCCGACGCCGACCTGAGCTACGTCGACTTCGACAGCTTCTCCACCGACGGCGACTTCAGCGGGAACTACAACTGATCCCCGACTGATCGCAGTGCGAAGGGCCCCGGTTCGCCGGGGCCCTTCGTCGTTCCCCCGCGGCGCCTCGGCGTTCGCTGCGCGCCGCGCCGCGGCATCCGTCCTCGTCGTCCTACCGTGGAGGAGGAGGTGGTGGGGGCCATGGCACGCGTGGGTGGGCGCAACACGTGGATCGCCGTGCCCGCGGGGCTCGCGTGCGCGGCGATCGTGGGCGGCCTCGTGTGGCTCTCGCTCCCGATGGTGCCGGTGACCGTCGCGTGGGCGGGGGAGATGCTGCGCAATGCGACCGCTCCGCCGCCGCCGACGTCGCTCGCCGACACCCCGGCGATGCGCATCGCCGCCGGCGAGGGGCTCGACTGCCGTCAGATCTACTCCGACGCCCTGTGGAACGAGATGACCTGGACGGGGCGCACCATCCTCGACCAGGGCGCCGACACCCCGCCGAGCGCGGTGATGTCGCTCACCGAGGTCCTCGCGCCGGACGTGCGGCTGACCTGCGCGTGGACGGACGACGACGGCGACACGGTGGTCTCGACCGTCGCGCTGGTCGACGCCGACGCAGCCGTCCTCGCCGAGGCGGCGCTGCGCGGGCAGGCCTTCGCGTGCGCGACCGACGAGGACGGGCTCCGCTGCACGGGCTCGCCGAGCGGGGGGTCGACCGAGACGCACGTCCTGCGCGGCGGGCTGTGGCTGGTGACCGCCGAGACGGGCTGGCACCCCGAGGAGTACGCGCCGCGGCTGGAGCGCGAGGTCTTCGGCTGAGCTAGCCGAAGATGCTCGCGACGATCGCCGACGTGTAGCCCGTCGGCGCGAGGGTCGAGAACTGCGTGTCGGGGATCTGCGCCGCGCTCCGCGTGCCCGCCCGCCGAACCGCGCCGAATCGCCCCGGCACGCCTCCGCGGCAGGAGGCGGCGTGCGGGCTACTCTCGCTGTGCGGGACGTACCCCCGCGTGAGGAGTGCCTGCGATGAGTGACTCGAAGTCGACCTACGGCGAACCGGTCGAAGAGCCCACGCCCGATGGCGACGTCGTCGGCCGCGCGCACGAAGGTCTCGCCGAAGCGGAGGCCGCGCGTCGCGACGCCGTCGACCGGCCCGTCGACGAGCCCCGGCCCGCGGACGAGCCGGAGGCTGCGGCATCCGACGCGCCGGCCGCGCCCGCCCCCACCGAGCCCGACCCGTGGGACTCCGCCGAGGCCGCGTCGCTGCAGTACGACGCCGCGCCGTCGCAGGCATCCGATGCCGCCGTCTACGACACCCCGTCGACCCCTGCGACCACCGTGTACGAGCCGGCGGCCGAGACCGTCGTGGCCGCTCCGGTGGTCACCCCCAGCGAGCCGGTCGCCGACACGGTCGTCGCGTCCCCTGCGGCACCCCAGCCGATCTTCGTGCAGGCGCCCGAGGCCCCGCGTCCCCGGGGCAACCGCGCCGCCGCCGGTGCGATCGGACTCGTCGCCGCGCTCGCGTTCGCTGTGCTCTACTACGGCGTCTGGCTCGCGCTGGACGCGATCGCCGGCGAGCTGACGGCCGACAACCTCGCCGAGCATGCGCTGGCCGCGCTCGCCTCGTGGACGCTCTGGGTGCCCGTCGTCGTCTTCTTCCTCGCGTTCTGGCTGCTCGGGGCCATCATCAACCGCGGCCGCTGGGGCTCGTGGGTGATCTTCGGCCTGCTCGTCGGCTTCGCGTCGTGGGGCGGGTATCTGCTGGGTCAGCTGTTCCAGGAGCAGTTCTGGAACCTCACGGCCTCGCAGGGCGCCGACCTCATGGCAGAGCACCTGCTCGCGCCGCTCGCGGTCGCCGCGTTCATCATCGGCCGAGAGCTCACGATCTGGTTCGGCGCGTGGGCCGCCTCGCGGGGCAAGCGGGTGACCGAGCTCAACGTCGAGGCCCAGCGCGAGTACGAGCGCACCCTCGAGGCGGGGCCGCAGCTCGTCCGTCAGTAGATGAGCGGCGAGCCGCAGGGCACGACCGGGCCGGTCCGCCCGCTCACGGCGCTCGCCTTCGCCACCGCCGGCTACGTCGCGCTGCTGATCTTCGGTCTCGGCATGACGAGTCTCGCCACGAACGCGGACGTGATCGCCACGCCCGGCCTCGGGCAGGCGCCGGGAGTCACGGCGACCGTCGTGTCGACCGCGGCCTTCGCGCTCGCCCTGTGGGTCGCCGTGCGGCGCAGCCCCGCGTCCTACGTGGGGTCGGCGTGGGCCACCGCGGCCGCCTTCCTCGGCTACGTCGGAGGGGTGTGGGCCGCCGCGATCGCCACCGGGACCGACCTCGCCGTCGCGTCCGCGGTCGCAGGCCGCATCGCCACATCGTGGTTCGGGTTCGTCATCGCCGCGGCCGCCTTTGTCGCCTCCTGGGCGGGGATCGCGCTCGTCCGCACGCACGCCCGGCGGCCGCGCTGGCCGTGGGAGGACGAGTTCGACGAGTGACGGTGTCCGGTTCGGATCCGCGTCATCCCGCCGCTCGCGGCCGTGCGGTACTACCGTTGTCACCGTGGAGCGGTCTCTCGAGACGCAGGTCAGCCAGGCGGTGGACGCCTGGCTGGCGTGGCTGCCCCGGTGGGAGCCCGCCACGCACCGCGGCAGGGTCGCCCCCTGCCGACGCTGCTTCGGCTCGCCGGTGCTGTCGGCGGCCGGTCTCGGTGCGGATGTGCCCCACGGGGTGCAGCACGGGCTCTCGACGCGCATCAAAACCATCGTCGACCGCGCCGTCGCGGAGTACACGTCGCTGAACCTGCCGATGCTGCAGGCCGAGCTCGACCAGCAGGCCGCGCGCAACCGCTCTCGCAGCTACCGCCCGGCCGAAGACCTCGAGCCCGAGTACGAGGGCCTGCCGCTCGACCCCGATCCGGTGCCGGGCGCGCCGTTCCTCTTCACGATCTCGGGGCTCGCCGAAGAGGCGGATGCCGACATCCCGGCGCTCCCTCCGCTGAGCGACGAGGCCAAGGCGGCGCTCCGGCAGGAGGTCGGGCTCGCCGACGACTACGCCAACATGGTGGGGCGGGAGGTGTGCACGATCCTGCTCCATCACCGCCTGCGCATCCAGGCCGCGATCACCGAGTACGTCGAGCCGCAGATCGAGGCGATGCTCGAGGAGCTCACCCGGTCGCTCGACGCCCCGTTCGACCCCCACGACCCGTCCTCCGGCTGACCGCGGGCCGGCGGCGGTCCACAGCATCAGGGTGCGCTCAGCCTCGCGGAGACGACTTTGTTAGCATGGCCGGGTTTGCTGTGCTAGCGGCACGCCGGCTCTTCCGGCGGCATGAACTGGAGGAGGAGTCATCGCCACCAGGCTCCCTTCCGCGCCCCCGATCCTCCCCGGGCTCGCCTACATCCGCCCGCTCGGCTCGGGCGGCTTCGCCGACGTCTTCCTCTACGAGCAGGACATGCCGCGGCGCAACGTCGCCGTGAAGGTCATGCCGAGCGACGTCCGCGACCCCGACCTGCGGCGCATGTTCAACGCCGAGGCCGACGTGCTCGCGCATCTGTCGGCCCATCCGTCGATCGTCACCGTCTACCAGGCGGGCATCTCGGCCGACGGCCGCCCGTACATCGTGATGGAGTACTGCCCGGGCTCGCTGGCCCAGCGCTACCGCATTGAGCGCATCCCGGTCGACGAGGTCCTCGCGATCGGGGTGCGCATGGCGGGGGCGCTCGAATCCGCCCACCGCGCCGGGCTCGTCCACCGCGACGTCAAACCCAGCAACATCCTGATCACGACGTTCGGCACCCCCGTGCTCGCCGACTTCGGCATCTCGTCGTCACTCATCCAGAAGAGCGCCGACGAGGTGCTCGCGATGTCCATCCCCTGGAGCGCGCCGGAGGTCGTCGCCGAGCAGACCGCCGGCTCGATCGCGAGCGAGGTGTGGAGCCTCGGCGCCACGGTGTACTCGCTGCTCGCGGGCCACAGCCCGTTCGAGCGCCGTGAGCGGGGCCAGAACACGAAGGACCTTCTCCGCCGCCGCATCGCGCGGGCCACGTACACGGAGATCGCCCGCGCGGACGTGCCGGCCTCGCTGCAGGCCGTGCTCGCCACCGCGATGAGCCGGGATCCCTCGCGTCGCCAGGCGTCCGCGCGCGCATTCGCCGATGCGCTGCGCGAGGTGCAGGCCGAGCTCGGCCTGTCGCCGACGCCGCTCGAGATCCCCGATGAGGAGTGGGCGCCGGCATCCGATTCCGTCGACTTCTCGGACTCGGCGCTGCGGGGTCCGGCGCGGTCCCGCCTCGAGCGCGACTCGACGCGCAAGCGGCGCGCGTCGACGGGCGTCTCCGGGCTCGCCCGCGACGAGGACACCGAGTTCTCGTCACCCACTCCGAAGCGGCGCGCTGTGATGCCGTGGATCGTCGGCGGCGCGGTCGGCGCCGTGGTCGTCGGCGGCGCGCTCATCGCCGCCATGTTCGCCACCGGGGTGCTGTGATGCGCCGCCGCACCCTCGCGGGCCTCGTCGCCGCCGGCGCCGCCACCGCCGTGATCATCGTCGCCGGCGTGGTGTGGCCGGGCCTCGACGCGCAGGAGACGCCCGAGGTCGACACCGCGGTGTGGGCGCTCCAGACCGGCGACGGCCGCCGCTACGCCCGCGTGAACACCTCGGTGGACGAGCTCGACACCGTCCGGGGGATCAGCAATCCCGACCGCGTGGTGCAGACGGGCGACGCGGCCTACATCTTCAGCGACAGCCTGAGCAAGGTGACGCGCATCGACGAGGCGCAGCCCGCCGATCTCGACGAGGAGGCGCTGCGCGCATCGGCCTCCACGCCGGCCGGCACCACCGAGGTCGCGACCGCCGGCGACTTCGTCGCGTACCGCACCGACGCCGGGACGGTCTTCGCCGGGCTGCTCTCGACCGGTGAGCCCGCGCAGCTCGACCCGTTCCCGTCCGACGACGAGGACGCGCCGCAGTACACGGCCGATGCCATCGCCGTCGACGACCGCGGGATCCTGTTCGCCTACTCCCGCGAAGACGGGTCGGTCGTGCGCTACGACATCCGCACCGGCGACGTGGAGGGTCGCGATCCGCTCGATGCCGACGGCATGGCCGCGCCCGCGATCACGGCTGCGGGCGATGCGTGGGCGGTGGTCGACACCGAAGACGGCCAGGTCTGGCTCAGGGGAGCGGATGCCGCAGCCGACGCGGGCACGACCGGGGCGATCGTGGTCGGCGAGCCTGATCCGACGGGAACCGACGTCTATCTCGCCGACGAGACGTCGCTGGTGCGCGTCGCGGTCGACGGGTCCGCCGTCGAGACGACGACCGGCGGGGGCGCGACCGTGCTCGGCACCGCCGCGCGCCCGATCGTGCACGACGGTGTGGTCTACGCCGCGTGGCTCCGCCAGGGCGAGGACGGCGGCACACTGTGGCGCTCGGACGGCGAGCAGACCACTCTCGACTACGGCGACAAGACCCTGCCCGACGAGCGCCGGCCGGTCTTCGTGGCGAGCGACCGCGCCGTCATCCTCAACGACATCCGGTCGGGGTGGGCGTGGGCCGTGCCCGACGGCGCGCTCATCCCCTCCAGCCAGGACTGGTCGCTCGACGACCGCACCGATCGCGATGCCGTTCCCAGTGAGGAGCAGCTCCCCGTCGTGATCGACCCCAAGCCGCCGATCGCCGAGCCGGACGCGTTCGGTGTGCGACCGGGGGGCCTCTCGACCCTGCCCGTGCTCATGAACGACCACGACCCGAACGAGGACGTGCTCAGCATCGACCCCGCATCGGTCACGGGCCTCGACCCCGGCTTCGGCACCGTGTCGATCACCGACGACGGTCAGCGCCTGGCCGTCCGCACGACGCCCGGTGCCCGCGGCTCGGCGACGTTCTCGTACGCGGTCACCGACGGCACCGCCGAGGGCGGCCTGCTCTCGAAGCCGACGTCGGTCACCCTCACGGCGGCGGATCCCTCCGTCGACACCGCGCCGCAGTGGTGCGGCGTCGAACGCTGCCTCCTGGAGTGGCCCGAGCCCGAGGTCGCACGGGGCGGGACGCTCACCGTCCCCGTCCTGCCGGGCTGGGTCGACCCCGAGGGCGACCCGCTGCTGCTCCTCTCCGTCGAGAACATCTCCGGTGTGGGGAGCGTCGCCGCGACGCCCGCCGGCGATGTCGTCTACCAGCACAGCGACGACGGTGAGGGCGGCGAGCAGCTGGTCGAGCTGGTCGTGACCGTCTCCGACACCGGTGGCCGCACCGCGCAGAAGTCGCTCGTCGTGCGCGTGTCGCCCGAGCCGCAGCTCGTCGCTCAGTCGTTCGCCGTGGTCGACACCGTCGACGCGGCGCTCACGGTCGACGTCGCGCCGCACGTGACCGGCACCGCCGGAACGCTCGCCGTCGAGTCGGTCCGCGTACTCGACGACGCGGCGGCGACCGCGACGGTCGTGGACGGGACGACGGAGTTCGACTTCTCGGCGCGCGAGCCGGGCACCTTCCGCGTCGACTTCACCGTCACCGACGGCACGACGGACGCGACGGGCACGGCACGGATCACACTGCTCCCCGCCGACGCGCCCGCGGATCTCGCGACCTCGCCGGTGGTGGCCTTCGTCCACCCGCAGCAGGACGCCACCCTCGACGTGTTCGCCGCGGTGTCCAACCCCACACGGCGGGTGCTGCTGCTCAGCGACGTCGTCGCGACGGCCGACGACGGCGCCACGCTCTCGGTCGACGCGGTGGGGCAGAACAACCTGCGAGTCTCGGGCACGACGGCCACCGGCGGACCGGGCCGCCTGGGAACCGTGACCTACGTCGTGAGCGACGGGACCGAAGACCAGGGGGCCCGCATCGAGGGCGAGGCGACCGTCTACCTGCTCCCGCTCGCGCCCGAGCTCGCCCCCATCGCAGTCGACGACAGCGTCGTGGTCCGCGCCGGTGCGCAGATCGACATCCCGGTGCTCGAGAACGACATCTCACCCGCCGGCGGACGCCCCACGCTCGATCCCTCCTCGATCGGCTCATCGACGACGGATGCCCTCGCCTTCGCCTCCGGCGACGTGCTGCGCTACCTCGCGCCGACCGAACCGGGCGAGTACGGCGTCGACTACTCGGTGTTCACGACCGGCGCCCCGGCGCTCGCCGACTCCGCCCGTGTGCGGATCCGCGTGCTGGCGGACGAGGTCAACCGCGCGCCGGTCCCCGACACGCTCGAGGGCCGGGTGCTGAGCGGTCAGTCGGCCCTGATCGAGTTCGACGGCTTCGGCATGGATCCCGACGGCGACGTCGTCATGCTGGACCGGATCGTAGAGCAGCCCGATCGGGGCGCCGCGACGATCTCGGCCGACGGCGCCTCGATCCTGTACTCGAGCGTCCCCGGCGACTCCGGGCAGGTGTCGTTCCGCTATCGCGTCGTGGACGCCTTCGGCGACACCGGCGAGGGGACGGTGCGGATCGGGGTGCTCGACGGTCAGGCGAACCCCAGCCCGGTCACCTTCACGGACTACGTGCAGGTCCAGGCGGGCGAGGACAACACCATCCGCGTCAGCCCGCTCGCCAACGACGTCGACCCCACGCTCGGATCGCTCGCGATCACCGACGTGCGCCCCGACCTGCCGGCCACGCTCATGGACGGCAGCGACAACCCGGAGTTCACCCGTCTCGACGAACGGATCCGCAGCGTCGACGACGCGACGGTCGTGATCGAGGCGGGCACCGAGCCGACGACCATGTCGTTCCTCTACGACATCGAGTCGAGCTCGGGCAACACCGGGCGAGGGCTGATGGTCGTCAAGGTCGTGCGCGAGAACGTGCCCGACTACCCCGTCGTGGCCGACACCATCCTCACCGCGGAGACCCGCGAGGACTTCCCGGAGGGCGTCGACGTGCTCGACGACAAGGCGGCGTGGTCGGGCGGCGACGTGTCCGACCTGGAGGTCTCGCTGTGGGGCGACCCCGGCGGTGTGGCCGTCGACGGCTGGGAGCTCAGCGGCGAGCTGCCCGAGATCACCCGGCTGATCCCGTTCGCCGTGACCGGCGAGGGCGCATCCGGCGACGTGACGACCTACGCGTTCCTCCGCGTCCCCGGCGACGACGACCTGGCCCTGACGATCCGCGCCGGCGCCCCGTCGCCGGAGGTCACCGAGCTCGAGTCCGTCACGTTCGACATGACCGACCTCGTGGCCAAGCCCCGGGGCAGCCGGCTCGAGGTCGGCACCGACGTACGGGTGTCGGGCGCGCGCACCGACGCGGCGTGCGCCGTCGAGTCCGGCGCGACGGTGCGCTACGACTCCGGCCCCGGAGCCCCGTGGGCGGATTCGTGCCAGGTCCCGGTGCGCCTCGAGGGGCAGGAGGACTGGACCTACCTGTCGGTCCCGATCATCGTGAACGCCCTCGACCCGCAGCCCGTCCTGCGCCCCGGTTCGATGACCGTCGGCCCCGGCGAGACAGCGACCTTCGAGCTTCGCGACATGACCACGTGGCAGCTGCGTCAGGACTGGGGCGGCATCGACTACGGGCTGGACTACACCGGGTCGGCGTTCGATGTGTCGCTCGAAGGCTCGACGGTGACGGTGACGGGAGCGGATGCCGCGGTGCCGGGTTCCGAGGAGGCGGCGATGGTCTCGGTCACGAGCCACGAGTCGGTCGCTCCGGTCCGCCTGATCCTCCGGGTCGGGGCGGCGCCCTCGACGCTGCCGCAGGGCGGCTCGGCCACCCAGCAGTGCTCGCAGTCTTCCGGATCCTCGTGCTCCGTCTCGGTGATCGGCGCGGGCGGAGAGGTCAACCCCCTGCCGCGCACGCCCCTCGAGGTGGTCGCGGTGCGGCCGACGGGTGCCTGCATCGGCGTGTCGTTCGCGGTCGCCTCCCCGACCTCCGTCGTCGCGTCGTGGGCGCCGGACGCTCCGGGGGCGACCTGCTCCGCCACCTTCTCGGTGCGCGACGCGCAGGGCCGCGTGACGACGGCCGAGCGCGACGGCCGGCTGCTCCTCGACCTGCTCGGCTACCCCAAGGCGCCCGCGAGCGTCGGCCAGACCGCGTACGCCGACGGCACGGTCACGCTGCGGGTCGATCCCGGTGAGGCGCGGCTCGCCTACCCGGCGCTCTCCGGTTTCGCCATCCGCCACAACGGCGCCCAGGTGGCCGAATGCGGCGCCGACGGCGCGTGCCCGCCCATCCCGGCACCCAACGGCGAGGAGCGCACCTACGAGGCGTTCGCGGTCAACGCGGTGGGCGAGTCGCGCACCGGCGTGCGCACCGTCGCCTGGGCGTACGACACGCCGCCGTCGCCGTCGAAGGTCACCGCCCGTGCGGTGCCCACGAGCACGGGCGAGGGCGGAGTCGTCGCGCTCGCGATCGAGGGGATCGTGCCGTCCGAGACGGGCAGCCTCGAGATCTCCAGCGCCACGGGCGAGACGGTGCGCATCCCCGTCGGCCCCAACCAGACGCGGCTCGACGTGCCGGGCTACCGCGTCGGCACGAACTCCGCGACACCCATCACCGTGACGCCGTTCTCGCGCTTCGCGCTGCCGCCGGGCCTCGGCGGGAGCGAGTCGGGCGCGGCCGTCGTGACCTCCGGCAACGGCATCGGGGCGCCACGCGAACCGCGACTGACGCTGACCTCGGCCTCTAACGGCGACGGCACGTCGACGGTCACCGCCCGCGGCGCCGCCCTGCTCAACGGCGACGGTTCCAGCCTGCGCTACGGGATCGTCCGCGCGGGGCAGGTGTGCACGCCGACGGTCGACGGCGCCCAGGCCACGTTCCCGGGCCTCGAGGACGGCGAGGAGTACGGCTTCGACATGTGCGTCGAGTCATGGCGCGACGACGAGGAGTTCGGCCGCGCGGTGACCCAGGAGACGGTCCGTGCCCAGCAGTCCGGGCGTGCGCCGCAGGGGTGGACGTTCGTCGTGGACGCGAACCCGAACGTCGACGGGCAGCGCGCGGACTGGATCATCCGCCAGACGCCGACCTCGAGCGAGAAGATCCCGAACAACAACAACGTCGAGTTCCGGGGAGGTCCGCCCACCTCGGTGGTCGGTCAGAACCCGAACATCCAGGTGCGCTATGTGCACCGGTTCTGGGGGACCGCGACGCCGTGGGCGGACGTGACGCCCCGTGCCGGAAGCGCGCCGTACCAGGTCCAGGCCAGCTGGCGGGTGGCCAGCTGCGTAGGCGGCTCCGACCTCGTCGCGGCGGGGGAGTCGACGGGCGGACTCGCGGCCATCACCTTCAAGAACGGCGCGATGGTCTTCTACGACGAGAACGATCAGGTCGTCCCTCGGCCGGCGCCCGACACGTTCGCCGTGCCCGTCGGCGCTGTGCGCGTCGCCGGTGTCGGGGTCGTCGTCGACTGGGGCGCGCAGGGCTGGGGCCTGGCGCCGATCGACACCACGTTCTCCGCCGAGTGCGACCCCAACACCCCCGGTCAGGGCAACCCGTGACACCGGCATCCGATTCTCCCCACGCCCCCGCCCCTACCACAGAGGACAGCCAATGACGATCACGCAGGAGCAGGCGACCTGGTTCGCCCAGACGTTCTCCCAGCTCGCCGACAACGTCGAGCGCGCCGTGCTCGGCAAGAGGCACGTGGTGGAGCTGGTCCTCACGGCGATGCTGAGCGACGGGCATGTGCTGCTCGAAGACGTACCGGGCACCGGCAAGACCTCGCTCGCTCGCGCCATGGGCCAGTCGGTGCAGGGGACGAACACCCGCATCCAGTTCACGCCCGACCTGCTGCCCGGCGACATCACCGGCATCAGCGTGTACGACCAGAAGGAGGGCGTCTTCGAGTTCCACGCCGGCCCGATCTTCGCCAACATCGTGCTGGCCGACGAGATCAACCGCGCGAGCCCGAAGACGCAGTCCGCGCTACTCGAAGTCATGGAGGAGGGGCGCGTCACGATCGACGGCGTCTCGCGCCAGGTCGGTGTTCCGTTCCTCGTGCTCGCGACGCAGAACCCCGTCGAGCAGGCCGGCACCTACCGCCTGCCCGAGGCCCAGCTCGACCGGTTCATGATGCGCGCGTCGCTCGGCTACCCCGATCACGCGGCGACGGTGCGCATCCTCGACGGCGCGGCCGTGCCGACCGAGGACCTGCCGCCGATCATCACGCCGCAGGCGCTCGTGGGCATGGCGGACCTCGCCGCGCAGGTGTACGTGGACGCGCTCGTGCTGGACTACATCGCCCGCCTGGTCGACAGCACCCGGTCGGCCGACGAGGTGCGGCTGGGTGTCAGCATCCGCGGTGCTCTCGCCCTCACGCGCGCGACGCGCACGCGTGCGGCCTCGCAGGGCCGCACCTACGCGACGCCCGACGACGTGAAGGCGCTCGCCGTCGCCGTGCTGTCGCACCGCCTGATCCTCCACCCCGAGGCCGAGTTCGACGGTGTGACCCAGGAGGCCGTGGTCGGCCAGGTTCTCCTCGACGTGGCACCGCCCAGTCGGCGCGAGGCGGTATGAGCCTCACCGAGTCCCGTCTCACCCGCACGTCGGCGTCCACCGGCACCGGCGGCCGCACGCACGTCACGGCGACCTCCGTCACGTCGGCCGGTCGCTCGCGCACCCTCGTGCGCGCCGCCGTGTGGGGTGCCGGCGCGTGGACTTCGGTCCGCGACGCCATCGCGGCCGCGGCCGCGTGGAGCGCGCGCACGATCCGCCCGGCGGGCGTGCTCGTGGTGCTCGCGGCGACGGTGGGACTCGGGCTCGGCATCCTGTTCGGCTGGGTCGAGTGGATGGTGGCCGGCGCGGCCGCGCTCGTGCTGGTCGCGGCATCCGTCCCCTTCCTCTTCGGCGCGCGGTCGTACGACGTCGATCTCTCGCTCACCCACGAGCGCATCGTCGCCGGCGACGGCATCACCGGCGAGATCGTGGTGCGCAACGACGGACACCGCATCGCCCTGCCGGGGCGCCTGGACATCCCCGTCGGAGCGGGCCTGGTCGAGTTCGGAGTGCCGCTCCTGCGCCCCGGGCACGTCGTGTCGCAGCCGCTCGACATCCCGGGTCTGCGCCGCGGCATCGTCACTGTGGGCCCCGCCACGACGGTCCGCAGCGATCCGATCGGGCTCCTGCGGCGCGAGCACGCCTTCGACGACGTCCACGATCTGTTCGTGCATCCGCGCACGACGTCGCTCCCCTCGACGAGCGCGGGTCTGATCCGCGACCTGGAGGGCAGCCCCACCCGCCGCCTCGTCGACGCCGACATGTCGTTCCACGCGATCCGCGAGTACGCGCCCGGCGACTCGCGCCGGCAGATCCACTGGAAGTCGACGGCCAAGACCGGCCGGCTCATGGTGCGCCAGTACGAGGAGTCGCGCCGCTCCCGCATGGCCGTGGTGCTGGGAGTCGCCGAGCACGAGTACGCCGACGCCGACGAGTTCGAGCTCGCCGTGAGCTGTGCCGCCTCGCTCGGACTGCGAGCGGTGCGCGATGCGCGCGACGTCGAGATCGTCACGGGGTCGGAGATCCCTCGCGTGGTGCGCGGGCGTCTGCGGGCCATCCGGCACATCCCCGCCGCGGCGCCGCGACCCATGCTCGACGGGTTCAGCGGCGTGGCGACGCTCGAGAGCACGATGCCCGTCGCCGACGTCTGCCGCCTGACCGCCGAGTCGGGCGACCGCCTCTCGATCGCGTTCGTCGTCGTCGGCTCGCGGGTGACGCTCACACGGCTGCAGCAGGCGGCGCTCGCCTTCCCCGCCGACACCGCCGTCGTCGCGGTGATCTGCGACGAGCGCGCGCATCCGCGCATGCAGCCGCTGTCGGCGCTGACCGTGCTGACCGTGGGCACGCTGGACGACCTGTCGGGCCTGCTCCTGCGGGGGGCGACGGCATGACCAGGATCCCGGATGCCGCACCTGCGGCCGAGCGCGCGCAGCGGGGCGTCTCGCGCATCGTCGCCGGCTCGATCTTCACGGGTGTCATCGTCGCAGTCGCCGCGCTGGCGTCGTGGCCGATCTACCGCTCGTGGCAGCTTCCCCTGCTGGTGGGCGTCTCCGTCGTCCTGGCGGGTGCGATCGCGGCCGTCGCATGGCGACGTCGCTGGGGCGGGTGGCTCGTGGCCGCCGCGCTCGGCGCCTCGTTCCTCCTCGTCGGCGTGCCGCTCGCGGTGCCCTCGCGGCTGGGTACGCCGTCCGAGCTCCTGCGCGGGCTCGCCGAGCTGGCATCCGGCGTCGTCTTCGCATGGAAGGACCTCGTCACCGTCGAGCTCCCGGTGGGAGCGTACCGCAACCTCCTCGTCCCGGCGCTGCTCGTGTTCCTCGTCGGCACGTGCGCCATGCCGCTGCTGTCCTGGCGGGACGGCCGCATCGCCTACGCCGCGGTGCCGGTCGCCCTGGGCATGGTGTGGTTCGGGCTGTTCTTCGGGCGCACCACCGTCAGCGCGCCTCTCGAGATCGGGCCCGTCACCCTCTACGCCCCGCTGGAGACGGCCCTGGGTGCCGCGAGTCTGCTCGCGTGCCTCCTGTGGCTCGCGTGGCGCACGCACCACGAGCGGGTCCGCGCCCTCCAGCGCGCCGCGGTGTCGAGCGGCGTCCGTGTCTCGCGCAAGCCGTCGCGAGCGGACCGCCGACGCGCGGCCCTCGGCGCGGCCATGATCGCCGGCGCACTCGTCGTGGCCGTCGCCGTGGTGCCCTTCGCGGCGCGTGGAGCCGAGCGCGAGGTGCTCCGCACCGCCGTCGGCCCCGAGATCGACGTGTCGGCCGCCGTGAGCCCGCTGGCCGAATACCGAGGGCTGTTCACCGACGAACGCGCCGACGAGGTGCTCTTCACGGTGGAGTCCGCGGGCGAGCTTCCCGCGCGCCTTCGGCTGGCGACGCTCGACGCGTACGACGGCGAGGTCTTCCGCAGCGGCGGGGAGGGTGCCGTCGACGCGGGCCGGTTCGTCCGCGTGCCGTCGGCACTCGACGCCGGTGCCGGCACCCCGGTCGAAGCGGAGGTCTCGATCGAGGGTCTGGACGGGATCTGGATGCCCACGGCCGGCCGCCTCGCCGCCGTGACGTTCTCGGGCGACCGGGCAGCCTCGCTCGCGGACCGGTTCTACTACAACGCCGACGCGTCGGCGGGCGTGCAGACCGCCGGCGGCGGTCTCGAGCCGGGAGACCGCTACGTCGCGCGGGGCGTCGAGCCCGACCTTCCGGCGCTCGCCGAGGTCGAGGCTCCCGGCGGCGTCGACGGCAGCGTCGCCGCCCCCGACAGCCTGCGCGCGTGGATCGACGCGCATGCCACCGCCACCGGCGGGGCGGCGCTGGTGGAGCTGGTCGAGCTCCTGCGCGAGCGCGGCTACCTGAGCCACGGGCTGACGGAGGGCGAGGGTGAGCTCGTCTGGGCGCAGGACCTCGACGGCTACACCTTCCAGCCCAGCGCCTCGGGTCACTCGCTCGCGCGGATCGACGCGATGTTCGCGCGGCTGCTCGAGCGCGAGAACGATCCCCGCGCCGAGGCATCCGGCAACTTCGTCGCGGCGGTCGGCGACGACGAGCAGTTCGCGGTCGCCGTCGCCCTGATCGCGCGCGAGCTCGGCTTCCCCTCGAGGGTCGTGCTCGGCGCCCGGCTGGGCGAGACCGAGCCCGGGCTCGCGGCGTGCGACGACGGCGTCTGCCGCGGGCGGGATCTCTCGGCCTGGACCGAGGTGCACTCGTCCACCGGCGAGTGGGTCCCCGTCGACGTGACGCCGCAGTACGCCCAGTCTCCGAGCCTCGACGTCACCGAGCAGCGCGACCCCGAGGTCGTGACCGAGGTGCGCCCCGACGCCGTCGAGGAGGTCATCCCTCCCGACCCGCTGCAGGAGGACTCCGCGGCGAGCGATCCCGACGGCGAGGAGGTGGGGCTCGATCTCGCCTGGCTCTGGCCGATGCTGCGCATCGTGGGCGTCGCCCTGCTGATCCTCGGCCTCGCGCTGGGGCCGTTCCTCGTGATCGTCGGCGCCAAGGCGACGCGTCGTCGCGGCCGTCGGACCGGCACGCCCGCCGCGCGCATCGCCGGCGGCTGGGAGGAGTACGTGGATGCCGCGGTGGACGCGGGCCGCGACGCGCCGCGCGCCCGCACCCGCCGTGAGCTCGCCGAGGGCTTCGACTCCGCGGCGGGCCTCCGGCTCGCCGACGTCGCCGATCGCGCCGTATTCTCGTCCGGAGACGAGACGGAAGCCGACGCGGCGGAGTTCTGGCGCTCGGTCGACGAGGAGCGTCGAGTCCTCGCAAGGGAGCGAGGGTTCTGGCGCGCACTCGCCGTGACCGTATCGTTGAGATCGTTCGTCCGCCACGTGGCACCCGCGCAGGGTGTCCGCACGCGTTTCGCCGAGAGGGGGAAGCGCCGGGCCCTCCAGCCCGTGCGTCAGCTGCCATGAATGCCGATGCATCCGCCGTCGTCGCCGGGATACTCATCTCGCTGATCGCGTTCGCCGCCGTCTACGTGTGGACGGCGCTCGCGCTGTCCGCCGTGTTCCGCAAGTCCGGCGAGGAGCCGTGGAAGGCGTGGGTCCCGATCCTCAACACGATCGTGCTGCTGCAGCTCGGCGGCCTCTCGCCGTGGTTCGTGCTGCTCGCCGTGATCCCCGGGTTCGGCGCCATCGCACTGTGGGTGGTCGTCGTCATCGCCTGCTACCGCATCAACGTCGCGTTCGGCTTCGGCGTCGGCATGACGGTGCTCGCGGCGCTGCTGCTGCCGGTGTGGGCGACCGTCCTCGGCTTCGGCTCGGCGCGCTGGGTCGGAGCCGACAGCGGCGCCGGCGTCCGCCGCAGTGCGGACGCCGATCACCGCACGCCGGCTGACGAAGGCCGCGCGCCGGCCGGGGAGAGGCGCCTGCCGGGCTTCTCGCCGGCGGATGCCGGTCCTCCGCCTCCGCTGCCTTCGCCTGCCCAGGCCGCACCGGCGCCCGCTTCGGGCTCGATCGCGGGCTGGGCGCCGTCCGCGCCGGCGCGACCCGCTCCGCCGGTGCCCACGATGCCGGCTGCTCCGGCGGCCGCCGAGGAGCCGATCTCGTTCGTGCCGGTGCACCCGGCCGCGGCATCCGCCGCTCCGCAGCCGCCCGCGCCTGCGCCTGCGGCCGATCCCGCGCCCGCACGTCCGGCCGATCCCGCGCCCGCCCGCCCGATCGACGACGAAGCCGACGCGCTGCCCGCTGCGCCCGCGCCGGCGTCGTCCGCGCGCGCGAACCAGGGCTGGGGCGGCTTCGAGCTCGGCGCGGTGGGCGAGCTGACCGGCGAGGTCACCGCCGCGGTCAAGGGCGCCCCGCACCCGATCGCCGCCGTCCCGGGCGGGGTCGTCGATGAGACCGAGGCCGTCGAGCCCTCGCCGTCGGTGACGCGCGTGCCCGCCGCCCGCCGCGCTCCCGAGGCCGAGCCGTGGGCTCCCGCACGCTCGCCGCTGCCCGAGGGCGACGCGTTCCCCGAGGCGTCAGGGGAGGTCTCGGCCGTGGCCGGGGCGCCGGATGCCGGCACCCCTCGCTCGGCGCGCACCTCGGTGTCGGCCCAGCATGTGCTCCCCGAGATCCCCGACGAGGTCGAGGCGACCGTGATCGCGCACCGCCGTCGCCTGGCGTGGTCGCTGACCCTCCCGACGGGCACCGCGGTGCCGCTCACGGCCGACGTCGTCCTGGTGGGGCGACGCCCCGCGCCGAGCACCGCCTACCCGAACGCCCAGCTCATCGAGGTCGGCGACGGCACCGTCTCCAAGACGCACCTGCGGCTCGAGCGCCACGACGACGAGTGGTCGGTCACCGACCTGCATTCGACGAACGGCACGATCCTGATCGCGTCCGACGGCGCCGAGCGCGAGATCGCGCCGGGCGCCGCGCATCGCGCCCCCGCACGCCTCCTCGTCGGAGACGCCGAACTCCGGCTCGCGCCGGACGATGCGAGCCGATGACGTCGAACGAGCCTCATCCGGAGCGCGAGGCCGCCTCCGCGGGGGTGCCGGAAGGCCACGACGTCGAGGCGACCCAGCTCTCCGCCCGTCGCGGCGGCGCGGGAGCGGTGCCCGACGAGACGATCCCGTCCGCCCGGCGGATCGCCGCGGCTTCGGTGCCGGTCGCCGCCGAGGCGCCTCTCGAGGGCGAGGCGCCGCTCGATGCGACGGTGGTCTCGTCACGCCGGCGTCCGACTGACCCCGAGCCCGATGACGGGACGGTGATCTCGTCGCGCCGGCGTCAGGCCGCGCCCGACGACGGCACCGTGATCTCGTCGCGCCGCCGTGCGGCTGAGCCCGCGCCCGCGTCCGACGATGTCACCGAGCTCGCCGTCCGCCGGCATCCGGCCGTCGCGATGCCCGACGATGCGACGGCCGTCTCGGCGCGCCGCCGCTCGACTGCCGAGCCGGAACCCGTGGAGGTTCTCGCGTCCCGGCCCGGCATGGCCGGCGTCGATACCGTTCCCGAGCACGAGGACACTCTTCTGCGGCCGGGGGCTCCATCGGCCACGCCGGCCGCTCCTCTCGAGGCGGACCCCACCGCCGTGCGCGTACGCGATGCGCGCATACCGGATGCCGCCGCCCTGCGCACGCCGCAGGCGCCGCGGCCGGTGCCGACCGTGACCGCGGTCCGTGCGCCGGCGCCGACGCGCCCGGCGGAGCCGGGTGGCTCGGCCGCGCCGGTGGACCATGAGAGCCTGGAGCGTGCCGTCCGGGTCGAGGGCCGCCGCCGCGTGCTCCTCGTGGTGGTCTCCGCCGCGGTCGTCGCGCTCGCGTCGGCCGGTGCTCTCGTGATGCTGCTGACCTGACGCACAGGTGACGTGAGGATGACCATGACCGACCCCGCTTCCGCCCGATCGGCCGAAGACGCCGCGCTGACCGACGACGTGTCGCCCGAGTCGGCGCAGCGACTGGGGATCGTTCCCGCGGGCGCCGGGTTCCGCTCGCTCGCCTTCACGATCGACGCCGCGATCTGGATGGTCCTGGTGTCTCCGCTGATCGTCGGCGCCGTCATGCTCTCCCTCGGCGACGCGTCGCTGCTCCCCTTGATCCTCGTGGGGGCCGGCTGGCTGCTCACCACGCTCTTCGTGCTGCTCCAGCTCGTCCTGCACGGCCGGCGCGGCGTCACCGCCGGCAAAGCGGCGCTCCGCCTGCGTTCCGTCTCGGCGACCCACCTCGGCCGGCCGGGCTTCTGGCGAGTGGTCCTTCGCGCACTCGTGCTGTGGGCCGGCTTCCTCGTCCTGGTGGTCGTCGGTCCCGCCGTCCTCTTCGCGTCGAGCCTGTGGGATCCGCAGCGGCGGGGGCGCAGCATCCTGGACCGGATCGGCGGATGCTGGGTGATCGATGCCCGCGCGGGGCTGGACCCGTTCGACGCCAAGGCCCTCCGTCACGCCCGGCGCGCCCTGCGCGGCCGGCCCGATGACGGCGAGAACCTCCCGTCGATGGCGAGCGGCGCCGACGCCGCGTCGGCGCTGCGCATCCCCGACGCGCGCTCGCGAGCCGGCGTCGTCGGCCCGGGTGGGACGGGCGCGCAGTGGGCGCTCGCGCAGTCCGCCGACGACCTCGGCGTGATCGACGGCGTCCCGGGCGCCCCGTCGTCGACGGCTGTCGGTCAGGGGAGCGTCGCGGCGGGGTCGGGGTCGAGCTTCGCCCCCGCGATCCAGAGCTTCGCCCCGGCCGGCGGGGTCGGCGCGGCAGCGCCGTTCTTCCCGGAGCCCGCACCCGCCCAGCCCGCACCCTCTCACGCCGCACCAGCCTCCGCCGCACCAGCCTCCGCCCCGGCGCCGGCGCCGCAGGGGCGCGTCGAGTCGCCCCCGCACGCCGCGGGAATGCCGGCGCCCGCCGAGGTCGTCCAGGCCGCCGGTGCGGTGCCGCCGGCCTCCTCGCGTCGTGCGCAGGCGATGATCCGCTTCGACGACGGCTCGGTCGTACGCGTGCCGCTGCTCGGCCTCATCGGGCGCGACCCCGAGGCATCCGCCGGCGAGAGCGCCGATGCACTCGTGCGTCTCGAGGATCCGCAGCGCCTCATGTCGAAGACCCACGCCGCGTTCGGACAGGACGCCGAGGGCGTCTGGGTGGGCGACCGCGGATCCCGCAACGGCACGCAGCTGCTCTCGCCGGGCGGAGACGTCGTCGACGTCACCGCGGGGGAGCGCATGCGGGTGCCCGTCGGCTGGACCGTCCAGATCGGCGGCAGGACGTTCGAGCTCGTTCCGAGAGGTGCTGATTCGTGAAGCTGAAGCTGGGCCTGCGTCGTGGGGTCGGAGCCGCCGTCGACGTGCTGGTCACCGCTGATTCGACCGCGACCGTGCAGGACGTCGCGCGCGCCCTCGCCGAGGGCGACGCCCTCGCCGCACCGGGCGGCGTGAACGCCAGCGACGTCCCCACCCTGCTCGTGGCGTCCCCCGCGGGCCAGCCCGTCCACCTCGACCCCTCCTCATCGATCGCGGATGCGCCGATCGGCTCGGGCTTCGACGCGTCGGTCGTGCCGGCCGTCCCGGGCGCGGGGGTCGACGGCGCGGTGACCGCGGCCGTCATGCGCATCCTCAGCGGGCCCGACGCGGGCCGCACCGTGCCGATCCCCGTCGGCTCGACGGTGATCGGTCGCGTCTCCCCGGCCCAGATCGTGCTCGACGACCCGCTCGTCTCGAAGCGCCATGCGCGCGTCGAGGTCGACAAGAGCATCGAGCTCGTCGACCTGAACTCCGCCAACGGGCTGATCGTCGACGGCGGGCTCGTACAGCGCGTCCGGGTGATCCCCGGCCAGAAGATCACGATCGGCGCCACCGACGTGTCGTTCTCGCTCGTCCCGCGCGTCGAGACCGACGCCTCGCAGGTGCTCGAGCGCGGCGGCGCGCTGATGTTCAACCGCTCGCCGCGCGTGGAGGATCGCTACGCGGGGCAGGAGTTCCGGCATCCGATCATCCCGAACGAGGCAGACCCGCGGATCTTCCCGTGGCCGATGATCATGGCACCCGTGCTGCTGGGCTTCGCGATGTTCGCGGTGACCCAGCGGCCGACCTCGCTGCTCATCGTCGCGATGGCGCCGCTCATGATGCTCGGCAACTTCATCGGGCAGCGCACGCAGCAGGGCAAGAAGCTGCAGCTCGAGATCGAGACGTTCGAGACGCAGCTCGACGAGCTCGAGGAGCAGCTGCAGGCCGAGGAGGTGGTCGAGCGCGAGCGCCGCAGGGCGGAGGCGCCGGCGACAGCCACGGTGTACGAGAACGCGATGGCCCTCGGACCCATGCTGTGGACCAGGCGGCCGGAGCACTGGAACTTCCTCGGCCTTCGTCTCGGCGTGGGCGCGGGCATGAGCCGCAACACGG
Source organism: Microbacterium sp. HJ5 (assembly GCF_054824025.1). Lineage (NCBI taxonomy): Bacteria > Bacillati > Actinomycetota > Actinomycetes > Micrococcales > Microbacteriaceae > Microbacterium > Microbacterium sp. HJ5. The sequence continues at coordinate 30,560 of NZ_JSYE01000024.1, forward strand.
TGCAGGAGGCCAACGACCAGCGGGGGATCGCGCAGTACTCGCAGCTGGTGCGCAAGCTCCGCGACCGGTTCTCCCGCATCGAGGACGTGCCCGTCATCGAGCTGCTGCCGTCGGCCGGCGCCATCGGCATCGCCGGCCCGCGCGAGCTCGCAGCGGACGTGGTGCGCGGGCTCGGCGTGCAGCTCTTCGGCCTGCACGCACCCAACGAGGTGGTCACCGCCGCCATCGTCGACCCCGGCTGGACGGGCGACATGGAGTGGATGAAGTGGCTGCCGCACACCACCAGCCCGCGCTCGCCCTTCGCCGAGATGGCCCTGGCCGACAGCCAGTCCGCCGGCACCGCCCTCCTCAACGGCCTCGAGGAGGCGATCCTCGAGCGCCTGTCGGGCTCGGCGACGCATCGCGGCCCGCTCGCCGCGAGCGAGGCGTCGATGGCGCTCGGCAAGCAGGTCGGCGAGTCCCGCGGCGCCTCCGGCTCCACGGTGGCCGACGTGTCGCTGGTCCTGTTCGTCACCCATGACGCGCCGGTCGACCGGCCGCGCCTCACTCAGGTGATCGAGCGGGGGCCGGATGCCGGTGTCTACACGGTCTTCGTCGCACCGACCGTCGAGTCGCTCCCTGCCTCGTGCCGGACGTTCATCGACGTGACGCACGGACTCGATGACGCGACCGTCGGGTGGGTGCGCGCCGGCGACCGCGCGCAGAGCGTCGGCATCGAGGGGGTCTCGCGCGAGTACGCGGAGATCTTCGCCAAGCGCCTGGCCCCCGTGGTGGACTCGAGCTCGGTGGCCGCCGACTCGTCCGACCTGCCCGCGAGCGTGTCGCTCCTGCGGCTCATCGGCACCGACATGGCGGCCGAACCGCAAGCGGCCATCGAACGCTGGCGCCAGAACAACTCCATCGTCGACCGCACGCGCGGACCTCGACCGCGGCTCAAGCGGGCCGGCACGCTGAAGGCCTACGTCGGTCAGGGCAGCCCTGATGCGATGTCGCTCGACCTGCGCACCCAGGGTCCGCACGCACTCGTGGGCGGTACCACCGGCTCGGGCAAGTCCGAGTTCCTCCAGGCCTGGGTGCTCGGCATGGCCGCCGAATACAGCCCCGACCGCGTCACGTTCCTGTTCGTCGACTACAAGGGCGGGTCGGCCTTCGCCGACTGTGTCGAGCTGCCGCACACCGTCGGCCTCGTGACAGACCTGAGCCCCCACCTCGTGCGCCGCGCGCTCACGAGCCTGCGGGCGGAGCTGCACCACCGCGAGCACCTGTTCAACCGCAAGAAGGCCAAGGACCTCCTCGAGCTCGAGAAGCGCCAGGACCCCGAGACCCCGCCGGCACTCGTCCTCGTCATCGACGAGTTCGCAGCGCTCGCGACCGAGGTGCCCGAGTTCGTCGACGGCGTCGTCGACATCGCCCAGCGCGGCCGGTCGCTCGGCATCCACCTCATCATGGCGACACAGCGCCCGGCGGGCGTCATCAAAGACAACCTGCGCGCCAACACGAACCTCCGCGTCGCGCTGCGGATGGCGGATGCCGCGGACTCGAACGACGTCGTCGGCGATCAGGTCGCCTCGACCTTCGACCCGTCGATCCCGGGCCGCGGCATCGCGAAGACCGGTCCGGGCCGACTGGTGCCGTTCCAGTCCGGGTACGCCGGCGGCTGGACGACCGACGAGCCCGATCGCGCTCAGGTGCGGGTGGCCGAACTCCGCTTCGGATCGGTCACCCTGTGGGAGGCGGAGGGCGACGGCGACTCCGACACCCACGACGAGGATCTCGGCCCCAACGACCAGAAGCGGCTCGTCGCCAATCTCGTGCAGGCGTCGGCGGATGCCGGCATCCCGGCCCCCCGCCGCCCGTGGCTCGACGACCTCGCGGCCACGATCGACCTGCGCGACCTGCCTCTCGAGGGCGACCGGCGCATCCCGATCGGCCTCGCCGACATCCCGCAGCGCCAGCTGCAGGAGGCTGTCTTCTTCCAGCCCGACACCGACGGCCACATGCTGGTCTACGGCACGAGCGGCGCGGGCAAGAGCGCGGCGCTGCGCACCATCGGCATCGCGGCCGGGGCGCGGCCCGATCTCGGCCGCGTCGCCGTCTACGGCATCGACTTCGGGACCGGCGCTCTGCGATCGCTCGAGACGATGCCCCACGTCGGATCGGTGGTCGCCGGCGACGACGTCGAGCGCGTGCAACGCCTCTTCCGCACCCTGCGCGGCGTCCTGGACGACCGCGCGAAGCGCTACTCGGACGTGAACGCCGCGACCCTCACGGAGTACCGCGAGATCACCGGCGACACCGCGGAGCCGCGGATCATCGTGCTGCTGGACGGATTCGGGGTGTTCAAGCAGGACTGGGAGACGTCGTCCACCCGGTCGGCGTTCTACGGCATCTTCATGCGACTCCTCGGCGAAGGCCGGCCGCTGGGCGTCCACGTGGTGGCCACGGCCGACCGCTACGGTGCCGTGCCCACCGCCGTCAGCGCGAACGTGACCAAGCGCATCGTGCTGCGCATGTCCGACGAGGGGGCGTACTCGATCCTCGGCGTGGCGAAGGACGTGCTCAACGAGCGCAGTGCTCCCGGGCGCGCGATCGTGGACGGCCTCGAGACGCAGGTCGCCGTCATCGGCGGCACCACGAACGTGGCCGAGCAGAACGCGGCGGCGGAGGCCTTCGCCGCCGCGCTGCGCGCGGCCGGGGCGATCGAGGCCAAGAACATCGGCTCGCTGCCGACCGAACTCTCCGAGAGGGAGCTGCCTCCCCGGGTGGGCGACCTCCCCGCGCTCGGCATCGGAGACGACACGCTCGGGCCCACCGGCTTCGAGCCCGTCGGCACCTTCGTCGTCGCCGGCCCTCCGCAGAGCGGCAAGACGACGGCCCTGCGCGGCATCGTGTCGGCGCTCGAGCGGTTCGATCCCGAGGTCGAGCTCTTCCACGTCGGCGGCCGGCGAGCCGCGCTGCGCGACTTCCGCAAATGGCGGCAGGCCGTGTCGGGCATCGAGGATGTGCGCGCGCTCGCGAAGGAGCTCAAGGAGATCGTGGCGGACGAGTCGATCTCCAAGAAGATCGCGATCGTCGTCGAGAACATCACCGAGTTCGGCGACACCGACGCCGAGCGCCCGCTCAAGGAGCTCTTCCAGGCCGTCAACCGCAGCGACCACTTCCTCGTCGCCGACGGCGACGTGGCGCAGCTCTCGAGCGGTTACGGGCTCATCGGCGAGCTGAAGGCGGGCCGCCACGGCATCGCCCTGCGCCCAGAGACGTACGACGGCGAGTCGCTCTTCAAGGTGCCGTTCCCCAAGGTCCAGCGCCATGAGTTCCCCGCCGGGCGAGGGCTCTTCGTCGAGAACGGCCAGCTCGTCACCGTGCAGCTGCCGCTCGTGGGGGAGTGAGCGCGCCCGCGTTTGACCGGCCCCCGGCATCCCGCGTATCATTGATCGGGTGTGCGCTCACGCGCGCCGTCCGCCGTGCCCCGGCATGCAGACGGCTCGCCGGGCGCCGCATCTCAGGGAACGGTCTGCGAACAGGCCACCCCCACGGCATATCCACCACACAAAGGCTCGGCATCATCATGCCGCTCCGGTGGATGAATGTGAGCCCGCCGCGTCACGAATCGCAAGATCCGGATGCAGCGGGGGAGACACGAACGCTGTCACCGTGCAGCACTACATAGGAGAGAACGTGCCAACCATTCAGCAGTTGGTTCGCAAGGGTCGCTCGCCCAAGGTCTCGAAGACCAAGGCGCCGGCGCTCAAGTCGAACCCGCAGCAGGCGGGTGTCTGCACCCGCGTGTACACGACCACGCCCAAGAAGCCGAACTCGGCCATGCGCAAGGTCGCCCGTGTCAAGCTCCGCAACGGCACCGAGGTCACCGCGTACATCCCCGGCGAGGGCCACAACCTGCAGGAGCACTCGCTCGTGCTCGTCCGCGGCGGTCGTGTGAAGGACCTCCCCGGTGTCCGCTACAAGATCGTCCGCGGTGCGCTCGACACCCAGGCAGTCAAGAACCGTAAGCAGGCTCGCAGCCGCTACGGCGCGAAGAAGGGCTAAGGAACATGCCTCGTAAGGGACCCGCCCCGAAGCGCCCCGTCGTCAACGACCCGGTCTACGGCGCACCGATCGTCAGCCAGCTGGTGAACAAGATCCTCGTCGACGGCAAGAAGTCGCTCGCCGAGTCGATCGTCTACACCGCCCTCAAGGGCGTCGAGGCGAAGAACGGCCAGGACGCCGTCGCCACGCTCAAGAAGGCCCTCGACAACGTGCGCCCGACCCTCGAGGTCAAGTCGCGCCGCGTCGGCGGCTCGACCTACCAGGTGCCGGTGGAGGTCAAGCCTCACCGCGCCAACACGCTCGCCCTCCGCTGGCTCGTGAGCTACGCCAAGGGTCGTCGTGAGAAGACGATGACCGAGCGCCTCCAGAACGAGATCCTGGACGCCTCGAACGGCCTGGGTGCCGCGGTCAAGCGCCGCGAGGACACCCACAAGATGGCCGAGTCGAACCGCGCCTTCGCGCACTACCGCTGGTAACCAGCTCTGTGTCGCCGGCCGGGGAGGACCTTCCCGGCCGGCGCATCCCGAACACGTAAGGAAGACATCCCGTGGCACAAGAAGTGCTCACCGACCTCAACAAGGTCCGCAACATCGGCATCATGGCGCACATCGATGCCGGCAAGACGACGACGACCGAGCGCATCCTGTTCTACACGGGCGTCAACCACAAGATCGGTGAGACGCACGACGGCGCTGCGACCACCGACTGGATGGAGCAGGAGCAGGAGCGCGGCATCACCATCACGTCCGCGGCCGTGACGTGCTTCTGGGACAAGAACCAGATCAACATCATCGACACGCCCGGCCACGTCGACTTCACGGTCGAGGTCGAGCGCTCGCTCCGCGTCCTCGACGGCGCCGTCGCCGTCTTCGACGGCAAGGAGGGTGTCGAGCCCCAGTCCGAGACCGTGTGGCGTCAGGCCGACAAGTACGACGTCCCCCGCATCTGCTTCGTCAACAAGATGGACAAGCTGGGCGCCGACTTCTACTTCACTGTCGACACCATCGTCAACCGCCTGAAGGCCAAGCCGCTCGTGATCCAGCTGCCCATCGGCGCGGAGAACGACTTCGTGGGCGTCATCGACCTCGTCGAGATGCGCGCGCTCGTCTGGCCCGGCGACGCCAAGGGCGACGTGACCATGGGCGCCAAGTACGAGATCCAGGAGATCCCGGCCGACCTCGCCGACAAGGCGGCGGAGTACCGCGAGAAGCTCATGGAGACCGTCGCGGAGTCCGACGAGCACCTGCTCGAGAAGTACTTCGGCGGTGAGGAGCTCACGGTCGCCGAGATCAAGGGCGCAATCCGCAAGCTGACCATCGCCTCGGAGCTCTACCCCGTGCTCTGCGGCTCGGCGTTCAAGAACCGCGGCGTGCAGCCGATGCTCGACGCGGTCGTGGACTACCTGCCGTCGCCGCTCGACGTCCCCGCCATCGAGGCGAAGGACCCGAAGAACGAAGAGATCATCATCGAGCGCCACGCCGACCGCGAGGAGCCGTTCGCCGCTCTCGCGTTCAAGATCGTGACGCACCCCTTCTTCGGTCGCCTGACCTACATCCGCGTCTACTCGGGTCACCTCGACTCCGGCGCCCAGGTCGTCAACGCGACCAAGGGCAAGAAGGAGCGCATCGGGAAGATCTTCCAGATGCACGCCAACAAGGAGATGCCGGTCGACTCGGTCACCGCGGGCCACATCTACGCCGTCATCGGCCTCAAGGACACCACCACCGGTGACACGCTGTCCGACAGCGCCAACCAGGTCGTCCTCGAGTCGATGACGTTCCCGGAGCCGGTCATCGAGGTCGCCATCGAGCCCAAGACGAAGGCCGACCAGGAGAAGCTGGGTCTCGCGATCCAGAAGCTCGCCGAAGAGGACCCGACGTTCCGCGTCGAGCAGAACGCCGAGACCGGTCAGACGGTCATCAAGGGCATGGGCGAGCTGCACCTCGACATCCTCGTGGACCGCATGAAGCGCGAGTTCAAGGTCGAGGCCAACGTCGGAAAGCCGCAGGTCGCGTACCGCGAGACGATCCGCAAGTCGGTCGAGAAGCACGACTACACCCACAAGAAGCAGACCGGTGGGTCGGGCCAGTTCGCGAAGATCCAGTTCACGATCGAGCCTCTCGAGGTCACGGCCGACAAGACGTACGAGTTCGAGAACAAGGTCACCGGTGGCCGCATCCCGCGCGAGTACATCGGCCCCACCGACCAGGGCTTCCAGGACGCCATGAACGTCGGCGTGCTCGCCGGCTACCCCATGGTGGGCGTGAAGGCGATCCTGATCGACGGCGCCTCGCACGACGTCGACTCGTCCGAGATGGCGTTCAAGATCGCCGGCTCGATGGGCTTCAAGGAGGCCGTCCGCCGCGCGAACCCGGTCATCCTCGAGCCGATCATGGCCGTCGAGGTGCGTACGCCCGAGGAGTACATGGGCGACGTCATCGGCGACCTCAACTCGCGTCGTGGCCAGATCCAGTCGATGGAGGACGCCGCCGGCGTCAAGGTGGTCCGTGCCAACGTGCCGCTGTCCGAGATGTTCGGCTACATCGGCGACCTGCGCTCCAAGACCTCCGGCCGTGCCGTCTACTCCATGGAGTTCGACAGCTACGCCGAGGTCCCGCGCAACGTCATGGACGAGATCGTCCAGAAGACCAAGGGCGAGTAGCCCTTTCCGTCGGGATGCCTCGGTGACGCGGCATCCCGACGGGCACAACTTCACACAGAATCACCAGAACCGTCTCTACTAAGGTGGAGATATCCCCGTAGACGACCGGTCGCAAACCAGCGACCGGACCCTCTACACGAACGTCCTGAGGAGGACCCAGTGGCTAAGGCCAAGTTCGAGCGCACCAAGCCGCACGTGAACATCGGAACGATCGGTCACGTCGACCACGGCAAGACCACGCTCACCGCAGCGATCTCGAAGGTGCTCGCCGACAAGTACCCGTCGGCCACCAACGTGCAGCGCGACTTCGCGTCGATCGACTCCGCTCCCGAGGAGCGTCAGCGCGGCATCACGATCAACATCTCGCACGTCGAGTACGAGACGCCGAAGCGCCACTACGCGCACGTCGACGCCCCGGGTCACGCCGACTACATCAAGAACATGATCACCGGTGCCGCTCAGATGGACGGCGCGATCCTCGTGGTCGCCGCCACCGACGGCCCGATGGCTCAGACGCGTGAGCACGTGCTGCTCGCCAAGCAGGTCGGCGTGCCCTACCTGCTCGTCGCGCTGAACAAGTCGGACATGGTCGACGACGAGGAGATCCTGGAGCTGGTCGAGCTCGAGGTTCGCGAGCTTCTCTCGTCGCAGGACTTCGACGGCGACAACGCCCCCGTCGTGCGCGTCTCGGGCCTCAAGGCTCTCGAGGGCGACGCCGAGTGGGTCGAGAAGATCGTCGAGCTGATGGACGCCGTCGACGAGTCGATCCCCGACCCGGTGCGTGACAAGGACAAGCCGTTCCTCATGCCCATCGAGGACGTCTTCACCATCACCGGTCGTGGCACCGTCGTCACGGGCCGCGCCGAGCGTGGCACGCTGGCCATCAACTCCGAGGTCGAGATCGTGGGTCTGCGCCCGACGCAGAAGACGATCGTCACCGGTATCGAGATGTTCCACAAGCAGCTCGACGAGGCGTGGGCCGGCGAGAACTGTGGTCTGCTCCTCCGCGGCACCAAGCGTGACGACGTCGAGCGCGGCCAGGTCGTCGTCAAGCCCGGTTCGGTCACCCCGCACACCAACTTCGAGGGCACGGCGTACATCCTGTCCAAGGAGGAGGGCGGCCGTCACAACCCGTTCTTCACGAACTACCGTCCGCAGTTCTACTTCCGCACCACCGACGTCACCGGCGTCATCACGCTGCCCGAGGGCACCGAGATGGTCATGCCCGGCGACACCACCGACATGACGGTCGAGCTGATCCAGCCGATCGCCATGGAGGAGGGCCTCGGCTACGCCATCCGTGAGGGTGGCCGCACCGTCGGCGCCGGCACGGTCACGAAGATCCTGAAGTAACAACTTCGGCACAACGGTGGGGTCGGATCCGAAAGGGTCCGGCCCCACCGTCCGTTCTGGACGGAGGCGATGAGGTCCGATGGTCGATGATGCGGCGCGCAGGGCTCGTCAAGTCGAGGATTCGCTGACGATCGGCGACCACAACGATCTCGATCGTCGTCCGCTCCGCGCTCTGCAGGGCTTCGCCGTCCTCGCGGGCGGGGTGTTTCGCCGTCACCAGCGGATGAGCCTCCCTTCACTGAAGGGCGGCCTCTTCGTCGTCGCCAACCCGGTCGCGCACGGTGCGCGGCTCGCTGCGGCGGTCAGTGCGGCGCTTCCGGCCGGAATGACCGTCATGGCCGACGCGCGCCTGTCAGATTCCTCGCTCGCCCTCGGAGCGAGCTTCCCCTCTCTGGCGCCCGCGTCGATGTTCGGCGTCGTCACCGCAGCCCGCGTACGTGAAGCGCTTCGCCTGCGACGGAGGCTGCGTCGGAGCGGCATGCGGCGCGGACGCGACATGTTCGACGTCTACCTGTTCCTCGCCCAAGCCGTGAGGTTCGCCGCTGCACGAGACGCGGTGGCGGGCGTAGGAATCGGCCGGGTCGTGATCGCGGACTTCGACCGCGCCGCGTACGCGGCGCCGATCGTGATCGCCGCGAATGAAGCAGCCATCCGAACCGCCTCGCTCGTGCACGGGTCCCCGAGCGCACGTACCTACCTTCCCCTGTACGCCGCGGCCGTGCTCCCGTGGGGGCGCGTTCAGGCCGACTGGTTCGCCGTGCACTCTCCGAGCACCGTGGTCCACCCAGTCGGGCGGCCGGACGTGGACGATGTCGACGCGCCGGTGGGTGAGTCACCCCGCCTCATCGTCTGCCACTCGCGTGAGGAACTGTCCGAGCACGAGCAGCACGCCATCCTGAGCCGTATCGAGTCGGCGGCGACGGTGGGTGAGCGGGTGATCGTCCGCCTGCACCCGATCTCTGCCTCCGTGGGCATCGAGGCGTCGTGGACCCGCATCACCGCTCGCGCCGACGACGTGACCCTCGGAACGGAGCCGCTGCACGAGATCGTGCGGCGCGGCGATACCGTCGTCGTCGTCTCCTCGACCGCGGCCCTGGACGCCGTTGCGCGCGGGGTGCATGCGGTGGTGGTCGCGGACGGCGGCCGCGCCCTGCCGGCCGACCTCGCTGCTCTGGCGCACGCGGACGGCGGGGTCCTGACCCGCGATGACTTCGTCGTCGCGCGCGGCGTCACGGCGCAGCAGCGGATCGCAGACGCACTCGCGGCCATGACCTCGACCGAGAGGCCGTAGCCCTTCGCTGGCTGTTCGGTCGGGCCCCGCTGACGCGGGACGAGCGATCAGCGCAGCGTGGCCCGCACGCGCCGGATCGCCTGCAGTATCGAGCCGGCCGCGGCGAGCGCCAGGGATCGCGCCCATCCGTACGTGGGCAGCCCCACCTGCGAGCCACGAGCGTCGTCGGCGATCGCGTCGGCGTGCCAGCGCGTCGCCTCGAGGTAGGCGCGCCCGTTCGCGGCATCCGGCTCGAGATGAGCCCCCTCTGCCCACTCGTTCCAGGCGTTCACGAAGACCAGGCCCGAGCTTCCTCGCGTCCGCTGTTCATAGGTGCGCGCATGCGAAAGCCACCTGCGGTACGACGCCGGGCTCGCGTCGAGATAGACCGTCGCGGCGCTGCCGCGACGGGCGGTGTTGTCCCAGCCCGGCACGACGGAGCGATAACGCACGAAGCGCGGAACGGGCCTTCCGCGGTAGCGCCGCGCTAGCCGGGGGTACGACATCAGTCGTCCTCGGAAGCTCCGCTCGAGTCCCTTCACCGGGAGGATCTTGGCCGCGCTGAGGGTGTTGGCGCCCACGGGCGGAAACTCGGCGACCGCGTCGAAGCCGTTCTGGCCGGGGACGATGCCGGGGTGGGTCTCGGCCGCCACGAGGTGCAGCGGTCCCACGCCCGCTTCGTCGGCGAGCCGATGCCAGACCTCGGCGAACTCCCGTCCGTCGGGCAGATGATCCGTGCGATGCACGAGCAGCACCGCCGCGCCGTCGACGCGCAGATAGCGCGGGTCGCGCAGATAGGGCATGAAGTCGGCGAAGATGTCCTCGGCCGATGTCGGACCGTAGTCCTGGCTGATGAGGCTCTCGTGATCCTTGCCGTCCCATCGACGACTCCAGCTCTCGTTCGCCCACGAGAGGCAGAACGGAAAATCCGGTCCGTCGGAGAGGTACTGCTCGACCGGCCGCTCGAGCAGCCGGGTGCCGCCGAACCAGTAGAAGTAGAAGCAGAATGCGTCGACGCCGTTCGCCGCCGCCATCTCGGCCTGACGATGCATCACGCTGACATCGGTCAGGTCGTACTCGCCGATCTCGGTCGACTCTCTGGGGTGGCCATGACCCGCGAACATGGACTTCGCGCGCCGAACATTCACCCACTCGGTGAAGCCCGTTCCCCACCACCGATCGTTCTCGGGAATGGCATGGAACTGGGGGAGGTAGAAGGCGACGGTGCGGGGTCGGTCGAGATCCGCGGCGGGTTCCTGCTGACGTCGGTCGAGGCGCGCGAACCACCAGAGGACGAGGCCGGTGACGATCGCGAAGAGGAGGTACCCGAGCACGTCGTACAGCGAGCCGCGGAGCACGAGCACGATCAGGGCCGCGACCGGCGCGTCCACGACGCGCCGCGTCGGCCAGGCGCGGAGCGGTGCCCCGGGGGTCACCGGCCGGACGAGGCCGAAGAGGACGCCGAACGCGACGAAGACGAGCACGACGCCGACGATGCCGCCGATGATGTACGCCTCGCCCCACAGAGGCATCGAGACGTTGGTGTAACCCATGCCGGTCACACGGGCCACGAGCGGCCCGGTGGCGTCTCCCACGACGAGCTGCGAGAGGCCGGGAACCCATCGGAGGAACGGCGCGATGAGGAGGGCGAGCGGGGCGGTCTCAGCCGCGGAGATCTGCCCGGACGCCTCCACCGCGCGCAGGAGCATCTCGAAGGAGTCGAAGTCGAACGTCACGAGCGCTTCGGCCGGAGACGAGACTGCGAGAGAGCTGGCGCCGGTGCCGTCGCCTCGCATCAGGTCGAGCGACGGGAAGACGGTCACCAGCGCGACGCCCAGGGCGGCGGGGAGGTAGCGCGCCAGCTCGCGGCCCGCGATGATCGCGCCCGCGATCGCGAGGAGGAAGCCGCCCGTCAGGAAGCGGGAGCCGGTGAGAGGATTGGTCACCACGAAGGCGAGAGCGCTCGCCAGGGCGATGAGCAGCCAGCTGACGGTGACGCCGTTGCGACGAGCGACGACGGCGACCGCGGGGAGGACGATCGCCCCCGCGGTCGAGACGAAGTACAGCGTCCCGGCGCCGACGATGTCGACGTTGGCGACGAGCTGGCGCTGCAGCTCCGCCTTGCCTCCGAAGAGGGCCGCGCCCGTGATCGCGATGTAGACGGCGGCGCATGCGACGTAGGCGATCAGGATCACCGAGAGCGCCGAGCGGACCGCCCGATAGCCCGATCCCGAGCTCGGCTCCCGGCCGATGTCGCGAAGGGCCTTTCGTGACTTGCCCGCGGAAACGAACGCCTGCGCGACCGCGACGGACGCGCAGCCCACAACGACGACGAGCAGCGCGGTCGTGACGGTGCCGTCGTCAAAGGCACCGCGCCAAGGGAACTGCGCACTGCTCAGCTGGTGCTGGGGCGCCAGCGCGAGGAACACGAACGACCAGACCCAGAATGTGCTCCACGCGAGGCTGAAGCGCCGCGAAGTTGCCGACGCCACGAGCCCGCCGGCAGTGCCCAGTGTCACGAAGACGAGCAGCGTCTTATTGAGCGGCGAGATCAGGGGGGAGCTGATCGACGAGACGAGCGCGGGGGCCGCGCCGGCGACGATGATCAGCGCGTAGACGGATGCCGCGATGACACGCCTGACCACCGGCCTCGGAGTTGCCACGTGTTTCTCCTCCGTGCCGTTGAAGTCTCCAGGTTGGATTCTAAAGGAAGCCTTCCTGACAAATCGGTGATCAGCGCCACTATCGGAGGATGCGTCGATTCGAGACGGCGACGGCCGCGGCGCACACAACGAAGGCTGCGGCAGCGATGAGGAGAGGCGGATGCAGCCACGCGACCGCCAGCGGGGCGGCGGCGGCCAGGATCAGAACCGGAACGGCTCCGAGGAGGGCAGGCCCTGCGAACCGGGTCCGTCGCCGGAGAACCCCCGCGACGATCGACTGGGAGATATGGAAGAGGGGGATGCCGAGCGCGAGTGCGACCAGTCCCTGCCAGCCCAGCATGCTCACGGCGACGACACCGGCGATCGCGACGGCCGCCGATGCCGGGGTCGTGATCGCCAGCATCCCCGTGCGGCCCGAGAGGAACACGAGATGCATGTTCGACAGATAGACGGCCATGAACGCCGTCGCCGTCGATGCGACGAGGGCGGCGTCGAGGAGGCCGGGCGAGTAGATCTGCGGACCCGCGATGAACCGTGCCACGGGTTCCGCGGCCACAGCGAACCCACCGGTGAGCAGGAAGACGAGAACCGCCACGGCGCGGGTGCTTCGCGTGAGCAGCGCCGTGCGCTCCTCATCGGGCGCGCGATAGATCATGGGCGCCCACGCGTTGTTGAAGGCTCCCAGCACGATGAGCGGCGCGGTGCCGAGGAAGAGCGCCAGCTGCAGCTGCCCAGCGGCTTCGACGCCCTGAAGCAGCGATGCGAGGATGACCAGGGTGCTGACGAGCAGGGCCGATGCGACGGAATGCGGAACCGTCGGAAGTCCGATCGCGAGGTTCTCACGCAGCTCCACGAGGGAGAAATCGGCGCGGCTGATCCGCGGCAGCAGAAAGAGCCCCGCTGCAGCTGCGGTCGTGTGGCCGATCGCCACGCCCGCGAGATAGTCGCCCGGGGTCGGCCCGAGGAGCATGATCGCGATCAGACCGAGGCCTGGTCCGGCGAACGCGGAGAGGACGCCCAGCGCGACGAACGTCTTGACCCTCTCGACGGCTCGATACACCGACTGGGTGAGGGTGAGGATGCTCAGCGACACAGCCGACAGTACGGGCCATACGAGCACCGTGGACTCCGCCGCCCCGCCGAGGATGATCGGGCCCCACAGCGGGATCAGGGCGGCGAGGACGGCGCCGAGGAGCACTGCGGCCGCCGCACCGCAGAACACGAGGGCGACCGCCCCGCGCACTCCGGATCCGCCGATGATGGCATGCCGGGTGATGGACGCTGAAAGACCCAGGCCCAGCACGATGGCCCCCATCTGGTAGAGGGTGATCGAGACGCCGACCACCCCGAACCCCTCAGCCCCGAGAGCGCGGGTGACGAGAGGTGTCACCAGAAGGCTGACCAGCACGGGTGCCACGGTGGCGAGCGCGTACACCGCGCCCGATCCGAGCATCCCCCCTCGGCGGCCGGGCTGCGACGGCTCAGTCAATTGCGGCGATTCGTCCCGCTCGCGCGCTGGCGAGCGCGTGACGGCGTCGTGCGATCCCGCCCCCAAGCAGAAGCTCCGGGTAGAGGGTATAGAAGCGGACCAGGGAATCCAGCTCCAGGAGCCAGGGCCTGAGCCGGAACCGAAGCGTTTCACGCGCCCAGCCGTGCGTCCAGCGGAATCGCCCGGCCACCGCCACCGGATAGCCCTCGCGCCATGCGCGAAGCGAGAGGTCCTTGTCTTCGTAGTAGACGAAGAAGCGCTCGTTCCAGCCCCTCAGTGCCCGAACCGTGGCGGCCCTGCCAGCGACGACGGCACCGATCGCCCAGAAGACGAACCTCGTCTCGCCGTCGGCGGCGAGGATCAGATAGCCCGTCTTCGCCGCTCCTGACGACAGGCGGTTCTGCACCTTGTGGGCGAGCACCGGCATCCCTCGGCCGTTCGGCTGCAGCGAGCCGTCGTCGTGGACGAGCTGCGGAGCCACCAGGCCGCCGACGGCGTCGACCACCGCGCTGAGGGGCTGCAGATCGTCGAACTCCACACGGACATCCGGGTTGACGAAGGCGATGAAGTCCCCGGTGGCCGAGGCGAGGCCGCGGTTGTTCGCGGCGCTGAATCCGAGGTTCCTGCCCGCCGCGATGACGGTGGCGCCGAGCGCCTGGGCGACCTGGACGCTGTCGTCGGACGAACCGTTGTCGACGACGATCCACTCCACGTGGTCGGGGCGCACGGCGGACCAGTAGCGGCGGAGTGCCGGCGCGCTGTTGTAGCTCACAGTGATGAGCGACCATGAACGCAACACCATCAGAGGATACCCAACAGGGCGCGCCGGCCCCGACGTGGACGGGATAGGTTCAGCGGGACACGACAGTGACCGAAGGAGAACGATGTCGCCCCTCGCGGAACCCGGCTGGATCTGTCTGGCGGTGTACAAGCCCGATCCCGCGCTCCTCGCCGAGCAGTTGTCCTCGATCCGCGCGCAGTCCCTCAGGACCTGGACGTGCGAGATCGGCATCGACGGAGCGGACCCGGCGGCTCGCGAACTCGTTCGTCGGCTGACGGAGGATGACGAGCGCTTCCGAGTCACCGAGTTCGCCGACAACGTGGGGTTCTATCGGAATTTCGAGCGGCTGCTCGGCCGGGTTCCCCGCGAGATCGCATGGGTGGCGCTGTCCGATCAGGACGACCGCTGGTATCCGGGCAAGTTCGAGACCCTCGTCCCGTTCCTCGGTTCGGCGGCGCTGGTGACCGGCCAGGCGCAGATCGTCGACCGCACCGGCGAGGAGATCGCCGCCCCCACGCTGCGGAGAGTCGTCGGCATGGCGGGCGAGCTGATCGACAATCAGGTCACCGGAAGCCTGTGCCTGTTCCGTCGGACGCTGCTCGATGTGGCACTGCCCTTTCCCGCTCCGACGGACGCGGCGTATCACGACCACTGGCTGGCTGTCTGCGCGCTGGCCGCGGGCGGGATCACGATCAGCCCGGAGTTCGTCCAGGGCTACGTTCAGCACGACGCCAACGTCATCGGAGAGGAGCGCGGCTCATCTGTCCGTGCCCGGTTCCACCGCCTCGCCGCGCGGTCAGAGGAAGGCGGCGGAGGGCGGCTGGAGTACCTGCGCGCGAACAGGTGGGGGTGGAGGGTGCGGATGGCCGGAGCGTTGCTGACGCGTCGGCCCGATGTCGACCGAGACGCCCGGCGGACTCTCCAGGCAGTGGCTGCCGATCGTCTCTCGCCGTCTCTGCTGGGTGCGTTCGTCGGGGCTGTCGCACGACGGGAGGCGCCCGCGCTCCGCGCGCTGGCGCTCCTCATCGGCGCGGGGTGGTTTCGGCCTCGGATCGCGCCGTAGTCCGCACGGAAGCGGCGATTCGCTGACCGATGCGCGAGGCCTGTCACCGGTGGATAACTCCGGCGAGCGCTTACTGGCCTGTTACCCTGTGGAGTCGGGGCGCAGGCGTACGGAGGACGGCCGAAGACGCAGACGACTGAGCACCCCGGGAAGAATGAACGACCGCAATAGAGGCGTGGACGAACCGCGCCACGAACCCGGGGGTGAGCACCGCCCCACGGTTCGGCAGGCGACCCCTCGATACCCGGACTGGCCACGCCGATACGCGAGCCGTCTCTTCTACACGGACGCTGCCGTCATCGCCGTCACTCTCGGCGGGTACAGCATCGTCGCGCTGGATCGACTTTCGGAGCCCGTCGTGTGGACCGGTCCGACCGTTCCGTATTGGGCCTTTCTGACACTTGTCGCATTCGTGTGGCTCATCGGGCTCGACGTCATCGACACGCGGGACCGGCACATCGTGGGCAACGGCATCACGGAGTATCGGCGCATCGTCAACGCCACGCTCGCCGTCTTCGCCATGCTGGTGGCCATCGCCTTCTTCCTGCGCATGGATGTCGCACGCTCGCTGTTCGCACTCGCTCTGCCGGTCGGACTCGTCCTCCTCCTCTTGTCGAGATGGATCTGGCGCCAGTGGCTGCGTGCGCGCCAGCGTGCGGGACACTACGTGTACCGCGCCGTCATGGTCGGAGAGCCCGCCAAGCTCAGGCACATCATCCGCGAGATCCGCCGCACTCCCGACTCCGGCTACGTCATCGTCGGAGCCATCACGACGAAGCCCGACATCGCCGATCTCTCCGGCGTACCGGTCGTGGGGGGCCTGAGCGATGCAACGGCCGCCGTCGAATCCCTCGGAGCCGACACGGTCATCGTCTCCTCTGCTGATGAGCTCGACCCGGCGGCGATGCGTCGGCTGGGCTGGGCGATGGCCGATCGCGAGATCGACTGGATCGTCGCTCCGGCGCTCACCGATGTGGCGGGGCCGCGCATCCACGCCACCCCGGTCGCCGGTCTGCCGCTGATCCACGTCGAGTACCCGACCCTCGAGGGGTACAAGCGCTTCGCGAAGCGCACGCTCGACATCGTCGGCTCGAGCCTGCTCATCGTCCTTCTCTCGCCCGTCATGATCGCGACGGTCATCGCGATCCGCGTGGACGGTCCGGGGCCTCTGCTCTACCGACAGGTGCGCATCGGGCGGCGTGGCCGGGAGTTCGGCATGATCAAGTTCCGGTCGATGGTCGCCGATGCCGACGACCAGCTCGCGAGTCTCCTCGACGTGCAGGGCACGACAGATCAGCCGTTGTTCAAGGTGACCGACGATCCGCGGATCACCAAGGTCGGCCGGGTGATCCGCAAGTATTCGATCGACGAGCTGCCCCAGCTCTTCAATGTCTTCCTCGGCGAGATGAGTCTGGTCGGCCCTCGGCCTCAACGGCCGGCGGAGGTCGCGCTGTATGACGCCGACGCGCATCGCCGCCTGCTCGTGAAGCCGGGCATGAGCGGGCTGTGGCAGGTCAGCGGGCGGTCGAAGCTGTCGTGGGAGGACGCCCTGCGTCTCGATCTCTACTACGTCGAGAACTGGTCTTTCACCCAAGATATCCAGATCCTCTTCCGAACCATCCGCGCCGTCATCGCCCCCGGCGAAACCGCACACTGAGCGCGTCTCTCGGCTCCGTCACAGGCCTCCCCGGATAGCATCCTCTGGTGTCCCGCAAACCCTCGCACGGTCGCTACCGCCATGGTCGCGCCGGCAACCACGCGCCGCCGCCGCAGCGCCGGCGCCGGTGGCCCTGGGTGGTTCTGGGGACGTTCGTGGTGCTCGGCGGATTCGCCGCGGTCGGCGGGGTCTTCGCACTCCAGGCGCTCGAGGTGCGGGACGATCTCTTGACGGCGAAGTCCAGGCTGGGCTCGTTCACGGCGGCGTACTCGGCCGGAGATGCGGCCCAGATGCAGGCGCTGGGCGACGAGGTGCTGCAGCTCACCACCCACGCGGACCAGACGGTCCAAGGTCCGCTGTGGGACGCGGCATCCGCTCTGCCGTTCATCGGCGTCAACGTCGCCGCGGTCAAGAGTGCGACGGAGGCCACGCACATCATCGTCCGCGATGCGCTGCCTCCGGGGATCGAACTGCTGGGCGTGATGGCGCCGGACAAGCTCAAGGTCGAGGGCGGAGGCATCAACCTCGCACCCTTCCAGCAGGCTCAGCAGACGCTGCCCCAGATCAAGACGGTGGTCGCCGAGGCGCAGGCCAAGATCGCGGAGATCGACCGTGAGGCTCTCCTTCCGGTCGTCGACGAGGCGGTCGGGCAGCTCGTGACCGTCGTGGACCAAGCAGGACCACTGCTCGACACCGCGGAGCAGCTTCTGCCGGTCGCGCTGCGCATGGCGGGTTCGGAAGGCCCGCGCAACTATCTCGTCGTGTTCCAGAACAACGCCGAGATTCGCGCCACCGGGGGCAACGCCGCGAATTCGACGGTCATCCACGCCGACAACGGGAAGATCGAGAAGATCGAGGACCAGAGCGTCGAGGACTTCAAGATCGCGGGGTACAACGGCTGGCTCGAGTCGGAGATCCCCGATGAGACCCGCGCCCTCTACGAGCACGACTTCGATCGCAACGCGCAGAACTTCTCGCGCACGCCCGACTTCCCCACGACCGCGAGCCTGTTCAACCAGCTGTGGGAGCAGACCAACGGCACGCAGCTCGACGGCGTGATCTCGATCGATCCGGTGGCGCTGTCGTACATGCTGCGAGCGACAGGCCCGGTTCCTCTCGAGGACGGAACGGAGATCAACGCGGACAACGCGGTCAAGCTCCTGCTCAGTGACACCTATGAGCGCTTCGGCACGAACGGCCTCGCCGCAGACGCGTATTTCGCTGACGTTGCATCGCGCGTGTTCGACAAGATCGCCAGCGGCTCCTGGGGGCCGACGGCGATGCTCGATCAGCTGAAGCAGTCGATGGACGAAGACCGCATCTACGCATGGTTCCCGCGCGAGGACGAGAACGCGATCACGACGGAGTTCAACATCGACGGCGCTCTGACAGCTGACAACGTCGAGGCGACGCAGGTCGGGATCTACCTCAATGATGCGTCGTACAGCAAGCTCGAGTACTACCTTTCCACGTCGATGAGCGTCACCTGCGATCCCGCCGCGCGCACGATGACGACCTCGCTCACGATGACGTCGGCGGTCCCCGACACCGACCTCAGCGGCTACACGCTCGCGTGGCGCAACCCCTCGTTGGATCTGCCGCGGAGGACCATGATCCTCGACGTGCTGTCGGTCGCGCCGCCGGGGGCGACGATCACCGCGATCACGCCGGCCGACGGTGACATCGCCGATTGGAACCGCGACGGCGTCGAGAAGGGGCATCCGCTCGCGAGTCGGACGATGCTGCTGCCCATGGGCGAGTCGAAGACCGTGTCCTTCACAGCCGCGCTCCCCGCGGGCGAGCTCGGTCCGCTCGAGGTGCGCTTCGCGCCCACGGTGACCCAGACGCCGGTGACGATCGATTCATCGTGCGAAACCATCTTCGGATGACTCGGTGAACAGCGGGCTTCCGAGTACAAGCGGGCCGCGCCACGCAGTCATCGCGCTGCTGGCCATCGGATACGGCGCCTTCCTCGCTTTCGTCGTCTTCTGGCCGAGCCCCATCGACCGCCCTGTCGCCGGCATCCTCAACCGGGCGATCGCCGAGCTGCACGAACGAGGAGTGCCGTCCTTCATCGACTACGGGCTCATCGAAGCGTGCGCGAACGTCGCTCTCTTCGTCCCCGTCGGCCTCCTGTTCGGACTGATGGTTCCCCTTCGCTGGTGGCCGATCGCCCTGTTGCTCGGACCCGCGCTCTCGGCATCGATCGAATTCGCGCAGCGCTACCTGCTCGAAGAGCGCTACGCCACCGTGAACGACGTCATCGCCAACTCCATCGGCGCGACGGTCGGTGTGCTGGCGGCCGTTCTCCTGCGCGCCGTGGTGGCGGCCCGCGACGAGCGCGTCATCGATCGCCACGAGGCGCGCCGGGCCGCGGCATCCGCTCGCTGACACCCCTTTCGCTCTGTCGGCGGTACCGACAGAATGGCCGGGAAACGCCCGCGGGGCGCCGAAGGAGTGTGTGATGGGTATTGACGACCTGGTGAATCAGGGCAAGGACTTCCTCGAGCAGAACAAGGACAAGATCGACGACGCGCTGAAGTCGGAGCAGGCGGAGGGCGTGAGCGACAACGTGCTCGACGCCGCAGCCGAGTTCGTGAAGAAGGTCGCCCCCGACAGCATCGACCAGCACGTCGACGGCGTGCGTGATTCGATCGACAAGTCGGTCGGCAACGAATAGGTCTTCTGTTCGAAGGTCAGAAGCGGCTCGCGGCCTCCGGCCCGGGCCGCTTCCTCATGCCCGGCAAGCCTGTCCGGCCCATCCGCGCTCTGTCGCCCGAACCGGACAATCCGCTCCGGGAGTCGCGATTCGCCGGGGTACTTGACAGCGGTCGGTCACAGGCTTACGTTCCCCCTGGGAACACGTGTCGGCTGACTCCTGGGGAGTCATGCTCTGACTGAGGCCGTCACGTGCTGGGAGGGGCTCCGACTTGGGGCACCCTACGTCATTACGACAAGGGTGAAGTCAATGGATGTTCGTATTTTCGCGCGCGCTCCAAAATCTGGGGGAGTGCGCCGCAGCATTCGGGAAGAGCGGGATCAGGAGCGCAGGATCGCGCTCCGGCAACGCTGGCACGTAGGAGCCCTGGCGACTCTCGTCGCCGGGGCGCTCGTGTTCTCGGGCATGACGCCCGCGGTCGCCGATGAGGCGGTGACATCCGACACGACGCTGACGGCGGCGTCCACCGAGACGGAACCGGCGGCGGAAGAGCCTGCGGCTCCCGCCGAGGAGACCCCGGCCGAGGAGCCGGCCGCTCCCGCCGAGGAG
>NZ_JSYE01000025.1:0-22788 GCF_054824025.1 Microbacterium sp. HJ5
GGGGCATGGGGGTGGGGGCGGGATAGAGTGGAGGACGTTGTTGATCGGCTCGCGAAAGGGAGAGTGTTTCACGTGAAACAGCCCGACGAGGCGGAGGCCACAGCATCCTTCTCGTTCGACGACACCCCTCTCGCCCGAGAACTCGCCGATCTCTCCGCGCGACGCCGCGTCCTTGAGAGCACCGACGTTCAACTCTCCGGACGCACCCGCATCCTGACGGTCTCGAACCAGAAGGGCGGCGTGGGTAAGACCACGACCACCGTCAATGTCGCTGCCGCGATGGCATCGGTGGGCGCGCGAGTGCTCGTGATCGACCTCGACCCGCAGGGCAACGCCTCCACCGCGCTCGGCGTGCCGCACACCGCCGATATCCCCAGCGTTTACGACGTGCTGATCGACGAGTTCCCTCTGGCCGACATCGTCCAGGTGAGCCCGGAGTCACCCAACCTCCTGTGCGCGCCGAGCACGATCCATCTCGCCGGCGCCGAGATCGAGCTCGTCTCGCAGGTCGCCCGCGAGCACCGCCTCCGCACCGCACTCGACGAGTATCTGGCGAGCCTTGAGGAGCGCATCGACTTCGTGCTGATCGACTGCCCGCCGTCGCTCGGGCTCCTCACGATCAACGCGTTCACCGCCGCGGGCGAGCTGCTCATCCCCATCCAGTGCGAGTACTACGCTCTCGAAGGCCTGAGCCAACTGCTCGGCACGGTGCGGATGATCCAGAAGCACCTCAACCCGGGTCTCACGCTCTCCACGATCATGCTGACGATGTACGACGGCCGCACCCGCCTCGCTCAGCAGGTGGCCGAAGAGGTCCGAGACCACTTCGCGCGCGAGGTGCTCGACACGGTCATCCCGCGGTCGGTGCGTGTCTCCGAGGCACCGAGCTTCGGTCAGACGGTCATCGCGTACGACGGGCAGTCGGCCGGCGCCATCGCGTACCGGGAGGCCGCCGTCGAGATCATCCGCCGCGACGGTGCCGTCGCGGAACCAGCCACAGCCGAATCGACGACAGAAGGGGGCGCCTGATGGCCAAGCGCACAGGCCTAGGACGGGGGATCGGGGCACTCATCCCGACGACGGAGCCTGCTGAGGACCGTCCCGCCGACGTCTTCTTCCCCCGGGCAGTCACCGCCGACGACGTGGCAGCTGCCACCGACGGCGACGACACCACCACCGAGGAGCTGCTGCAGGTTCCGGGCGCACGCCTCGCGCACATCGACCCGCACTCGATCGTTCCCAACCCGCGCCAGCCGCGAACCCACTTCGATCCCGAAGACCTCGCAGAACTGGTCCACAGCGTGCGCGAGTTCGGCGTGCTGCAGCCCGTCGTCGTCCGCGCGAACGAGGACGGCGACTACGAGCTCATCATGGGCGAGCGCCGCACCCGCGCGGCGCGCGAAGCCGGCCTCACCTCCATCCCTGCTGTGATCCGCGAGACCGCCGACGAGCACCTTCTCCGCGACGCTCTCCTCGAGAACCTCCACCGGTCCGAGCTGAACCCGCTCGAGGAGGCGTCCGCCTACCAGCAGCTGCTGGAAGACTTCGGCATCACCCAGGAGGAGCTCGCGACCCGCATCGGCCGCTCGCGCCCCCAGATCAGCAACACGATCCGCCTGCTCAAGCTGCCCGTGCCGGTGCAGCAGCGCGTCGCCGCCGGGGTGCTCACCGCAGGACACGCACGCGCGATCCTCTCGCTCGACACCCCGGAGTCGATGCAGCGCCTGGCCGACAAGATCGTCAACGAAGACCTCTCGGTTCGTGCGGCGGAAGCCGCCGCGAAGATGCCGGATGCCGGTGGCCTGCGTTCGGTCAAGCCGCAGGCGGGCTCTCGCCGTGGTCACCTCGACGAGGTCGCCGAGCGACTGGGCGATCGGCTCAACACCCGCGTCCGCATCTCGCTGACGGCGCGAAAAGGCCAGGTCACGATAGATTTCGCGACTGTCCAGGACCTGAACCGCATCCTCGAGGAGCTCGGCGAGAGCGGCTACGGCGCCGCCTGACCGCCGGCCACACTGCACCCAGCACCCCAGCACCGAGCGCTCACGCGAGCGCCGCCGCGCGTCGTCGTAGGAGGACGGTCTCGGCGTCGTTGCCCGGAAGCTCGGCGGCGACGAGGAACTCAGCGGCCGCGGCATCCGTCCGCCCTTGGCGGTCGAACAGCTCGGCGCGGACCGCGTGCAGGGGCCGGAAGCCCGTGAGCTCCTGCTCGAGCGCATCGACGAGGAGCAGGGCCGCATCGGGACCGTCGGTCATCGAGACCGCCACCGCGCGGTTCAGGCGCACCACCGCGGACGGAGCGAGCGACAGCAGCGCGTCGTACAGCTGCACGATCCGCGGCCAGTCCGTGTCGGCGAAGGAGGGCGCGACCGCATGGCACTCGGCGATGGCCGCCTGCAGCCCGTAGTAGCCGAGGCCGCGACCCGCGGCATCCGCCCTGTTCAGCGCTTCGCGTCCGCGCGCGATCGCCGAGCGATCCCACTGGCGGCGGTTCTGCTCGGCCATCGTGAGCGGCAGGCCCTCGCGGTCGGTGCGAGCGGCGAAGCGCGAGGACTGGAACTCCATCAGTGCGATGAGCGCGTCGATCTCGGGCTCACCGGGCATCACCGCGTGCAGCTGCCGCGCCAGGCGCACCGCCTCGCGCGCGACGTCGGGGCGAAGCGGCCGCTCACCCGCGGCCGCGGCGTACCCCTCGGTGAAGAGCAGGTAGATGACCTGCAGGACGCTGGCGAGCCGCGCAGGTCGCTCCGCGCGGTCCGGCACCTCGAACGGCACGGCGGCCTCGGCGAGTGACCGCTTCGCTCGAACGATCCTCTGCTGCACGGTCGGCACGGTCATCAGCATGACCCGCGCGATCTCCTCGGTCGTGAGTCCGGCCACGGTGCGCAGTGTCAGCGCCAGGCGGGCCTGCGCCGGCAGCACGGGGTGGCACGCGACGAACACGAGACGCAGCACGTCGTCGTCGATGCGGTCGGGGTCGGCGAGTTCGGGCACGGCATCGCGCCGCTCGGCGTCCTGCACCTCCACGGCGAGGAGCGGCTCGCGCTGCGACAGGCGCTCACGCCGACGCCAGCCGTCGATCGCGCGCCGTTTCGCGACCGCGAGCAGCCACGCGCCGGGATTGTCCGGGATGCCGCCGCCAGGCCATTTCGCGACGGCTTCGAGCAGCGCGTCCTGGGCGAGATCCTCCGCCCACGCGAAATCCCCGGTCTGGCGCGTCAGCGCCGCGACGATGCGCGCCGACTCGGCTCGCCACACCGCCTCGACGGCGCGGCGAGCGTGCACGGCGTCGCCGGAGCCCGCAGCAGCGATCATGCTGCCAGCGTAGGCGTGAAACGAAGCCGTACGTCGGTGCGGCGTCGTACCCTGGAGGGGTGCCGAACGCAGATCAGACCCCGCGCCGCCGGGCCAGTCTCGAGCTGCTGCGCGCCGAGGCGTCCGATGAGCTCGCGGTCGTGATCGCCGAGCGTCTGCGTGCCGGCGAAGATCCGTGGGACTTCATGGAGGATCTGCCGACCGTCGACGAGCTCGTGGTGTTCACGCTCCGCGCCGAGAACATCGAGGCCAACGGCGGGTCGCGGCCCAATGCGGCCCGGCACTATCGGGTGCTGCGACAGATCGCGCTCGACTATCCCGAACTCACCCGCGCGGTCTGGCGGCTGCTGGGCGACGCCAACACGCACCGCCGCTGGGACGCGACGGTGCGTGCGGACGCGTCCTGATCCCACCGGAGCTCAGCTGTTCGCGGCGCGCCACTCCTGCGCCTTGGCCACCCATTCGCTGTCGACGGACTCGAAGTCCGCGAATTCGTTGACGCGGCGGACCTCCAGCGCGGTGCCGGGTCCGAGCGGGCACTTGCGCGCCCAGTGCTCGGCCTCTTCGCGGCTGGCGACCTCGAGGATCCAGAATCCCGTGAAGACCTCGCGGGCCTCGGCGAACGGTCCGTCGGTGACGGCGGGAGGCACTGACGAGAAGTCGACCCGGAATCCCTCTTCGGCGTCGGAGAGGCCTTCCGCCGAGAGGAACACCCCCGCCTTCTGCAGCTCCTCGTTGTAGGCGCCCATCACGGCGATGACCTCCGCGAGGTCGAGCGTCTCCGCGGCCTTCGCCGCTGCTTCGGGCTCCACCTGCATGATCAGCATGTAACGCATGTCCTGCTCCTTGTCGTCGCGAGCCTTCCGGCCCTGAGAGCCGCTCCGGCCCCCTCACTCCGTACGTCGAACGACGGAGCCCGAGATCGACATCCTGCCGCGAGATTCGTCGCGCCGGCAACGGATGCCTCACGGGGCATACAGCAGAAAGCCCCGCTGATCCGGAGTCATGTTCCGGTATCAGCGGGGCTGCGAGCTGACGCGATCAGGCGATGTACGCCGCGAGGTCCTTCTCGAGGGCGAACTTCGGCTTGGCGCCGATGATCGTCGTCTCGACCTGGCCCTTGTTGAAGACCTTCATCGCCGGAATCGACGTGATCTGGTACTTCATCGCGAGGTCGGGGTTCTCGTCGACGTTCAGCTTCAGGATCGTGATCTTGTCGGGGTGCTCCGACTGGATCTCGTCGAGGACGGGCGAGACCATGCGACACGGACCGCACCACTCTGCCCAGAAGTCCACGAGGACGGGGCCCTCGGCCTGGAGCACGTCCTGGTCGAACGTGGCGGAGGTGGTCGCCTTGGCGGTCATGGGTTCTCCTTCGGTGGGAAGTCGTTCTCAGGGGTCAACGCCCGAGGTGCGCGGATTGTTCCGCTGCCCGTGGGTCGCGGAGGTCAGGCGGCGTCGGCCTCGGAAGCCGGCTCGGCGGACGCCTCGGGGAGGCCTTCGATCTGGTCGCCGACGACATCGGGCGCACCGGCCTCGCCGATCGAGGCCAGGTAGTGCTCGACGTCGAGAGCCGCGACGGTGCCGCTGCCGGCGGCGGTGACCGCCTGACGGTACGTCGGGTCGATGACGTCGCCCGCGGCGAAGACACCGGGCACCGAGGTCCGCGAGGAGCGGCCGTCGACCCAGATCGTGCCCTCGGGTGTGAGGTCGAGCTTGTCGTGAACGAGGTGCGTGCGCGGGTCGTTGCCGATCGCGACGAAGAGGCCGTCGATCGCGAGGTCGCTGCGGGTGCCGTCGACGGTGTTCTCGAGTACGACGCCGGTGACCGCGTCGTCGCCGAGCACGTCGACGACCTCGCTGTTCCAGACGAACTCGATCTTCTCGTTCGCGAAGGCACGCTCTTGCATGATCTTCGAGGCGCGCAGCTCGTCGCGACGGTGGATCACGTAGACCTTCGACGCGAACTTCGTCAGGAACGTGGCCTCTTCCATCGCGGAGTCGCCGCCGCCGACGACGGCGATGACGCGCTCACGGAAGAAGAAGCCGTCGCACGTGGCGCAGTACGAGACGCCCCGGCCCGACAGACGCTCTTCGCCCTCGATGCCGATCTTGCGGTGCGCGGACCCGGTCGCGTAGACGATCGAGCGGGCCTCGTACTCCTTGCCGCTGCCGAGGACGATCTTCTTCACGTCACCGTCGAGCTCGAGCGACACGACGTCGTCGTAGAGCACCTCGGTGCCGAACCGCTCGGCCTGCTCCTGCATCTTGGTCATCAGATCGGGACCCTGGATGCCCTCGGGGAAGCCGGGGAAGTTCTCGACGTCGGTGGTGGTCATCAGGTCGCCGCCGGCCTCGACCGAGCTCGCGACCACGAGCGGCTCGAGGTTGGCACGGGCGGCGTAGATCGCCGCCGTGTAGCCCGCAGGACCCGAACCGATGATGATGACGTGACGCACTGCGTACCCTTTCGTTGCGGGGCTGTGGCCCCGTACTGCTCAACACATGGTAACCGCGGGGCATTCCGCTGCGCGGGTCCCCTGCGGCCTGCCGTCGACCGGCCGTGTCAGCGTCCGCCCGGCAGCATCCGCTTCACGAGGGCCGTCGCCGTCGACAGCTCCGGAGTGCGCAGGAGGGCGAGGAAGGCGATGTAGACGATGAGCACCACCGTGCCGATCACGGCCGCTCCGAGGGCGCCGAGCAGCCGGTCGGCCACCATCCAGCCGTCGGCACCGCCGAGCGCCTGATAGACGAGCCAGCCCGCGCCCGCGGCGGGGAGCGCGGCGAGGGCGAAGCGGCCGAGGGACAGCATCCAGGATCCGATCCTGAGACCGCCCAGCCGGCGCTGAAGCAGCCACGTGGCCGCGATCACCTGCAGCACGCTGGCGATCGACTGGCCCAGCGCGACGGCGGCGGCGAGCTGTGAGAGCGCGATGATGTCGGCGGTGACCGCCCACCCGGCGAGGAGCGCCGTGAGCACGACGACGATGCACTGCCCGAGGGTGAAGAAGAACGGCGTGCGGGTGTCGTCGTAGGCGTAGAAGGTGCGCTGGATCACGAAGAGCACGGCGAGAGGGATGAGGCCCACGAGGTAGCAGAGGAGCACGCCGGCGGCCGCCACGGCTTCGCCGGGCGAATCGGTGAAGATGCGCGACGCGGGCACGGCCGCCGTCGCGAGGGCGGCCGTCGCGGCGACGATGAACAGACCGAGGGTCCGGATGCTGCGCCCCACGTCGGCGCGGACGTCGTCGTCGCGGCCGGCGCTCGCGTGCTCGCTGAGCTGGGTGAAGTAGGGCGTCCCGATCGAGAGCACGATGATCGAGTACGGGAGCATGAAGATCAGCCACGCATTGGCGACCACCATGAACGCCGGGTCGCCTTCCGGGATCCGCGACATCACGCGCGACTGCACGAGGCCTGCGAGCTGGCCGGCGAGCACCATGAGGAACGTCCAGCCCGCGAGCTTCCCGATCTGCCCCAGCCCGACGCCGCGCCAGCGGAAGTCCGGCCGCACGTGCATGCCCGTCTTGCGCCAGAAGAGGAACAGGATGCCCGTCTGGAGGACGATCCCGAGCGTCGCGGTGCCGGCGAGCAGGGCCACCATCTCGGGGGTCCACCGGGTGCTCTCGGTGCCGGCGCCGAACAGCCAGATGAAGGCCAGGAAGCCTGCGATCGAGACGAGGTTGTTGACGATCGGCGCCCACGTGTACGGCCCGTACACCCGGCGGGCGTTGAGCGATTCGCCCACGAGCGCGAACAGGCCGTAGAAGAGGATCTGCGGCAGGCACCAGTAGGCGAACGCGGTGGCGAGGGCCTGCTGCTCGGGCCCGTAGTCCGGCGCGTAGAGGTTCACGAGCCACGGCGCCGCGACCGTCGCGATCACCGCCGTGCCCAGCAGGACGACGGTGCCGAGGGTGAACAGCTTCGACACGAAGGCGCGGCCGCCGTCGTCGTGGGCGGCGGCCTTCACGATCTGCGGCACCACGACCGCGCTCAGGAGCCCGGTGGAGATGATCGCGTAGATGTTGTTGGGCAGCTGGTTCGCGACGGTGAACGTGTTGCCGCCGACGGTGGTGGCGCCCACGGCCCACACCAGCACGATCGCGCGCACGAAGCCGGTCAGGCGCGACACGATCGTGCCGGCGCCGATCAGCAGGCTGGCACGGGCGACGCTCATGCGCGGTGCTCCTCATCCGGCTCGGGCGCAGGGTCGGCGGAACCCGCCGGCTCCGGCGAGCCCGGCGCGGCGCCCTCGGCCGCGGCATCCGCCCCTCTGCGCCGACGCGCGCGCAGCTTGAGCACGGTCCGCACGATGCCGAGCAGCAGCAGCCCGCCGACGACGATCGCGAGCGCCGTGATGCCGAACGTCTCCCACTCGGCGCGCACGTTGACGTCGACCGACTCGGGGTCGCCGATCGCGACGCTGGCGCGACTGCGCAGCTGCAGGTCGAGGGTGACCTGGCCGTTGCCGATGCGCGCCTGCACGGGGACCTCGACGCGGCTGTTGCTCCCGGGCTGGGCGACGAGCGGGTTCGCCCGCTGCACGTCGAGCCGCAGGTCGTCGGGTGTCACGTAGAGCACGAGGTTCACCGGGTACGGCAGGTCGTTGCGCACCCAGAACCGCAGTCCGACGTTCGAGCCGAAGAGGTTGATGTCTTCGCTCGGCACCAGCCCCACGGAATCCAGGGTGACGGCCGTGGCCTGGCGGTGTGCCGCGACGGCGGCGGCCCAGGCCACCTCGTCGGGAAGCCAGCCGAGGCCGAGGAGCTGAAGGATCTCGGCGCGCTCGGGCCCGGTGAGCAGGCTCGTGTCGTCGAGGATCGTCGCGAATCGCGCGAGCTCGGCTTCCTGATCGAGGAGAGCGGATGCCGCGCCCGCGCGCGCCGTCTCGGGGGCCGCGTCCTCCAGCTCCACCCCGGTGGCGGTCGAGTTGACCAGCCCGCCGAGCGTGAACGGCGTGACGCCGGGTGCCTCGGCCGCCGCATCGATGCTCGTGCTGATCGCGACGCGGGAGCGGTCGGGATTGCGGCCGATCGAGACGAGGAGGGGCGCCCCCTGCGTCTCCACCGCGGCGAAGGCGAGGTAGGCGGTCGCTGCGGCGAGCTCGGCGCCGCGCAGCGGGGGCTCTTCCAGAGCCGATGCCGCCTCGAGTGCGGCAGAGACGTCTGCGTCGTACAGGAGCACTTCGGCGTCGCCGACGCGGCCGTGCGCCGCGACGGTCGACCCGGCCGCGCCGGCGGCGGTGGACTCGGACGAGACGACGGTGATGGACGCCTGCTCGTCGACGCGGATCTCTCCGAGGTCGGCGACCGCGCCCGGGCCGGCGGTGCCCGCGGCGGGCCAGTACACGCCGCTGCGCGCGCTGCCGCCGATGTCGAGCAGCTCGGCGAGCGACGGGTAGACGGGTGCTTCGGGATCGACGGGCGCGGTCGGCGTCGGGGTGGGTGTGGGCACCGGCTCGGCGGTCGGCGTCTGGTCGGCCTCGGGCACGAAGTCGGCCGGGTTCATGTAGGCCGAGAGGGAGGTGGGCGCCAGCGGTCGCCCCACGCCCGCCTCGAGCTGGGCGATGACGTCGGCGTCGCCGAACTGCAGGGCGAACCGCGAGTTGGGCAGCGCCTCGAGGCGCGCGAGCCACGCGGCGGCCGACGGGGGCGCTGCCGACCCGAGCACCCGGATGGAGGCGGGGATCGCCGGGTCGACGGCCAGGATCGCGGGCGTGCCCTCGACGCCGTCCAGCTGGGCGGCGAGCTCGCCGCCCGGCGCGGTCATCGTCGTCAGCTGCTCGGCGGTCAGCAGTCCCGCGGAGGTGGGGTCGGCCGTGATCGGCACCATCACGCCGATGCCGATCTCGTCACGCCCGCCGCGCGGCACGATCACGGCGCTCGTCGACGTGACGGTGCCGGCGGGCGACTCGTACGTCGCCTGCAGCGGGTACACCCCCGGTTCGAGCCCGACGAGGGCGGGGTCGTCCGCCTCGATGCGTGCCGAGACGACGTTCGCCGAGTTCGCGGGCACGGCGTCCATCGCGGCGGTGGCGACGGGGGTCGTGCGGACGCCCGACGCCTCGCCGTCGAGCCACGCCGTCAGATCGCCGCGGTCGGCGAGGGGCGTCCGGCCGAGGGAGACAGTCGCGGTGACGGCGGGCGTCGGCCTCGCCGTCTCGTTCTGCAGGGTGAGTGACACCGCGAGCGCGTCGCCGGCTCGCACGATCCCGTTCGAGATCGGTGCGAGGGTGAAGGCCGTCGTGCCGGCCGGGATCGGCGGCGCGGGGGTGGGGGTGGGGGTGGGCGTGGGCGTGTCGGCGAAGGCGGTCCCCGGACTGAGGAGCGTCAGGCCCATCAGGATCGCGACGGCGGCCGCGGCGGCGCGCGAGGCGCGGCGACGGGCGGGCGTTCGCGAGGGGATCACGGTCATCTGTGTGGTTCGCTCCTGTGCGATGTCCGGACCGCACGATCGAGTCAGATTCTACGGTCGGACCCTCCGAGGTTCCGGTACGCGGGCGGGGAGCCGCGGTGCGCGGTTGAATGGAGCCGTGCTCCCCGAACCGGATCCCGCCCTGTGCAGCGACCTCGCCGCCGACCTCGCCGCCGCCGGCTACACCGCCGAGGCGCTGCGCGGCGCGTGGGGTGACGCGGCCGACGACGCTATCGCGCGGGGGCTGCGTGCGCCGGCGGATCGTGCGCTCGCCGAGCGTGACGACCCGGTGGCCGTGCTGGGCAGACTCCTCATGCTCGGGATGCCGCAGTCCGAGGCATCCGTGTCCCGCTCACTGCCCCGCACCGGCCCCGACGGGCTCGAGCGGCTCGGTCTGGCGAGCGTCGAAGGCGGGCAGGTACGGCCGCTCGCCGTGGTGCGTCCGCAGTCGTACGCCGATGCCGAGGCGCCGGACGGCGGCAGCAGCTGGTGGATCGCGAGCGACCTCGACGAGGCGGCGCTCGGCGGACCGCTGCCCGAGGATCACGTCCTCGGGGTCGGCGGCGCCTCGCTCACCCTCGCCGCGCTGCAGCTACCCACCCCGGCCGCGCGGGGACTCGACATCGGCGCCGGATGCGGCATCCAGGCGCTGCGCGCCCGACGCAGCGTCGGACACGTCGTCGCGACAGACATCTCTCCGCGTGCGCTCGGTTTCACGCGGCTCAACGCCCTGCTCAACGGCGTCGACGCGATCGAGACCAGGCTCGGCAGCCTCTTCGAGCCCGTCGCGGGCGAGCGGTTCGACCGGATCGTCTCGAACCCGCCGTTCGTCATCACCCCGCGCGTCGGGGATGTGCCCGCCTACGAGTACCGCGACGGCGGGATGGAGGGCGACGACGTCGTCGCGGCGTTCGTGCGGGGCGTCGGCGACCACCTCGAGCCGGGCGGCATCGCCCAGCTGCTCGGCAACTGGGAGACCCGCGCCGGCACGCCCGGACTCGACCGCGTGCGCGAATGGGTCGCCGCGTCGCCCGTGCCGCTGGACGCCTGGGTCGTCGAGCGCGAGAGCCTGGACCCGCTGTCGTACGCGGAGCTGTGGGTCCGTGACGGCGGCACGCTTCCCGGCACGCCCGGCTTCGCGCGGCTCATCGACGCGTGGCTCGACGACTTCACCGCACGCGAGGTAACTGAGGTGGGCTTCGGCTACGTGCTGCTGCGACGCCCGGCCTCCGGCGAACCGACGCTCTCGCGCTTCGAGTCGCTGCACCAGGCGCTGCCCGGCGACGGGCTCGGGCGGCACCTCGCCGACGCGCTCGCCGCGCATGATCGCCTCACCGCCCTCGACGACGCCGGGTTCGCGGCATCCGTCCTCGTCGTCGCGCCCGACGTCACCGAGGCGCGGCACCACGTGCCCGGCCAGGAGGACCCGACCGTCATCGAGCTGCGCCAGGGCGGCGGATTCGGCCGGGCGCTCGGCGTCGACCCCGCGCTCGCCGCCCTGGTCGGCGCGTGCGACGGCGACCTGCCGGCCGGGGTGCTCATCGACGCGATCGCCCAGCTTCTGGGAGCGGATGCCGCTGCCCTGCGCGCCGATCTGCTGCCGCGGGTGCGCGAGCTGACCTTCACCGGGTTCCTGCGCTTCGCGTGAGGGGGCCCGCGCCGGGCCCTCGGTAGGCTGGAACCCATGCTCAACATGGCCGAGGGCGTCGCGCGCCTCGGCGCGCTCGCCGAGTCCCCCGTCGTCGCGACGCTGGCCGACGCCTTCGCCGCCGCGGGGCGCGACCTCGCCATCGTCGGGGGTCCGGTGCGCGACGCGCTGCTCGGTCGCCCCACCAACGACCTCGACTTCACGACCGACGCGCTGCCCGACGAGATCCTCCGGATCGTCAAACCCATCAGCACCGCGCAGTGGGACATCGGGCGGGCGTTCGGCACGATCGGGGCCAAGGTCGCCGGCGAGCAGGTCGAGATCACCACGTACCGCGCCGACAGCTACGACGGCGTGACCCGCAAGCCCACGGTGGAGTTCGGCGACACGCTCGAGGGCGACCTCGTGCGACGCGACTTCACCGTCAACTCGATGGCGCTGCGCGTTCCCGGCCGCACGCTCGTCGACCCGACCGGCGGTGTCGAAGACCTCGTCGCGCGGCGGCTGCGCACGCCGGCCGACCCGACCGTGAGCTTCGGCGACGACCCCCTGCGCATGCTCCGTGCGGCGCGCTTCGCCGCCCAGCTCGGGTTCGACGTCGACCCGGCGACGGTCGACGCCATGGCCCGGCTGCGCTCGACGCTGTCGATCGTGAGCCCGGAGCGCATCCAGGGTGAGCTCGTGCGCCTGCTGCAGACCGACGACCCGGTGCGCGGCATCCGGCTCCTCGTAGAAACGGGGCTGCTCAAGGAGTTCCTGCCCGAGATCCCCGCCCTGCAGCTCGAGGTCGACGAGCACCACCACCACAAGGACGTGTACGAGCACTCGCTCACGGTGCTGCGCCAGGCGATCGAGCTCGAGGCGTCCCGCCACCCCGGCGATGCGCCGGACGTGCCGCTCCGCCTCGCCGCGCTGCTGCACGACATCGGCAAGCCCGCGACGCGCCGGCTCGAACCCGGCGGCGGCGTGACCTTCTACCACCACGACGTCAAAGGCGCGCGGCTGGCGCGCAAGCGGCTGCAGGCGCTGCGGTTCGACTCGGACACGACGTCGGTCGTCACGCGGCTCATCGAACTGCACCTGCGCTTCTTCGGCTACGCCGAGGGCGCGTGGACCGACGCCGCTGTGCGCCGCTACGTGCGCGACGCCGGCGCCGAGCTCGAGCGCCTGCACATCCTCACCCGCGCCGACGTCACGACCCGCAACGCCAAGAAGGCCGGGCGCCTCGCGCGCGCCTACGACGACATCGAGCGCCGCATCGCCGAGCTCTCGGCGCAGGAGCAGCTCGATGCCATGCGGCCCGAGCTCGACGGCAACCGCATACAGGAGCTGCTCGGGATCCCGCCGGGACGCGAGGTGGGCGAGGCGTACCGGTTCCTGCTCGACCTGCGGCTCGACGAGGGGATCGTCGGCGAGGAAGAGGCCGAGCGCCGCCTGCGCGAATGGTGGGCAGCCCGCGGCTGAGCCGGCCGCCCCGGAGCGGCCCGCGCCTACACTGGACCCACGCTCCACCGCCGTCGATCGGAGCCCCATGTCATCGCCGTGGTCGCAGCGGCGCGAGGTGTCGCCCGAGACCTCCCGCCTGCTGATCGAGCGCGCGCACGAGGAGCTCCTGGCCGGCAACGCCGCTGACGAGCGGCTGCAGGACGTGCGCGACCTCGTGCGCGACTCGTGGCGCCGGTCGCTCGAGAGCCTCGTCGGCGCCGAGGCTCTCCCGCCGCTCGACCTCGACGCGGACGCCCTCGACGCCTATCGCCGTGCCCACCCGCTGGCGGGCGTTGTCGAGATGGTCCGAGGGCTGCTGCTGCCTGGCGGCGCGGACGACTCCGGCGTCGCCGTCGCGGTCGGCGACGCGGCCGGTCGTCTGCTGTGGGTCGAGGGCGATCGTCGCGTGCGCTCGCTCACCGGCGACATGGGGTTCGTCGAAGGCGCGAACTGGTCCGAGGGCGCGGTCGGCACGTCGGCGCCCGGCACGGCGATCGCGCTCGACCGGTCGGTGCAGATCCGCGGCGCCGAGCACTTCAACCGCCTGGTGCAGCCGTGGTCGTGCACCGCCGCGCCGGTCCACGACCCGGAGACGCGACGGCTCCTCGGAGTCATCGACGTCACCGGAGGCATCGAGGCCGTCACGCCGCAGGCGCAGCTGCTGGTCGATGCC
Source organism: Microbacterium sp. HJ5 (assembly GCF_054824025.1). NCBI lineage: Bacteria > Bacillati > Actinomycetota > Actinomycetes > Micrococcales > Microbacteriaceae > Microbacterium > Microbacterium sp. HJ5. Next base: position 13,536 of record NZ_JSYE01000025.1, read on the forward strand.
ACGGCCCGCGCGGTCGAGGGCGAGCTCCTGGTCGCCCGGCTCAGAGCCCGCGCGCAGCCGACCACGCCCCGGCGGCCGTCGAGGCGGGTCGAGGCGACCCGGGCGACACTGCGCGTGCTCGCCCGCGACCGGGCGCTGCTCGAGGTGGCCGGCGACGGCGTCGAGATCGTCTCGGAGCTGGGCCCGCGCCATGCCGAACTGCTGTTGATGCTCGCCACCCACCGCCAGGGCCTCTCCGCCGAGCGGCTGGCCGAGCTCGTGTACGGCGATCCCGAGGCCACGGTCACTCTGCGCGCCGAACTGGTGCGCCTGCGCAAGGTGCTCGAGCGGACGGCGCCGGCACTCGTCCCGCAGTCACGGCCTTATCGCCTCGGCGTCGAGCTCGAGACCGACGCCCATCAGGTCCTCTCGCTCCTCGACCGAGGCGCGCACCGTGTTGCGCTCGCGGCGTACCGCGGCGACGTGCTGCCCGATTCCGCTGCGCCCGGCGTCGAGGAGTTCCGCGACACCGTGCGGACGGCGCTGCGCGAAGCGCTCATGGCCGAGGCATCCGTCGACGTCCTGCTCGCGTTCTCCGAGACGGATGCCGCAGCCGACGACGCGGAACTGCTGCGGCTCTGCCTCTCGATGCTGCCCGCTCGGTCGCCGAAGCGCGCGGGGCTGGTCGCGCGGATCGAGCGCCTCGAATCCTGATCGCGGGCCGCACCGGCACCCTCGCCGAGCCCGACGCAACGAACTGCAACCTCCCCGGGCCTACCTTCGACCCACGCGACGACGACCGTCGCGACAGCGTCGAAGGAGACCACCATGACCATCGTCGAAGAGGGCGTGTCGAGCATCTACGCCGCCCCCGGGCAGCGCGGCTCGATCGCCGACTACCGTCCCCGCTACGGCCACTACATCGGCGGCGAGTGGGTGGAGCCGATCAAGGGCCAGTACTTCGAGAACATCAGCCCGGTCAACGGCAAGCCGTTCACGGAGGTCGGCCGCGGCACCGCGGAGGACATCGACCGTGCGGTCGACGTCGCATGGCGCGCGTTCGAGAGCTGGAAGCGCACGACTCCCGCGGAGCGGGCGGTGATCCTCAACAGGATCGCGGACCGCATCGAGCAGAACCTGGAGAAGATCGCCGTCGCCGAGACGTGGGAGAACGGCAAGCCCGTGCGCGAGACCCTCGCCGCCGACATCCCGCTCGCCGTCGACCACTTCCGGTACTTCGCCGGCGTGCTGCGGGCGCAGGAGGGCACGCTCAGCCAGCTCGACGAGGACACCGTCGCGTACCACTTCCACGAGCCGCTCGGCGTCGTGGGCCAGATCATCCCGTGGAACTTCCCGATCCTCATGGCGACGTGGAAGCTCGCACCGGCGCTCGCCGCGGGCAACTGCGTCGTGCTCAAGCCCGCCGAGCAGACGCCGGCGTCGATCCTGTTCCTGTTCGACATCATCGGCGACCTGCTCCCCGCGGGCGTGGTGAACATCGTCAACGGGTTCGGCATCGAGGCGGGCGCCCCGCTCGCGCAGCACAAGCGCATCCGCAAGGTCGCGTTCACGGGGGAGACCACGACCGGCCGGCTGATCATGCAGTACGCGTCGCAGAACCTCATCCCCGTGACGCTCGAGCTCGGCGGCAAGAGCGCGAACGTCTTCTTCGACGACGTCGCGCGCGACACCGGCGACGCGTACTACGACAAGGCGCTCGAGGGCTTCACGTTCTTCGCGCTGAACCAGGGCGAGGTCTGCACCTGCCCGTCGCGCGCGCTCATACAGCGCTCGATCTACGACCGCTTCCTCGGCGACGGCCTCGACCGCGTGTCGAGGATCGTGCAGGGCAACCCGCTCGATCCCGCCACGATGATCGGCGCACAGGCATCCAACGATCAGCTCGAGAAGATCCTGAGCTACATCGACATCGGCAAGCAGGGCGGCGCGAAGCTGCTCACCGGCGGCGAGCGGGTCGACCTGGGCGGCGACCTCAGCGAGGGGTTCTACGTCGCGCCGACCGTGTTCGAGGGCACGAATGACATGCGCATCTTCCAGGAGGAGATCTTCGGGCCGGTCGTCTCGGTCACGTCCTTCGACGACTTCGACGACGCGATCTCGATCGCCAACGACACCCTGTACGGGCTCGGGGCGGGCGTGTGGAGCCGGTCGGGAGACACCGCGTACCGCGCCGGACGGGCGATCGAGGCCGGACGCGTCTGGACGAACACCTACCACCAGTACCCCGCGCACGCGGCGTTCGGCGGATACAAGCAGTCGGGCATCGGCCGCGAGAACCACCTCAAGATGCTCGACCACTACCAGCAGACGAAGAACCTGCTGGTCTCGTACGCCGAGGGCTCGATGGGCTTCTTCTGATCCCTCCCCGCCCGGCCCGGGCGGAGCGCACCCCACATGCCTCCGCCCGGGTCGCTTCCCGCCTCGCGCACACCGAACGGAGAACTGAGCGATGACGACGGACGACTCCTGCTCGCGGGTGGCGGTGACCGACGCCGCGGCATCCCTGCTGCGCGACCTCACCGACGCCCACGGACCGCTCATGTTCCACCAGTCGGGCGGCTGCTGCGACGGCAGCGCGCCCATGTGCTACCCGGTGGGCATGTTCCTCATCGGCCCGAGCGATGTGCACCTCGGCCGCCTCGACGCCGGGCTCGCCGAGCCGATCGACGTCTTCATCTCGGAGGCGCAGTTCGAGTACTGGAAGTACACGCACCTCACGATCGACGTCGTGCCTGGCCGGGGCGCGGGCTTCAGCGTCGAGGGCCCGACCGGCAATCGGTTCATCATCAGATCCCGGATGCTGCGCGACGACGAGATCGCACACTTCGGCCTGCGGACACCCGTCTGACCGGCGAGCCGCCGGCGAGGCCGCGCCTAGCGGAAGAAGACCCCCAGCACGCCCGTCTGGCTGAGGATCCAGAAAAGGATCACGCCGCCCATCGCGATGATCGACACCCACGGCACGCCGCGCTGCAGGCGGCGCCCCTGGGGTGCGACCCCCGGCGGCGGGCGGAGCGCCTCGAGGGGAGCGACGAAGGGCACAGCGGATGCCGCGTCCCCGGCCGCCGCATCCGGCGTGGTGCCGGCGGGCGCGGCATCCGTCAGCGCCGACGCCTGCGCGCGGAGGCGGTCGTCGCGCCACCGGGCCCACTGGGCGAGCTTGTCGAGCAGGGCGCCGACCACGGAGAACAACCACGCCCAGGTCGCGGGGTCGAGCGTCGAGAAGTCGCGCTTGGCGTAGAGGAACATCCAGTCGTCGACGATCTCGACGTCGAGGGCCGCAGCGTTGTCGATGAAGCGGGCCATGATGTCGGGCGAGAAGAGGTAGAGGGCGTCCACCTCGTAGCCCTGCGGGCAGGAGAGCGAGAAGTACCGGTCGAAGTCGCCCTCGAGGCTGAGTCGCTGATCCTTGTCGAAGGTGGCGGGCAGGTTGGATCCGAAGATGCTGTTGTTGCCCGTCGCATCGAGCACGATGTGCGGCAGGGGCACGTCGAGCCGCACCGCAACGTACCCCCACTTGTGGGTCGTCTTGTTCTTGCCCGACCCCGTCGTGTACCGGTAGTTCGCGAACTCGACGAAGCGGGGGCGGTCGCCGCGCACGATGTCGGTGGCCTGGCGTGAGCTGCCGATCCCGAAGATCATGCCCGGCAGCCCCTGACTGCCGAGCACCGGCAGGTAGGTCATGCCGTTGGCGCGCGCGAACCGGTCGAGGCGGTACATGCGGTTCGCACTGCTCCGGTTGCCGGCGATGACGCCGAACACCAGCAGCCCGATCACCCCCGCGACGACCACGAGCGGCACGAGCCCCGCGAACACGCCGACGCCGCTGCGGCCGATGAGAGCGAAGAACACGCTGACGAGCGTCGTCACGATGACGGAGCCGAAGCCGATCACTATGAACCCGACGACGATCGCCACCCCGAGGGACGCGCCGCTGAACGCGCCCGGGACCCGGCCGTTCTCGCGAAGCTGCTGGCGGAACGCCTTGCTCGCCGCAGGGTCGACCGGCTCGACGAGCGGCCGCGCGTCGAACGGATACGACGGCGTCGTCGGCGCGGGAACGGTCATGCCGTTCACGCTACCGGCGCGCGGCCGCGGCGACGCGGGCCTGCCCGGCAGAATGGGGCTCGACCACTGTGAGGAGGCGGCGATGGAGCCGAGGAACCCCGACGATCTCGACGCGCTGCGCGCGGCATCCGATGTCCTCGGACTCGACGCTCTGCTGAGCGACGCCGAACGGGCGACCCGCGACCGCGTGCGCGCCTTCGTCGATGCCGAGATCCGCCCGCACATCGCGGACTGGTTCGACCGCGCGCACTTCCCGCGGGAGCTGGCGCCCGCGTTCGGTGAGCTGGGCGTGCTCGGCATGACGCTCGAGGGCTACGGATGCCCCGGCCGCAGCACCGTCGAGTACGGCCTCGCCGCACTCGAGCTCGAGGCCGGCGACTCGGGCCTGCGGACCTTCGTGTCGGTGCAGGGCTCTCTCGCGATGGGGTCGATCCACCGCTGGGGATCGGAGGAGCAGAAGCAGGAGTGGCTGCCGCGCATGGCCGCCGGGGAGGTGATCGGCGCGTTCGGCCTGACCGAGCCCGGCGCGGGATCCGACCCGGCGAGCATGGCGACATTCGCCCGACGGGACGGCGACGACTGGGTGCTGTCCGGGGCGAAGCGCTGGATCGGCCTCGCCACCATCGCCCGGCTCGTGGTGGTGTGGGCGCAGACCGACGACGGCGTGCGGGGGTTCCTCGTGCCCACCGACGCGCCGGGATTCCACGCCAGCGTGCTCGAGCCGAAGGGGTCGATGCGGGCGTCGATCCAGACGGAGCTGCATCTCGATGACGTGCGGGTGCCGGCATCCGCTCTCCTTCCCGGCGCGCAGGGACTGCGCGGTCCGTTCTCGGCGCTCAACGAGGCGCGCTACGGCATCGTGTGGGGCGCGCTCGGGGCGGGGCGCGACAGCTACGAGGCGGCGCTGCGGCACGCGCTGCGCCGCGAGCAGTTCGGGGTGCCGATCGCGTCGTTCCAGCTCACGCAGCAGAAGCTCGTCGACATGGTGGTCGAGCTGCAGAAGGGTGCGCTGCTGGCGCTGCAGCTGGGACGGGCGAAGGATGCCGGAGCCCTGACCCCCACTCAGATCTCCCTGGGCAAGCTCAACAACGTCCGCGAGGCGATCCGCATCGCGCGCGAGGCGCGGACGATCCTCGGAGGCGACGGGGTGCTGCTGGAGCACTCGCCCATCCGCCACGCCGCGAACCTCGAGTCGGTGCGCACGTACGAGGGCACCGACGAGGTGCACACGCTGATCCTCGGTCAGCACCTCACCGGCATCGGGGCCTTCCGGTGACGGCGCGCGGCGCGCGCCCGGGCCCGCTCGCCGGCATCGTCGTCGCGGACTTCACGCGCGTGCTCGCGGGGCCGTACTGCACGATGCTGCTCGCCGACCTGGGCGCGACGGTCATCAAGGTCGAGGGTCCGGGTGGCGACGAGACGCGTCAGTGGACCCCGCCCGCCCGCGACGGCGAGGCGACCTACTACCTGTCGGTGAACCGTGGCAAGCGGTCGATCACCCTCGACTTCGACGACCCCGGCGACCTGGCCGTCGCGCGCGACCTCGCACGCCGGGCCGACGTCGTGATCGAGAACTTCCGGCCCGGCGGCCTCGACCGCTTCGGCCTCGGCTACGCCGCGGTCTGCGACGAGAACCCCGACGTCGTGTACGTCTCGATCACCGGCTTCGGGCGCGGGTCAGAGCTCCCCGGCTACGACGTGCTGGCGCAGGCGATGTCGGGTCTCATGAGCGTGACCGGTCCGGCCGACGGCCCGCCCACGAAGTCGGGCGTCGCGATCGTCGACGTCGTGACCGGCCTCCACGCCGGACTCGGAGCGCTCGCCGCCCTGCGTCACCGCGACGCCACCGGCGAGGGTCAGCACGTCGAGGTGAACCTGCTGTCGTCCGCGCTGTCGGCCCTCGTCAACCAGTCCGGGGCGTACGCGCTCGCCGATGTGGTGCCGCAGCGGCTGGGCGCCGACCACCCGAGCATCTTCCCGTACGGTCCGTTCCCGACCGCCGACGGCGACCTCGTGATCGCGGTGGGCAACGATCGGCAGTTCACGCGTCTGTGCGGCATCCTGCAGATTCCGGATGCCGCCGCCGATGCGCGCTTCGCCCGGGCCGCGGATCGCAGCGCCCGGCGCGACGAGCTCCGGCCGGTGCTCGAACGGGCGCTCGACGCACGCAGCGCGATGGAGTGGGAGCGTCTCCTGTCGGCCGCGGGGGTCCCGGCCGCGCGGATCCTCGACGTGGGCGAGGCCTTCGATCGCGCCCGCGCGCTGGGGCTCGACCCGATCGCCCGCGCCGGTGACGCGCAGACGCCGGGGGTGCGGCATCCGATCTCCTTCTCGTCGACACCGCCCCACTACCCGCTCGCTCCGCCCGGCCCTGATGCCGACCGCGCCTGGGTGCTGTCGTTCCTCGGAGAGCAGGGCCGGCCGGACGACCGTTCACGTCGGCGAACGAGGCACCGACCACGCGGCTCCTCGGGCGCCGGGCGGGCGCGGTGACCGACCCGGTCGCTCCGACGGCGGGCGACTGGATGCTGTCGCTCGGCGTCCTCGCCCTGGGCATCGCCCTGGGCCTCGTCGCCGCCGGGTGGCTGTGGGGCCTTGCGACCTGACGCGCGGATTCGGCGCCTGACCGGGCATCCGGTACCATGGGAGGGTTGTCCGCACGCGCCCCAGCGCGCGACAAGCCGGATGACGTGCAACACACCCTCCTGCTGCCGGGAAATGCCCGACAGCCGTTCAAGTCCGAAGGAGGTGGGTTAGTGACGCACCAGTACGAACTCATGGTCATTCTGAACCCTGAGATCGACGAGCGCCAGGTCGCTCCGAACCTCGACAAGTTCCTCAAGGTCATCACGACTGACGGGGGCACGATCGAGAACATCGACATCTGGGGTCGCCGCCGTCTGGCGTACGAGATCCAGAAGAAGACCGAGGGCATCTACGCCGTCGTCAACTTCACCGCCACGAGCGAGACCACTCAGGAGCTCGACCGCCAGCTCAACCTCAACGAGCAGGTCATGCGCACCAAGGTCCTCCGTGCCGAAGAGGCGATCGCCATGATCGCGTCCGAGAAGGCCCGCGCCGACGAGAAGGCCGCCCGCAAGGCTGCCCGTCCCTCCAAGCCCGCCAAGCAGGACGCGTAACGACGATGGCCGGCGAGACGATCATCACCGTCGTGGGCAACCTCACGGCTGATCCCGAGCTGCGCTACACGCAGAACGGTCTCCCCGTCGCGAACTTCACGATCGCGTCGACGCCGCGCAACTTCGACCGCCAGGCCAACGAGTGGAAGGACGGCGAAGCGCTGTTCCTCCGCGCGAGCGTCTGGCGCGAGTTCGCCGAGCACGTCGCAGGCTCGCTGACGAAGGGCTCCCGCGTCATCGCGACCGGTCGCCTCAAGCAGCGCTCCTACGAGACGCGCGAGGGCGAGAAGCGCACCGCCATCGAGCTCGAGGTCGACGAGATCGGCCCCTCGCTCCGCTACGCGACCGCCCAGGTCACGCGTGCGACAGGCGGCGGCGGTCAATCCCGCGGCGGTCAGACGCAGGTCGCCGACGAGCCGTGGTCGACCCCCGGCTCGGCGAACGCCGCCGGCGGCAACTCGGGCGGCGACGCCTGGGCCGCTCCCGGCGCCTACGGCGACGACACCCCGTTCTAAACGACATCCGGATGCCCCGGCATCCGTCGAATCTCACACTCAGTAAGGAAACACCATGGCTGGAAAGGCAACCGGCGACCGCCGGAAGCCGCGGAAGGGCGCGAAGAACGCCGCTCCCGCGAAGGCGATCCGTGTCGGCGTCATCGACTACAAGGACGTCGCCACCCTCCGCAAGTTCATCTCGGAGCGCGGCAAGATCCGTGCCCGTCGTATCACCGGTGTCTCGGTGCAGGAGCAGCGTCTGATCGCCAAGGCGATCAAGAACGCGCGCGAGATGGCGCTCCTGCCCTACGCCGGCGCCGGCCGCTAAGGAGCACCCAATGGCAAAGCTGATTCTCACGAATGAGGTCGCCGGGCTCGGTAGCGCCGGTGACGTGGTCGAGGTCAAGAACGGGTACGCCCGCAACTACCTCATCCCCCAGGGCTTCGCGGTCGCGTGGACCCGTGGTGGCGAGAAGCAGGTGGCGTCGATCCGCGCCGCCCGTGACGCTCGCGCGATCCACGACCACGAAGAGGCCGTGGCCCTCAAGGACGCCCTCGAGGGCAGCAAGGTCCGCCTGGCCGTCAAGGCCGGCGCCGAGGGCCGTCTGTTCGGCTCGGTGAAGACCGAGGCCGTGGCCGACGCCGTCAAGGCCGCGGGCCTGGGCGACCTCGACAAGCGCAAGATCCACATCACCTCGCCGATCAAGTCGGTGGGCGAGCACGAGGCGACGGTCCGTCTGCGCGACGACCTCACCGCCGTGATCACCCTGCAGGTGGTTGCCGCCAAGTAAGGCGAAAGACGAAGAGCGGATGCCGCGGACCGAATGGTCCGCGGCATCCGCCTTTTCCATCTCCCCCGAAGACGGATACCGATAGCCCCCCGGTTGCGGCATCCGCCTTGTCTCAGGCCTCCGGTCACGGAGCGGGCGGTCCAGGCAAGACGCCCGCCCCGCGATCCAGCGGCGAGGCTTATGGGAGCGGGAGGGCCGGTGGGGAGCGGCCCTCCCGCCGCTCGCGCGTTGCGCAGCCGGAGGCACTCTGGGGGAGCCTCCGGCCGCGACTCACGCGGAGCGTCGCCGCGACATGAACGCGAACGCGCCGGCTGCGAGGAGCACGAGGCCCATCAGCAGCGCGGGGAACGCGCCCATCCCTCCCGTGGCGGCGAGTGCGGTGACGCTCGCGACGGCCGGCGAACCAGTCGCGTCGTCACCGCCATCCGACGAGCCGAGACCGCTGGGGTCGGTCGGGCCGGTCGGGCTCAGGGGACCCGACGGGTCCGTGGGGTCCGTGGGGTCGGTCGGGTCCGTCGGGTCCGTCGGATCGGTCGGGTCCGTCGGATCGGTCGGGTCGACCGGTCCCGTGGGGACCTGCGTGGTGGTGTCGCCGACCACGGAGACGGCGTTGCCGCCCACGGTGATCGGCACCGCGACCGGCGCGAGGATCTGGGTCCCGCCGAGGACCGAGTCACCGCCGCCCGTGGTGCCCGTGCCGCCGCCGGTCCCGCCGGGGGCGGCGGAACCGCCCGAGGAGGAGCTGTCGCCGATCACC
>NZ_JSYE01000026.1:0-68451 GCF_054824025.1 Microbacterium sp. HJ5
CCGGCTGCGCGTCGGTCGGTTCTGCGTCGGCGGTCGCATCCGCATCGGCATCGGCATCGGCATCGGCCTCGGCCTCGGCCTCGGCGGCTGCCGCCGCCGCCTTCTCGGCGTCGAACGCGGCGAAGAAACGGTCGGCCTCGAGGTCGGCCTCGGTCTTGACGTAGTTCTCCCAGGGACGGTCATCGGTCTCGGGGGCGTAGAGATCCTCGTCGGTGAGGTCGTCGTCGGTCTGCACCGGGACCGACTCGGCAGCGGCGGGCTCAGCGCCGGCGTCGGCGCCGCCGGAGTCGGCTCCGCCGGAGTCGGGTTCCTCGCCGTCGGCCTCGCCCGCGTCGGGACTCTCATCATCGTCACCGGCCTCGGTGCCCGGGATGATGTCGATCACGCCCGTGCTCGCGACGGCGAACGACGCGGTGTGCGGGTGCGACGGCGCGCCGGGGTCGTCGACGTGCTGCTCGTCGGGGAGCTCGGCATCCGTCTCCGCGGCGATCCACGCGGCGCCGTCGGGAGCGGCCGAGGGGAGACCGACGGCCGGCTCGTCCGGCCCGACGGCCGGCTCGTCCGGCTCGTCCGGCCCGCCGGCCGGCTCGTCGGCCGCGAGGACGGCACCGGCCGCCTCGACCGCTCCGCCGCCGCCGGCCGCCGCCTCTTCCGGAGACGCCTCGGCCGAGGCATCCGGAACCGTCTCCTCGGACGCGAGCACCGTGATCGGCCCGGACTCGAGGGCCGGGATGACATCGCCTGGCCCGCCGGCCGCGCTCGCATGCAGCCGCGTGCCGTTGACCAGGTCGAGGAACACCTCCTCGAGGGCGGGGCCGCGCTTCTGCAGGGACGACAGCGGCACGCCGGCCGCAGCCGCGGCGAGACCGACCGCGGTTGGTTCGATCCCGCGCACGGTGAGGCCGGACCGCAGCACCTCGAACGGGATCTGCGACGCCCGCAGCGCTTCGGCGAGCGCCGCGCGGTCGGGGGAGTCGACGACGGTCGCCTGCTCGGACGGGTCGACGAGCTCGTCGAGCCCGCCCTGGAAGACGAGCCGACCGCGCGAGATGATCAGCAGCGCGTCGACCGTCTGCTGCACCTCGGTGAGCAGATGCGACGACACCAGAACCGTGCGCCCCTCGCGCGCGAGCTGACGGAGGAACCCGCGGATCCACTTGATGCCTTCGGGGTCGAGCCCGTTGGTGGGCTCGTCGAGCACGAGAACGCCGGGGTCTCCGAGCAGGGCGTAGGCGAGTCCCAGCCGCTGGCGCATGCCGAGCGAGTAGCCGCCCACTTTGCGACCTGCGGCGTCTGCCAGGCCCACGAGCCCCAGCACCTCGTCGACACGGGACCGCGGGATCTTCGCCGCCTGGGCGTACACGGTCAGGTGCGCGGCCGCGGTGCGGCCGGGATGGAAGCTGGATGCCTCGAGCACGGCGCCCACGGTCTGCAGCGGGTTCGCCAGCCGGGCGTAGTGCGCACCGCCGATCGTCGCGTCGCCGGAGGTGGGGCGCACGAGGCCGAGGAGGATGCGCAGAGAGGTCGTCTTGCCGGCGCCGTTGGGGCCGAGGAATCCGGTGACGAGACCCGGATCGACACGTGCTGAGAAGTCCGAGACGGCGGTGACGGCGCCGAAGCGCTTGGTCATGCCGGAGAATTCCAGCACCTGTCCTTCGGGCATGCCGAACCCTCTCGTCGTCGGGAGCACTTCTCCATATCCTGTCGGAAAGTGCTCGCCCGCGCGCGGAAATCTGCCCGGCGGAGCGCGGGATGCCGCACAGAGCGACTCCGCCCGGGCCGTCTCGGCCCCGGTAGCCTTGCGACCGTGACCGTCGACACCGAGCCCACCGTCCTCGTCCGCGCCCGTGGCGGTCTCGGGCGCCTCACCCTCAACCGCCCGCGCGCGATCAACGCCCTCGACCTGGACATGATCCATCGACTGCACGCGGCGCTCGACGACTGGGAGCACGACACCGAAGTCGACGTCGTGCTCATCGACGGTGCCGGCGAGCGCGGGCTGTGCGCGGGTGGCGACGTACGCGGGCTCGCGGAGCGCGTGACCAGCGGGCGTGCCGACGATTCGGCGGTGTTCTTCCGCGACGAGTACGCCCTCAACGCCCGCATCGCGGAGTATCCGAAGCCGATCGTCGCCCTCGCCGACGGCATCACGATGGGCGGCGGCATCGGGGTCGCAGGGCACGCCGCGATCCGCATCGTGACCGAGCGGTCCCAGCTGGCCATGCCGGAGACCCGTATCGGCTTCACACCCGATGTCGGCGGCACCTGGCTCCTCGCCCATGCTCCGGGCCGGCTCGGCGAGTACTTCGGGCTCACGAGTGCGGTGATGGATGCCTCGGACGCGATCTACGCCGGATTCGCCGACCACTTCGTGCCGGCCGCGAGCCTCGACGGGCTGCGGGACGCGCTGGAGACGCGCGCCGATCCGTCGAGCCCCACCGAGCTGGTGCTGCTCTTCGACGAGACCCCGCCCCCCTCGAAGCTCGAGCGCGCCCGGGAGTGGATCGACGACGCGTTCGCCGGCGAGACGGTTCCCGACATCATCGAGCGACTGCGCGCACGGCCCGAGCCCGAGGCGACCGTCACCGCCGACCTGCTCGGCGAGCTCGCGCCTACGGGGCTCGCGGTCACGCTTGCGTCGGTGCGACGCTCGCGCGAGCTCGCCGGGCTCCGCGAGGCGCTCGAGCAGGAGTACGGGCTCGTGATGTGGTTCGCGACCTCGCAGCCCGACCTCGCCGAGGGCATCCGCGCGCAGGTCATCGACAAGGACAAGTCGCCGAAGTGGCAGCCGGCCACCCTCGCCGAGCTGGCTCCGGACGTGGCGGAGACGGCCCTCGCGCACCGCCCCGACGTGCCGCTCTGGGGCTGACGGGGGCACGGTGTTCGACAGCCCGCTCTCCGCCTCGGCGTACGAGGTCCTCGGGGTCGACCCGAAGGCCTCGGAGGACGATCTGCGCAAGGCGTACCGGCTGCGGCTGCGGCAGACCCACCCCGACACCGGTGGCGATGCGGCCCTGTTCGTGCAGGTGCAGCGCGCGTGGGAGCTTGTCGGCACGGCCGATGCGCGCGCGGCGTACGACCGCGGCCACGGGTTCGGCGACGCCCCGGCTCCCGAGTGGTCGGGGTGGCGGGCGCCGGCGCCGCGCACCGACACGCGCCCCCGGGCCCGCTCGTACGGGCATCCCGGCGGATGGCGCCGTGAGCGCTACCTGACGCTGATCCGCGAGTGGGCCGGGCGCGGCGTGGCGCTCGAGGATCCGTACGACCCGGCGCTCGTGCGCTCGGCGCCGCAGCAGCTCCGCCGGCTGCTGGCCGACGCGCTCGCCGAGGAGGCCACGGCGCGCGTCATCGCCGACCTGGGCATGGGGTACACGGTGTGGCACGACGTGGCGCCGGCGGTGCGCGCCGGGGGATGGGGAGCGGCCTCGTCGTCCGCCCCCGCCGATCCGGACGCGAAGATCGACCACATCGTCCTCGGCCCGAGCGGTCTCTACGCGATCCTCTCGGAGGACTTCGGCGGTCCGATTCGGCTGCGCCGCGGCGAGCTCATCGGCGACGGCGTCGAGGGAGCGCCGATCGCCGCGCTCATCGCGCGCATGCGCGGCATCGCCCGCGCGGCCGGCGTGCGGTTCAGCGGTGCGATCGTCGTGCTGCCCGACGACGACGTGCTGCAGGTGATCGACGAGATCGGCAAGGTGCGGGGCACGCCCGTCGCCGTCGTGGCACGAAGCGCGCTGTCGACCGTCCTGCGCCGCGGGATCACCGGGGTGCGGGCGATCGGCGGCAACGAGGTCTTCGACGTGCGCAGCCGGCTGCAGCAGGCCGTCCGCTTCGCGTGACGCCGGTCAGTCGGTGATGCCGAACAGCTCCAGCGGGTGGGTCAGGCGCCACCACGCGCTCGGACCCTCGAGGTCGTCGTCGAGCCGAAGCTCGACCGTGGCGGAATCGAGCGGCCCGTCCACGGACAGGCTGCCGACGACGTCGCCCTTCGCGCGCTCGTCGCCCAGGTCGAAGGTCGTGGTCACCGCGCCCGCGCCGCCGTTCCACAGCACGACCGAGGCGTCATCGGCGGTGACGACGTCGACGGACTCGCCCCACGCCGTGTCGACCGTGCCGGCGAGGGTGGCGGCCGTGACCGACGGCCTGCGCTGGAGCTCCTGCTCGAGCTGCGTGTAGAGCGCGCGGGACGCTGCGAGCCGCGCATCGTCGTCGGGCTGACCGAGCACCGACGCGAAGAGACGCACGGGCGTCTCGCCGATGGTGACGTCCTTGGCCGACAGCAGGTTCCAGGAGTCGAGCGTTCCGGTCTTGATGCCGACGACGCCCGGATCGGCGAGCAGCTCGTTGGTGTTCTCGACGAGCCCTGCGCCGGGCAGCTCGGTCGACTTCTTCGCGACGATCTCGGCGATCACCGGGTGCGCCATCGCCTTCTGGGCGAGCACGAGGAGAGCCTCGGGGGTGGCGCTGTTGCCCGGATCGATGCCCGTCGGCTCGACGATCGTGACACCGGGCACGCCATGCGCGGTGAGCCAGCTCATCGCCGCGTCGGCGAACACCGCATCCGAGGGGAAGAGGTCGCCGGCGAGGCGGTCGGCGTAGTTGTTCGCCGATCCGATCAGCATGCCCTCGAGCATCTGGTACTCGGTGAGCGTGCCGCCGACGGGCACGTCCAGTGCGGACTCGTTACTCGAGAGGTAGTCCCAGTAGGCGAGGGAGTCCCCGTACCCGAAGCCGTATTCCGGACCCTGCTCGCCCGGGGCGAGCGGCAGCCGGTCGAGGACGACGAGGGCGGTCACGACCTTGGTGATGCTGGCGATGGACCGCGCGTCGGCGGCGGATGCCGCGACCCCGGTCACGCCGCCGACCGACACAGCCGCGCTTCCGGCGGCCGGCCACGGCATCGCGGCGGCCGGCGCCGCGATCGGCTCCACCTGAGCGGCGGTGACGGCGGGGGCGACGGCATGGAGCGGCCACAGCAGGGTCGTCGCGGCGTAGAGCCCCGTGACGCCGGCGATGAGGAGCGTCGGGACGATCACGCCCGGTCGCAGCGGCGAACGCCGGGGCGCGTCGGCGAGGAGGTCCGGCTCGACGGGGATGTAGGGCGACGCGGCCGTCGCGAGATCCGCCGGCGGCCGCGGGAGCGCCACCGCCTTCTCATCGACCCAGGCGAGCGCGACGTGCTCGGCGACCTCGTCGGGGCGCGTGGCGCGCGGGATGTCGCCGAGAGGGGTCGTGGTGGCGGTGTCGCTGCTCTCGGTCCCCGGCGCCGCGATCGAGCCGGGGCCTGCGCTCGCGGCTGTCCCAGCGTCGAGCGTCAGCACCCCGTCGCGCGGTGCCGGGTCGTCGGCGACGATCGGGAACGCGCCCGTCACCCGTCGCGCGCGGCGCGTCGGGGTGGGGGCGTCATCCAGGGTCACCCGCTCAAGATACCCCGGCCGGCAGGCGTATACTCGTCCGCACAACCACGGGAGTCCGGTGAGCCGGGCTGAGAGGAAGCGACCCACGCTTCGACCGTCGAACCTGATCCGGATCATGCCGGCGCAGGGAGGAGAACACATGCACGCGTCCACGTCCGTTCCCGAGACCACGCAGGCACCCGCGTCGCCGCCGGCGAGCCCGTATCGCTGGCGGGTCGTCGACATCGTCGTCGCCAGCGTCATCGGCGTCGCATCCGGCCTCGTCTTCCTGCTGTGGAACGTCGCGTACCGCGGTCCGAGCGCGCTGCTCGAGCCGCTCTGGCCCGGCCTGCAGGGGCTGCTCGACGGTCCGTGGCTGTTCGCGGGCGTTCTCGGTGCGCTGATCATCCGCAAGCCGGGTGCCGCGGTCTTCACCGAGGTCGTCGCGGCCGCCGTCTCGGCCCTCACGCTCATCGGCAACACGTGGGGCGCCTTCCTCACGCTCGAGGCGGGCCTCATCCAGGGGCTGGGTGCCGAGCTGATCTTCCTGCTCTTCTTCTACCGTCGGTGGTCGCTGCCGGTCGCCATCCTCGCGGGCGTGGGCGCGGCCCTCGCCGGCGGGGTCAACAACCTGCTGCTCTGGTACGCCGGCGCCGACTTCTGGTTCGTGGTGGTGTATCTCGTGAGCACGTCCCTCTCGGGTGCCGTGATCGCCGGGGCGCTGTCGTGGCTGCTCGCGCGCGGCCTCGCCAGGACCGGCGCGCTCGACCGCTTCGCGTCGGGCCGCGAAGCGCGCGCCCGCGTCTGAGCGCGTGCCCGAGGTGACGTCCGGACCCGCGGCCGTCGAGGCGCGGGGCTGGGGCTGGCGCCACGCCTCGCGCAACGCCTGGGCGGTGACGGATGCCTCGTTCCGCATCGAGCCGGGCGAGCGGGTGCTCCTGCTCGGGGCGTCCGGCTCGGGCAAGTCGACGCTGCTGCACGGGCTGGCGGGCGTGCTGGGCGGGGAGGACGACGGCGAGCAGTCCGGCAGCCTGCTCGTCGACGGTCTTCCCGCGGCCCGGCAGCGCGGGCGGGCGGGACTCGTGCTTCAGGACCCCGACGCCCAGGTGATCCTGGCCCGCGTGGGCGACGACGTGGCGTTCGGCTGCGAGAACCTCGGCATCCCGCGCGATCGGATCTGGCCGCGCGTGCGCTCGGCGCTCGACGCGGTCGGGCTCGACGTGCCGCTCGACCGGCCGACGAAGGCGCTGTCGGGCGGTCAGAAGCAGAGGCTCGCCCTCGCGGGGCTGCTCGCGATGCGCCCCGGCCTGGTGCTGCTGGACGAGCCGACGGCGAACCTCGATCCTGCGGGCGTCGCCGAGGTGCGGGATGCCGTCACCCGGCTCCTCGACACCCATCCGGCGACGCTCGTCGTCGTCGAGCACCGGGTCGACGTGTGGCTGCCCGTCGTGTCGCGCGTGATCGTGCTGGGTGAGGACGGCGTCCTCGCCGACGGCGCGCCGGCCGAGGTGCTCGGCCGCGACGGCGCGTCGCTGGCTGCCCGGGGCGTCTGGGTTCCCGGCATCCCGCCCCTGCACCCCCCCGCGCCGCGGAACCCGCCCGGCGAGGCCCTCCTGACCGCCGCTGGGCTCGCCGTGCAGCGCGTGGCCGGGCACCCCGTCGCGTCGGGCATCGGCGTCGAGGTGCGTGCCGGGTCCGCGCTCGCCATCACCGGACCCAACGGCGCGGGCAAGTCCACGCTCGGCCTCACGCTCGCCGGGCTGCTGGCACCGGCATCCGGCGCCCTCGTCGCGACCCCCGCGCTCGCCGACGGCGCCGCGCGCGAGCCGATCCGCTGGGCGTCGCGGGAGCTGCTCACGCGGATCGGCACGGTGTTCCAGGATCCGGAGCACCAGCTGCTCGCCAAGACCGTGCGCGGCGAGCTCGAGGTCGGGCCGCGAGCCCTCGGCCTTCCGGACGACGAGACGGCGCGGCGCGTCGACGAGCTGCTCGAGCGGCTGCGGCTCAGCCCCCTCGCCCTCGCGAACCCGTACACGCTGTCGGGCGGCGAGAAGCGGCGGCTGACCGTCGCCGCGGCCCTCGCGACGGCTCCGCGGGTCCTCGTGCTCGACGAGCCCACATTCGGGCAGGACGCGCGCACGTGGGCCGAGCTGGTGGCGCTCCTCGCACGCCTGCGCGACGACGGATCGGCCATTGTCGCGATCACGCACGACCTGGACGTGGTCGAGGCGCTCCACGCCGCACGGCTCGAGCTGGGAGAGGCGCCGTGACCCTCCTCGAAGCGCACGCGCGCACCGGGCGGATGTCGCGGGTCAACCCCGTCGCGAAGCTCGGGGCGGCCGCGCTCATCACGATCCCGCTCGTGCTCACCCTCGACGTCGTCTCGGCGACCGTGGCCCTCGTGCTCGAACTGCTGCTCATGCCGCTGGCGGGTCTCGGCCGGCGTGAGTTCTGGGCGCGCACGTGGATCGTGTGGGCGCTCGCACCGCTCACCGGGCTGACGATCGCGCTCTACGGACGCACCAGCGGCGAGGTGTACGTCGACTGGCTGTTCGTGCGGGTCAGCGAGGGCTCGCTCGTGCTGGCGCTCGCGACGACGATCCGGGTGCTCGCGATCGCGCTGCCGTCGGTCGTGCTGTTCGCCACCGTCGATCCGACCGACCTCGCGGACGGGCTCGGCCAGGTGCTCCGCCTGCCGGCCCGGTTCGTCCTCGGCGCGCTCGCCGGCCTTCGCATGGTCGGGCTGTTCCTCGACGACTGGCGGGCGCTGGAGCTCGCGCGGCGTGCGCGCGGGGTCGCCGACCGCGGCCGCATCCGGCGGTTCCTCGGCATGGCCTTCGCGCTGCTCGTGCTGTCGATCCGCCGCGGGACCAAGCTCGCGACGGCGATGGAGGCGCGCGGCTTCGGCGCGGCCGGTCCCCGCACGTGGGCGCGCGAGTCGCCCTTCGGCGCAGCGGAGTGGGCGCTTATGGGCGTCGGCCTCGTCATCGCGCTCATCGCGACCGGCGCGGCGCTCGTCGCCGGCACGTGGAACTTCATCCTCGGCCCCGGCGCCTGACCCGGGTTCGCAGCGCCGAGGGCTGCACTTTCCTGCGAGTGCGCCGGCGGGCGACGCAGCGGTCGCAGGAAAGCGCAGCGGGCGAGGCCCGCGCCGGCGGGCGACGCAACGGTCGCAGGAAAGCGCAGCGGGCGTAGTGCGCGCCGGCGGTCAGCCCGCGGCGACCAGGCGCTGGTACGCCGGCTGCATCGCCGGGAAGTACGCGCCCCACGCGATGGACGAGGCATCCCGCCCCTTGTGCACCGCCACCAGCCGGTCGAGGTAGTACTCCCAGCCCGGTCCGATCGAGCCGACGTCCTCGCCCGGATTCAGGCGCTGCCCGAAGACGAGCAGCGTCGCCTCGCCCTTCTCGACGAGCTCGAACCACAGGTGCCACGACCCGGTCGCGGCGGACGTGTCACCGGCGAAGCGCCGCGGCGGGTCGCACTCGAGGATCGTGTACTCCTCGGGAGGCGCCTCCTCGCCCTCGGCCGTCATGAAGAACGCGACGCGACCGGACTTCGGGTCGCCCTCCCAGCGTCCGATCCAGCGCTCGAGCCGCGCCGAGTCGGTGAGCTCGCGCCACACCTCGGTGGCGCGAGCCGGGAACGTGCGAGTGAGGACGAGGTGGGGGTGGCCGTCGATGTCGGTGACGGTCCCGGTGATGTCGGTGCGGTCGGTCATGTCGCGTTCCAGAGCTCCCGGTAGTACGAGAGGCGCTCGCGGTCGGGTTCGACGCCGTACGCCTCGATGAGGGCGTCCTCCCATCCCGGTCCATAGTTCCACTCCGTGCTCATCGACGCCACGGCGATGTCGCCCCAGCGATCGCCGACGCCCAGGAGGCCGAGGTCGACGTGCGCGAGCCACCGCCCGTCGTCGCCGAGCAGGGTGTTCGGGCAGCAGGCATCCGCGTGGCAGACGACGAGCAGGTCGATCGGCGGCGGCTCGCGCAGGGCGTCGGGCAGCCGGATGCCACGGCTCGCCGCGTTCGCGATACGCGACGGCACCGACCAGTCGAAGGGGCACTCCGCGACCGGCAGCGCCTCGTGGAGCGCACGCAGGCCCTCGCCGACCGCGCGGACGGCCGTGGCCGGCTCCGCGATCCAGCGCGGGGCGACGGCGCTCTCGCCGGGGAGCGCGCGCGTCACCAGCCACTCCTCGGCGTCGTCGGCGCCCGCTTCGAGGACGTGCGGCACGCGGATCCACCGCCCGGCCCACTCCAGGCGCACGGTCTCGCCGGCCATCGACGACTCGGCGTTGAGCGGTCCGTGCTTGATGTAGCGCTCGTCGTTCGTGCGGAAGGTGACGCCGCCGTAGTCGTTGCGCCACACCGGCGTGAGGGACGCGCCACGGGCGAGGTCGCGCACCCGCTCGGGCACGCTGACGGCGTCGGCCGGGATGGACATCGGTTCAGAGACCCAGCTCGTCGAGCAGGACGACCGCGTGATTGCGGTCGGGATCCTGGGCTCCGTAGAGCAGCGTCGAGACCGGGTGCCGCGCCAGTTCGGCCCGCAGCGCGTCGAGCGCGGGATTCTCGGCGAGCTCGGCCCGATACGACCGCTCGAACTCGTCCCACGGCAGGCCGTCGCGATGGAACGCCTGCCGCAGGCCGGTGGAGGGCGCGACCTCCTTCGCCCACGCCTGGACGGCGGCGCGCTCCTTGGACACGCCGCGCGGCCAGAGCCGGTCCACCAGCACCCGGAACCCGTCGCCGGGGGAAGGATCGTCGTAGACCCGCTTCAGCTGCACCGCCATGCGACCATGATGCCGCCCCGGTAGCCTGGGTCGTGGCATCCGCGGCGGAGGTGAAACTCAGTCCCGCGTAGAGTGGGATGCAATGTCTCGGCAGTTCGAAGGAGAACGCATGGACCTCACCGGTGCCTCCGCCCTCGTCACCGGCGGCGCGAGCGGCCTCGGCCTCGCCACGGCACGACGCCTCGCCGCGTCCGGCGCGACCGTGACCATCCTCGACCTCCCCGGGTCTGCGGGAGCGGATGCCGCGGCCGAGCTCGGCGGATCGTTCGCCGCCGCCGACGTCACCGACCCGGGCCAGGTCGCCGCCGCGGTCGAGCAGGCCGCCTCCGCCGGCCCGCTGCGCGTCGTCGTGAACTGCGCGGGCATCGCCCCGCCGGCGAAGGTGCTCGACCGGGAGGGCGCGCCGACGCCGCTCGAGGGGTTCGAGCGCATCATCCGGGTGAATCTCATCGGCACCTACAACGTGCTCTCGCAGGCATCCGCCGTCATGGCCCGCACCGATCCCACCGCCGACGGCGACCGCGGCGTCATCGTCAACACGGCGAGCGTCGCCGCGTTCGACGGCCAGATCGGCCAGCCCGCGTACGCAGCGAGCAAGGGCGGGGTGCACGCGATGACGCTGCCGGTAGCGCGCGAGCTCGCGCGCTACGGCATCCGTGTCGTCACGATCGCCCCCGGCATCATGGAGACCCCGATGCTCATGGGCCTGCCCCAGGAGGCGCAGGACTCGCTCGGCCGGCAGGTGCCGTACCCGCAGCGCCTCGGCAGGCCCGACGAGTACGCGCGCCTCGTCGCGGCGATCGTCGACAACGGCTACCTCAACGGCGAGACCATCCGCCTCGACGGCGCCATCCGCATGGCGCCCAAGTAAGGACTGCGCATGAGCGATTCGATCCTCCTCCACGTCGAAGGCGGCCTCGCCCGCGTGACGTTCAACCGGCCCGCCTACCTCAACGCGATGGACTTCGAGATGGGCGGGCGCTGGCGCGACATCGCCCGTGAGGTGACGGGCGACCCCGCCGTCGGCGCGGTGATCCTCGACGCCGCCGGCCCCGCGTTCTGCGCGGGCGGCGACGTGGTCGCGATGGCGACCTCGGGCGCCGGCGGAGAAGCCGTCACCGCGACCGCGCACGTCATCCACGAGGGCATCCGCACGTTCGCGCTGTCGGACAAGCCCATCGTGGCCGCGGTGCAGGGCGCGGTCGCGGGCGGCGGCCTCGGCCTCATGCTCGCCGCCGACTACATCGTCGCCGCGGAGTCGGCGAAGTTCGTCAGCAAGTACGCCAACATCGGCCTGACGCCCGACCTCGGCGTCTCGACGCTGCTGCCCGCGGCGATCGGCCAGCGCCGCGCACTGCAGCTGCTGCTCCAGGACCGCACGCTTTCGGCCGCCGAGGCGCTCGACTGGGGCCTCGTGGCCGAGGTCGTGCCCGCCGCGGAGGTGCCCGCGCGTGCGGACGAGATCGCCGACTTCTGGCTCTCCAACGCCACGGCCGCCTTCGGCCAGGCCAAGCGGCTGGTGCGCGTCGGTGCTGACCGCTCGTTCGCCGATAACCTCGACGATGAGGCCGCCTCCATCGGGGCCCGTTTCGACACCCCCGAGTCGCAGATGCGCGTCGCCGCGTTCGCCGCCGCGTCGCGCAAGGCCCCACCCAAGGAGAATGCATGACCCCCTCGCCGATCTCAGGACGCACCCTCGCCGGAAAGACGATCCTGATGTCGGGCGGGAGCCGCGGCATCGGCCTCGCGATCGCGCTGCGCGCGGCTCGCGAAGGCGCCAACATCGCGCTGCTCGCCAAGACGGACAGCCCCCACCCGAAGCTCGAGGGCACCGTCCACTCGGCGGCGGAGCAGATCCGCGCGGCGGGCGGCCGTGCGCTGCCCATCGTGGGTGACGTCCGCAACGACGACGACGTGACCGAGGCGGTGCTCAAGACGCAGGGCGAGTTCGGCGGCATCGACATCGTCGTCAACAACGCGAGCGTCATCGACCTCTCGCGGTCGCTCGACCTCGCGGCGAAGAAGTACGACCTCATGCAGGACGTCAACGTGCGGGGCACGTTCATGCTGAGCCGCGCCGCGGTGCCCATCCTGAAGGATGCCGAGAACCCGCACATCCTGTCGCTCTCGCCGCCCCTCAACCTCTCGCCCAAGTGGCTCGGGGCGCACACCGGGTACACGCTCGCCAAATACGGCATGACGATGACGACGCTCGGCCTCGCGGCCGAGTTCGCGAAGGCCGGCATCGCCGCCAACACCCTCTGGCCTGCGACGACCATCGCCACCGCCGCCGTGCAGTTCGCCCTGGGAGGCGACGCGATGATGAAGGTCAGCCGCACCCCCGAGGTGTACGCGGATGCCGCGTATGAGGTCTTCCTGAAGCCGGCGGCCGAGTACACCGGTCAGACCCTCATCGTCGAGGATGTGCTCCGCGACGCGGGCGTCACCGACTTCTCGGGCTACGCCGCCGTGCCGGGCACCCCCGACGACCAGCTGTTCCCCGACATCTTCCTCGACTGACGTCGGGGTCGTCCTTCCTCGCGGCGTGCGCCGCGCGTAGGGTGAGGCCATGGAGGTCCGCAGCCTCTTCCCGATCCTGTCGACGCGCGATCTGCCGCGCCTCGTGAGCTTCTACGAGCACGCCCTGCACGCGCGGGTCGGCTACCGGTTCGGCAGCGCCGACGAAGACGACTACGTGTCGCTCAGCATCGGGGCGGCTTCGCTCGGCATCGGCCGCGATCCGGCGGCTCCCGGAGCGGCGGCAGGCGACCGCGTGGCGCTGTGGTTCTACGTCGACGACGTCGACGCCGTGTTCGCGCGGTGGATGGCGGCGGGCGGCGACGTCGTAGCCGCCCCCGCCGACATGCCGTGGGGCGAGCGGGCGGCTCAGGTGCGCGATCCCGACGGCACTCTCGTCAACCTCGGGGCCGCGGCATCCGCCTCGCCCGATTGAGGACCGCGACCCGCACGCCCGGCCTCCGCGTCACTTGATCCCGAAGGAGAACGTGAAGGACGTGCCGTCGGCAAGGTTCACGCGGTAGGTGTACTGCTGCCCGCCCTTGAGGCTCGCCGAGCCGATCGATCCCGCCCACAGCCCCGTCAGCGGCACATAGACGGGCGTGATCGTCGGCAGCAGGACCGGCAGTTCGTTGACGGCCGGGCCCTTCTTGGGGAGTGGCGCCGCCGACACCTGGGTGACGCTCGTCACGGACCCCTTCGCCGTGACGAGGCGGCCGAACCCGTCGCACAGGCGGAAGACCACCGGCACCGCGGAGATGCGCGCGAAGACGCTGCTCCCGTCGGGGTTCACCGGCTGCAGCACGACCCGGCTGCCGGAGCGGCACGCCGGCGAGGGGGCGATCACCGTGTACGACGCGGACGCCGACGCGCTGTTGCCGGCGACGTCGGTCGCGCGGCACACGAGCGTCTTCGCGCCTGCGGACGCGGTGTCGGGGGCGTCGCACGATTGCTCGGCGACGCCCGAGCCCGTGTCGGCCGCACCCGAGACGGCGGTGGCCGCTCCGCCGAGGGCGACGGGGTTCGGGCTGACCACAGGGGAGAGCTGCGGCGCGGTGGCGTCGACCCGGACGAGGAGCGCGGTGGTGGCGGTGGCGCCGAGCACATCCCGCACCGTCCCCGAGACCTCCACCCCCTCGTCGGACGTGTCCGCCGCGACCGTCACCGGCTGTGGGCACTCGTCGATCGCCTCATCGCCGGGCATGCACGTGAAGGTCACGGTGACGGCGGTGCGGCTCCACTCGCCTTCGACGTAGGCGCCTGCGGCGTTCACGGCGGAGGCGACGATCGTCGGCGGCTCCGGTGGGCGCGGCTCGGTGAGGACGAGCACCGACGCGCGTGCGGCGTGACCGTCGATGCGGCCGTCGTTGGGGACGGCGACGACTTCGACGACATCGCCCGGCGCCACGCGTCCGGCGAGCTCGAGGGTCGGCCCGGTGACGGGGAGTCCGCCGCCGTTGACGAACCACTGGTACGCCAGCGCGACGTCGTCGCCGTCGGGGTCGGTGCCCGCGGCGGTCGCGGTGAGTGTCGACGACGGCCAGACCCCCGCGGTGTCGGACGCGAGGGTGACGGATGCCGCGGGCGCGGTGTTCGCCACGGCTGCGGTGAGCGGGAAGGACGTCCGCCCGCAGGCAGCACCGCGGCAGACGACGAGCTCCACGGTGAAAGCGCCGGCTCCGGCGACCACGTGGTCGACGACCGCGCGCGTCACCCCATCCGGGCCGGTGACGACCGCCACCGGCCCGGAGGCGACCGGCCCGCCGCCGTCGTCAGCGTCGCTCGTCATCGCGAACGACGCGTTGAGGCGCTCGCCGGGCGTGGCGTCACCGATCACGAACGCGCGCGTGAGCCGCTCGCCGGGGCGAACGTCGGCGCCCTCGGTCGACCCCTCGATCGCCGGGGCGGCGGCGCCGGCGGTGTCGAGGTGCCCGCGCGCCGACTCGGTCGCCACGTTGCCCGCCGCGTCGAGGACCTGCACGATCCACCGCACCGGCGTCGTGACCTGCGTGTCCGCCTCCCAGAAGGCGCCTTGCGCTCCGCTCTTCGGCGTCAGCGCGAAGCGCTGCCACGACGCCGACCCCTCCGGCTGCACCAGGACCTGTGCCCGGGTGACGCTGCTTCCCGTGCCGTCGGCGAACACGCGGAACACCGAACCTCCGGCGCGCGGCGGCTCGACCGAGCGGATCAGCGGGGCGACCCTCTCGGATGGCGTGCCGTCGGGCAGACTGACCGGCGCGTAGATCACGTCCATGCCCATGGAGGTGAAGCGCTCGATGGTCCCGTCGCCTGTCGCGGGGATCTCCACTCGTCCCGGCGTGACCACGAGGAGGTCGACGGGACCGGAGGGCGTCTGCTGCGATGTCACCGTCGCGAACGTCGAGGGGAACGCGGACCCGCCGCGCGCGGGCGCAGGCTCGGGCACGCCGATGCCGGGCTGCGCGACGGCGGGGGACACGGGCCCGCTGCGCTCCGACGTGAGGGCGGTGAGGAGGACGCCGCGCGCCGCCGTACCGGAGGGCGCCGTGCCGAGCCGCGACACGACCCGCGGGAGCACCGGCTGGCCCGCCACGGCGAGCGGCTGCTGGTCGTCCGCGGTCAGGTAGGCGACCTCCCGCCCGGAGGCGTCGGTCGCGGTCTGCGTCTCGAAGGCGGGGGTCAGGCTCAGACCCGCCGCCGACAGCCCGCCGCCGATGTCGGCCACGGGGGTCAGCCCGTCGGGGATCGCGGGCAGCGGCACGGCGCGGCGCTCGCCGGAGAACGCGTACATCGGGAGGCCGTAGTACACCGCCTCCATGAGCACCTTCTCGTCGTAGCCCGAGTACAGCCCGAGCCCGCCGAGGTAGGACTGCTTGGCATATGCGAGTGCGCCGCCCGCCGAGACGCCCGTGCCGTCCACCTCGGTGCCGATCCACGATGCGTACTCGCCGAGCAGGCGCTCTCCGAGAGCCGTCGTCACGTTGTTGGCGAGCCCGAACCCGGTGTTGCCCACGAAACCGCCCGCCGACGCGAAGACGTCGGCCCAGTCCGGGGTGTCGCCGTAGTACGAGCCGGGCAGGTTGCCGCCGGCGTGGCATCCGATCATGAACACGAGCGAGCCCTCGAGCTGCGGGGCGCCGACGTGCTCCGAGGCGCGCATGAGGTCGGCGTCGGCGAACCGGCTTTCGGCGGCTCCCGGCACTCCGGGCAGCATGCGCGTCTCGTCGGCGTGGGTGTTGACCGACACGACGCGCGGGCTCTCACCGGCGCTCGGGAACAGGACGCCCTCCACGTCCGCCTTCGTCCACGGCTCGGTGAGGGAGGTGTCGGACGCCGAGCGCCACGACAGCTTCTCGGTGACGAGCGCGGGCAGCTCGGCCCACGCTCCGTAGCCGCCCGTGAGGGTGGAGTCGGCGTCCAGCATCCCGTCGGCGGCGACGAAGCGGTCGACGGCGGCCACGATCTGCGCCGGCGTCTCGACCAGCCGGCCGAGGCCCACCGTGGGCACGTACAGGTGGCCGCCGAGCGATGCGTACGCGTCGGCCAGGCCGTAGGGGTCGTCGGTGAGGATGTGATTGGTCGCCGCCGCGGCCGACAGCGGCGTCGCGCAGGGGTCGACCGCTCCCTCGGCGACCGCGTCGGGACAGGCCGCGCCGTCGGGCGCCTGAGCGAGGCGGAGGGATGCCGCGTGGCTGGCCTCGTTGAACTGCGCGGTGTGCTGGGCGACCGGCGCCAGGGGGATGACGTCGTCGCCGCCGACCATCACCACCGAGGTGATGTGGTCGCGCTCGTCGCCGAGGCGGGCCGAGACGAAGGCGTTGATCGCGCCGGTCAGCGCGCGGCGGGCCGACATCGAGCACGGGTTGGCGTCGAGCGACGCCCGCGCCGCCTGCACGCCCGGATCGGCGTCCACCGAGAGGACGGCGCCGTCCACCGCACCGCCGCCCGCCTCGCCCGAACCCGTGAGGGAGGCGAGCGCCGCACGCACCTGCGCGGCACCGGCAGCGCCGTGGATGTCGCCGAACCGGCGGGTGTCCATGACGTAGACCGTGTTCGTCGTGGCGGTCACGGGGTCGCTCGCACCGGTCACGCCCGGGTCGTCGGTCTGGGGAGGAGCCCACGCGCCGCAGACCTGCTCGCGCGGTTCGGGCACGTAGCGCGCCCGCAGCGAGTAGAGCGACGAGCTCGCCTTTCCGTTGCCGCTCGTGACACGCAGGAGCATCTGCTCGCCGGGCGGGACCTCGGCTGAGGCCGCCTCGATCTCGGCGCTGCCGTCACCTCCGACGACCGCCTGATCGACGAGCGTGTGCCCGACCAGCGGGGCACCGGCGTCGCCGCCCGCCTCGGCGGGAGCGCCGACGTCGCCCGTCTGCTCGGTGACGGGCGTGCCCGGTAGCGGGCCGGCCCCTTCGACACCCAGCGGTGCGACGGGCGCCGAGGGCGAGAAGAGCGAGAGGGCGATCTGACCGTCCGCGGCGTTGGTCGAGATGACCAGGCGCTCGCCGGGGGCGGGGGGATCGACGAGGAAGTAGTCCTCGTCGAGCGCGGGGCCTTCGATGCGGTTGCCGTCGTCGTCGAGGGCCCGGTAGGCGGGCGAGATCCACTCGTAGTAGATGCGGCCCTCCTGCAGCGCCTCGCGCTGGCGCGCGGGGTCGTCCCAGTCATCGCCGACGCGGTTGTTCGCCGGGTCGTCGAGCGTGGCGATGTCGAAGACGGCGTAGAGGCGGTCCGTCGCGGTCAGTCCGCCGCTCGCGAGCGTCGCATCGGCGAACAGGTTGCCGGGCTGGGAGCTCGCCGTGTACCAGACCTCGAGCTCGATGGAGGTGCCGCCGGCGGCGTCGTCGAGCGGCATGCGCACGAGATTGCCGTCGACCTGCACGGCGCCGCCGTAGAGGTCGCGCGTCCACTGGAGCTCCGGGCCCGAGGCGCTTGCGAAGTACTGGTTCGACGGCGCGGTGCCCGCAGGGAGGGCGATCGACGCGGTGGGAGCCGTGAAAGCAGTGGGCTCGCCGGGGCCGGGGTCGAACGTGAAGTGGAACTGCGCATTCGTCCCGCAGCGCTTCGAGCCGTCGCATCCGTAGCCCGGAGCGTCGCGCAGCGACGCGTTGGGGTCGATCGACGTCGGCTCGATCTGCTCCCACGGGTAGCTGGCCGCATCGAGCACCGAGAACAGCAGCGTTCCGAACGTCACGCCCGCCGGCGCGCCCGCGGCGAGGTCGGCGACCGTCGCCTCGGGGCGCAGCGCCCCCGCGCTGCCCGCGAGGGTCCCGGTGACCTCGCCGGAGAAGAGCGCCGCGCGGCTCTCGGGCGTGAGAGCCGAGACCTCCAGCGCGCCCAGCGCCGTGCCGGCGAGGAACAGCCGGGACATCGGCAGGGTGTCCAGGAGCGTCTGCGCGACGGGCAGAGCCGACAGGTCGACCCCTTCGACACCCGACCGGCCGACGTCGAGTCCGGCGGCGTCGAGGTCGGCGAGCACCGTCTCGGCCGTCACCTGCACGTCGAGGCCCTGTGCTTCGACGACGTCCTGCCACCGCGCCACGGCCGCAGCCGGATCGCCGAGCGGGACGCCGGCGAGGGGGATCCGGCCGACCGGGGCCGCCCCGAGGAGTATCGAGGCGAGCGCCAGCGAGTCGATGCCGCTGTCGGACAGGTCCACGTCGCTCAGCGTGAGCGACTGGATGCGCTCGGCAGCGACGCGCTCGGCGTCCGTCGCGGTCGAGCCGTCGGCGAGTGTCTCCGCAGCCCACGTCAGCACGTCCGACAGCGTCACGCTCTGCACGAGCTCGCCCGCGAACGGCGTGCCGGCGAGCAGCTCGGGCCAGCCGCCGGGGATGTCGAGCCGGTAGATGGGCAGGCGGTAGATCGGAAGCCGATAGATCGGCGAGTCCTCGATCAGCAGCCGGTAGATGGGCAGGCGGTAGATCGGGAGCCGGTAGATCGGGAGCCGGTAGATCGGCAGCCGGTAGATCGGCGCGTCGGCCAGGGCGGCCGCATAGCCCTGCAACCCCGAGACCGGGATCTGCGCGATGTCGACGACGGTCATGTAGCCGACGTTCACCAGCTCGCCGAGCGTGCTCGTGACGGCGAGGCCCTCGTGCGTGTGGGTGTCGACGGCGACGATGGCGGAGTCGGCGTCCGGCGCGAGCGCCGACGGGCCGGTGAAGGCGACCGTGCGCCCGGAGGCCGACAGCTCGGCGTCGGATCCGGTCGCGATGTCGACGAAGTCGCCGGCGGCGCTGTGACTGCAGCGTCCGGCGGTGGTGGCCGCCGCCCAGTCGGGCAGCGCGGTGCGCACCACCGGCTCGGGGAGCGCCGGCGCGATGCCGGCGAACGAGAAGCGCGGCCGGGTCGTCTGCCACGCGACGGTGCTGCCGTCGGCCGAGACCTCGGGCGAGGCGATCGTGCCTCCCGAGCGGAACTCCACGAGGTTCGTGGCCAGCGCGACGGTGTACGTGTCGGCGAGGTCGAAGGTCGAGGCGATGATGGTGTCGTTGCCCGAGCAGGCGCCGTCGGCGATGAAGACGACGACCTCGCCGTTGCCGTTGATCGCCGGCTCGTGCGCGTCGGCGGCGAGCACCGTCGCGGTGGCACCGGCGTCGGACCGCGCGCCGCGGTAGACGTCCTCCACCGGCGAGGACGGATCGTCGAGGCCGGTCTTCGCCGTGAACGCGAGGTGTGCGCCGTTGCCGCTGATGACGATGTCGGTCATGCCCGCGCCGACACCGCCGCCCGGGACGATGCGCGTCACGGCGACGTCGCCGCGAACGCCGTCGTCGTTCCCATCCAGGTCGGCCACGAACCCGTCGGCCACGCCGTTGTCGTCGCCCGGCACGAGGTTCGGCGCGTCCGACACGAACACGGCGTACCGGCCGTCATCGCTCAGATCGAGGGCCGTCGCGTCGCCGAGGGGCTCGACGCCTCCCGTCTCGACCCGCACGGTCGTTCCGAGCAGCGTGTCGCGGACGAAGACGTGGGTGAAGTCCGCCGGTGCGTGGTCGCCCGCGGTGAGGTTGCCGGCCGAGCTCAGGAACGCGACGTAGCGACCGTCGGCGCTCACGACGGGGTCGGTGCTCGGCCCGTCCGCGGGATCCTGGGACAGCGACCCGTCGGGCGCGCTCACGAGCACCGGCTCGCCCGAGAACGGGTCGGCGCTGCCCTGGGTCGCGGTCGCGAGGAAGACGTCGGAGACCCCGTTGCCGTCGCCGTCGACCAAGTCGGCGGCCGTCGACGCGAACGCGACGCGCTGGCCGTCGGGAGTCAGAGAGGGCTGGACGGATGCCGCGGCGCCGGTCTGCGAGACGAGGAACGTCTCGGGCTCGCCCGGCGCAGCAGCGGCGGCCGCGGGTGCGGGCGCGATGGCCGGCAGCGCGACCAGGCCCGAGAGGACGAGGACCGCGGCGACCCCCGCGGCTGTGCCTCGGCGCCGGCGTGAGGGCTCCACGGAAGGCAGGTCTGCGTACGACATCGCGCTCGTTCCCCGAATCGGACATCGCGCACCGCCGCCTTCCCGGGCGGCAGCGGGGCGAGGGGGCGCCCCAGGCGCCCATCCCTGAAATATGGCACCAACCTCGCGGAATGACCAGACCCCGCGGCGATTTCGTTGAGCGGGCGGCCGGCGGGTCCGGTGTCAGTGGTCGCCGCCGGTGAACAGCAGGATGCCGCCGAGCCCGATCATGAGGCCGCCGCCGGTCGCCGACAGCCGCGCGATCCGCTTCGGCGACTTCCCGAACCACGTGCGGGCCGAGGCTGCGACGAGCGCCCAGATGCCGTCGGAGATGAGCGCGATGACGAAGAAGACGAGGCCGAGCTGGATCATCTGCAGCGGCACCGAGCCCGCCACGAGGTCGACGAACTGCGGCAGCACCGCGACGAAGAACGCGATCGTCTTCGGGTTCGTGATGCCGACGACGAACCCCTCGCCGAGCTGGCGCCAGGCCGATCGCGGGGCCACGCCGCCCCCGGCCTCCTCGGCCGCGCGGTACCGGTGGCGGATCGCCTGCACGCCGAGGTACATCAGGTACCCCGCGCCGACGACCTTGACGATCGTGAACAGCACCACCGACTGCGCGACGACGCCTCCGACGCCGAGTGCGACGAGGCCGATGACCGGCAGCAGGCCGAGAGCATTGCCGAGCACGCTGAGCAGGCCGCCGATGCGGCCGAGCGCCAGCGCGCGGCCGATCGTGAACAGCACGCTCGGCCCCGGGATCACGATCAGGACGATCGCCGCCAGCGTGAAGGCGAGGAGGTTCTCGGGCGGGACCACGAAGACACGATAGTCCTGTCAGCGCACCGGATCGTCGCCCAGGAGCACGGTCACGGCCTCGTCCCGGTGCCACCAGAAGCCGAGCCGCTGATCCTCGGTCATGCCGGCCGGCCGGTCCTCGTCGGACGTGTAGGTGTAGGGGATGTCGACGAGGAGCGCGCTCTCGGAGCGGATCGCTGCGGGCACGCAGCGACCGCGGGTCATCTCTCCCCGCTCGACCAGCACGCAGTGCTCGCGGCGCAGCCACGTCGTGTCGACGATCGCGCCGGCGATCCAGGCATCCCACCCGTAGTACTCGCCGAGATGCACGGCCCAGTCGACCTGGCCGTCCGTCGGGAACTCGGGTACGTGACCGTCGCCGGGAAGGTTGATGAAGCCGCCGAACGAGCCGTCGAGCGGGATCTGCAGGAGCGTGACGGCTTCGGTGTCGCGTGCGAACGAGTAGGCGGCCCGTCCGTCCTGGAACGCCGCGGAGAGCGTGGGACGGGCGTTGGGCGGCTCCTCCGGGGGCACGGCCAGCCGCACAGCGGTGAACGCGACGACGGCGAGTGCGACCGCCGCGCCGACGATCGCGGGCCACCGCCGACGGGGGCGCTGCGACGCCTTTCCCGGAGGCTCGTCGCCCGGCGGGGGGTCCGCCGCTCCGGGCGGGGGGAGCGGATGCCTCGTCCCGCGCCGCCGCCGCGGAGGCTCCGCCTGCACCGTGCTCGCGGTTTCGTCGGGCGCCTCGTCGTGGTCGTGCAGGACGAGCTCCTCGAGCTCGATCAGCCGCAGCAGCGCCTCGTCGTCGGCGTCGATGTCGGCCTCGGGACCGAACGCGCGGCGGCGGAGTCCTTGCAGCTCGGAACGGGTCGCGGCATCCATCTCACCGCTCCCTCGCGTACTCGCCGGTGGCGTCCACGCGACCAACGGTAGTCCTGGTTCGGGCTCGCGCTCAGGTGCGTCCCCTACCCTCGAACCATGACTTCCGAGCCTCCCGTTCGCACGACCAAGCCCCGTCAGGTGCGTCCGGCGACGGAGGGATGGTCGCAGAAGAAGGATGCCGAGGGCCGCCCCCTCCTGCAGTTCGCCAGTCCCAAGCGGGGCAAGCCGCCCGTGCACCTCGCCGACCTCACCCCCGAGGAGCGTGTGGCGAAGGTCAAGGAGCTCGGGCTCCCGGGCTTCCGCGCCAAGCAGCTCGAGAAGCACTATTTCACCCACTGGACCCACGACCCGGCCGATATGACCGACCTCCCCGCCGAGGGGCGCGAGGAGTTCGTGCACGGCATGCTGCCGCCCCTGCTCACCGAGGTGCGACGTCTCGAGACCGACCGCGGCGACACGATCAAGTTCCTGTGGAAGCTGCACGACGGCGCACTCGTCGAGTCGGTGCTCATGCGCTACCCCGGACGCATCACGCTGTGCGTGTCGTCGCAGGCGGGGTGCGGCATGAACTGTCCCTTCTGCGCCACAGGCCAGGCCGGGCTCACGCGCAACATGTCCGCGGCCGAGATCGTCGAGCAGATCGTGCGCGCCAATCGCCTCATCGCCGAAGGGCAGCTCGGCGGCAAGAAGCGCGACGACCACTCCGCCGAGCGCGTGTCGAACATCGTCTTCATGGGCATGGGCGAGCCGCTCGCCAACTACGCCCGCGTCATGCAGGCGGTCCGGGTCATGACCGACAAGACGCACGGCCTCGGGATGAGCGCGCGCGGCGTCACCGTCTCGACGGTCGGACTCGTCCCCGCGATCACGAAGCTCGCGAACGAGGACATCCCGGTGACCTTCGCCCTCTCGCTGCACGCTCCCGACGACCGCCTCCGCGACGAGCTCATCCCCGTCAACTCGCGATGGAAGGTCGACGAGGCGCTCGACGCCGCCCGCGCCTACTTCGACAAGACCGGCCGGCGCGTCTCCATCGAGTACGCGCTCATCAAGGACATGAACGACCACGCGTGGCGCGCCGACCTCCTTGCAGAGAAGCTCAACGCACGCGGTCGCGGCTGGGTGCACGTGAACCCCATCCCGCTCAACCCCACCCCGGGCTCGATCTGGACGGCCTCCGAGGTGCCGGTGCAGAACGAGTTCGTCCGGCGGCTCAACGACGCCGGCATCCCCACGACGCTCCGCGACACCCGCGGCAAGGAGATCGACGGCGCGTGCGGCCAGCTCGTCGCGACGGAGGACGACCAGGCCGTCGCAGCCGTCACTCCGCTAGAGGGCTGAGCGGCGCCGGGCCGCGTCAGACCACGAACAGGAACGCGATCGCCACGAGCACCGCGGCGACGCCCGCGAGGGCCATCGACCACCGGATGAACCGGTACTTGCGCTGCACGACCGCCGAGAGCACGAAGAGCTGCTGGTAGGTGCGCTCCGGCTCGGGGATCGCCTTCTGCGCCATCGCCGCCATGAGCGCGCGGTGGGATGCCTGGCCCTGCACATGCCCCCAGAACGCGATGACGCCGTTCTGCGGCGCCTTCGTGAGCCGGGGCCAGACCGCGAGCGCCGCCGCCACGACCGACAGGATCGCCGCCGCGGCTCCGGTGACCCACAGGGCGAGCCCGACGGTCGACAGCGTCTCGGTCGTCCAGTCGCCTCCGAGCAGCCCGCTCAGCACGATCGAGAACGCGATTCCCAGGCTGCCGATGAGGAGAGACGCCTTCTCGTCGGCGTGCGCGATCTCGGCCGTCACCTCGGCGAGCATCGTCGCCGCGAGCGCATCGGCCGCGGCATCCGTCGCCGGCGCGCTCTCGTCGGCCATCACTTGACCCCGAAGGAGAACGTGAACGACGTGCCGTCGGCGAGGTTCACCCGGTACGTGTACTGCAGTCCGCCCTTGAGCGTGGCCGAGCCGATCGAGCCGGCCCACAGTCCGGTCAGCGGCACGTAGACCGGCTTCACCGTGGGCAGAAGCAGGGGGAGCTCATTGACCGCCGGGCCCTTCTTGGGCAGCGGCGTCGACGAGACCTGCGTCACCCCGGTCACGGCGCCCCTGGCGGTCACGACGCGGCCGAACTCGTCGCAGAGCCGGAAGACGACCGGCACGCCGGAGATCCGTGCGAAGACGCTCGAGCCGTCCGGGTTCACCGGCTGCAGGACGACCCTGCTGCCCGAGCGGCACGCCGCCGACGCCGCGATCACCGTGTACGACGCCGTCGCCGTCGCGCTGTTTCCGGCGACATCCGTCGCGCGGCAGGCTACGGTCTTCGACCCGGCGGTCCCCGTGCTCGGCGTGTCGCACGACTGCGAGGCGACACCCGAGCCGAGGTCCGTCGCGGCGGGCACGGCGACGGCGGCGCCGCCCACGGCGACGGGGTTCGGCGACACCGTCGGGGCGAGCGCGGGGGCGGTCTCGTCGAGCTTGACGGTGATGCCCGCGGTGGCGATGCGGCCGAGCGCGTCGGTGACCGACCGCTCCACGCGGATGCCGGCGGTGTCGGACGAGACGGTCTCGGGAACGGGGCACACGACGCCTGCGCCCGTGCACGTGAACGACACCACGACGTCGTCGGTCGCCCACGTGCCCTCGTCGTAGGTCTCGCCGGCCGAGGTCGCCCACACCGCGATCGTCGGCAGCGGCTTGTCGTCGCCGACGACCGCCTCGGCCGACGCCGCGTGTCCGGCGGTCTTCCCGTCGTCGGGGACGACCTCGACGCGGATCACGTCGCCGGGCGCCGCGATGCCGTCGAGCGACAGCATCTCCACGGTCTCGCCCTCGAGCACGACGCCGTTGCGCAGCCAGCGGTACGACAGGGTCACGACGTCGTCGTCGGCGTCGCTGCCGGCGGCGTCCGCGGTCAGCACGCTCGCGGGTGAGACGTCGTCGCCGTCGAGCGACACGGTGGCCGTCGGAGCGGTGTTGGCGGGCTTCACCGTCAGCGCGAACTCGGCCGCATCGCCGCAGTCGAGGTCGCCGCCGCAGGCCGTCACCGACACCCGGTACGAGCCCGGGGTGTCGGGCACCAGGTCGACCACGGCGTGCACCGTCCCGTCGACCGCGGGCTTCACAGTGACGGCGCCCTTGGCTCTCTCCTCGTCGTTCTCGTCACGCAGCGTGTAGGTTCCGGTGACGATCGCACCCGGCTCGACGTTCGTGATCGGGATGCTGCGCACCACCCGCTCGCCGGCGGTGACCGTCACCGCGTCGCCGGCCTCGCCGAGCGCCGGCGCGGGCGCGCCCGCGACGTGGATCCGGCCGCGGGCGCTGTCCGTCGTGACGTTCCCGGCCGCGTCGACGACCTGCAGGATCCAGCGGTAGGCGCCCGAGACCGAGGACGGGAGCTCGCCCCGCCACGTGCCGTACGGATCGAGCACCAGCTCGACCGCTTCCCATTCGCGCTCCGCGTCGTCTTCGGCGGTGTCTCCCGGCTGAACGAGGAGCACGGCGCGGACGACCTCGCCGTCGGCGTCGTACGCCGACGCGCTGAACTGCGCGCCCCGCTGCTCGGTCGAGCTGACGACGGGCGCGACCATGTCGTCGTCCGCGCCGTACAGCACCTCGATCTCCATCGCGGGGAACGTCTCGATCCGGCCGAGGCCGCCCGCGGCGGACTGCACGCTGGCGGGCGTCGTGACCAGCAGGTCGACCGGCCCGGCGGGAGAGTCCTGGCGCGAGATCGCCGTGAACGACGACGGGAAGGCGATCGCGTCCTTGGTGACGCCGCTCTGCTCGACGCCGATTCCCGGATCGCCGATGGCGGGGCGCACCGTGCCGCTCCACGACGACGTCAGCCCCGTGATGAGCGCCCCGCGGGGGACGTTTCCCGCCTCGTCGGAGGACGGGATGCGCGTCACCACCTTCGGGAGGATCGGCTGCCCCGCGGCGGCGAGCGGCAGTTCGTCCCCGACGGTCACGTAGGTGACCAGGCGGCCCGACGGGTCCTCGCGGGTGACGGTGCCGAACGAAGGCGTCAGCGACAGCGACGCCGACGACAGGCCGTCCTCGCCCTCGACGATCTGCAGATCGGGTGCCTCCGGCAGGGGGAGGTCCTTCGTCGAATCCTCGAAGGCGTACATCGGGATTCCGTAGTACACCGACTGCATCAGGACCTTCTCGTCGTACCCGGTGTAGAGGCCGAGGCCACCCAGATAGGACTGCTTCGCGAAGGCGAGGGCGCCGCCCGACGACACCGCGCCGTCCTCGGTCTGCACGCCGATCCAGTCCGCGTAGAGCGCCAGCAGTCGCTCGCTGAGCGCGGTCGTCACGTTGTTCGCCAGGCCGAACCCGGTGTTGCCGACGAAGCCGCCGGCGGGGGAGAAGACGTCCGCCCAGTCGGTCGCGTCGTCGCCGTAGTAGGCCGCGGGCAGGTTGTTGCCGGCGTGGCATCCGATCATGAAGACGAGTGAGCCGTCCAGCGGGCTGGTGGCCGCATTCGGGTCGAAGACCTCGTCGGCCGGCGGCACGTCCGGCGGGGCGTGGTCATCGGCGTCGATGATGTCGGCTTCGTCGGCGGCGCCGCCCTCGGCGCCGTCGACCCCGGCCAGCAGGCGGCGCTCGTCGGCGTGGGTGTTGAGGGAGACGATGCGCGGTGCGTCGCTGTCGTCGTCGGGGAACAGGCGCGACTCGGCGTCGTCCTTCGACCACGGCTCGGGCAGCGCTTCGTCACCCCCGCCGAGGCGCCAGGCGAGGTTCTCGCTCACCAGCTGCGGCAGCTCCGCCCAGGCGCCGTAGCCCCCGGTGAGCGCCGAGTCGGCGTCGAGCATGCCGTCGGCGTAGCGGAACCGGTCGAGCTGGCCCCGGATCTGGTCGGGCGAGTCGACGAGGCGCCCGACCGCCACGGTCGGCACGTAGAGGTAGCCGCCGAGGGACTGATAGGCGTCGGCGAGACCATACGGGTCGTCGCTCAGGATGAAATCGCCCGCGGCCGCCGCCGAGAGCGGCGTCGCGCACGGGTCGATCTCGCCCTCCGACAGGTCGGCCGGGCACGCCGATCCGTCGAGCTGCTCGGTGAGCTTGAGCTGTGCGGCGTGGCTCGCCTCGTTGAACTGCGCGGTGTGCTGCGCGACCGGCGCGAACGGCACGATGTCGTCGCCGCCGACGATCACGATGGACGCGATGTTCTCGGCGTCGCCCGTCTCGCCCGCCACGAACGCGTTGATCGCGGACGACAGGGCGCGGCGAGCCGTCATCGAGCAGGGCTGCTGGTCGAGCGCCGCGCGCGCCGCCGCGACGGCGGGGTCGGTGTCGATCGACAGGATCGCGCCCTGCACCGTGGCGTCGCCGACCGCGCCGGTGCCGTCGAGCGCACGGATGGCCGCGGTGACCTCGTCGGTCGCCTCCAGCCCGTACATCGCGCGGAACCGGGAGGTGTCGGTGAGGTAGATCGTGTTGGTGCCGGACCCGACGGGATCGCTCGTCACCGCGGGCCACGGCTCGAACGGGTCCTCCAGCTCGACGTCGAGGGGCGCCTGCCACGGCGCGCAGCGCTGCTCGGGCTGCTCCGGGACGTAGCGCGCGCGCAGCGAGTACAGCTGCGAGCTGGCGAGGCCGTTGCCGCTCGTGACGCGGACGAGCCAGTTCTCGGCGCCATCGGCGGCGTCGGCGGATGCCTGCATGATCGCGGTGCCGTCTCCGCCGACGACGGCTTGGTCGACCAGCGCCTGACCGGGCACCGGGGCGCCCGCATCGGCTCCGGATTCGGCCGGGGAGGCGGCATCCCGCCCCTCCTGCTCGGTCACCGCGGTGCCGGGAGCATCGCCCAGGCTCGCCACGCCGAGGGGCGACTCGGTCTGCTCGGGTCGCAGCAGCGAGAGCGCGATCTGACCGTCGGCGGCGTTCGACGACACCACCAGACGCTCGCCCGGCCGCGGCGGCTTGACGTAATACCAGTCCTCGTCCTGGGCGGGGCCCTGGATGGGCCGGCCGAAGTCGTCCAGGTCCATCCACGCGGGGGAGATCCACTCGTAGTGGACGACGCCCTCGGTCAGCACGACCGGTGTGCCCGCCCATTGACCCTCGGGGGTGCGGTTGTGGTCCGCGACGTCGTAGTACACCTGCGGCGCGTCCAGGAAGATCTCGTCGTGCGCGCTCAGGTCGCCGCTCGTCAGCTCGGCCTTCGAGCTCCAGGCGCCGGGCTGCCGGCTGGACGAGTACGTCACCGACACCGCGTGCACGGTGCCGCCGGCCGCGTCGGCGAGCGGGAGGCGCACGAGCGAGCCGTCCGTCTGCACCGGTCCGGCGTAGACCTGATCGATCCCCGCGGCGTACCCCGGTCCGGAGCCGCCCGCCTCGACCCCCTCGGCTCGCGTGGCGGCGGGCAGAACGATCGACGCGGTCGGTGCGGCGAAGGTCGTCGGCTCGCCCGGCCCGGGATCGAACGTGAACTGGAACTGCGCATAGCGGCCGCACCGGTCGTTGCCGTCGCAGCCCCAATCGGCGGCCTCGCCCGTCGTCACGCCGGCGGGGATGACCGTCGGATCGATCTGCTCCCACGGATAGCTGGCGCTGTCGAGGATCGAGAAGAGCAGCATGCCGAACGTGACCGAGTCCGGCGCTCCCGCAGCCAGATCCGCGACGGTCGCCGTCTCGAGCAGATCCGCCGCGTTCTCGGCGAGCGTGCCGGTTCGGGGCTCTCCGAAGAGCGCATCCTGCGCCTCGGCGCCGAGGGCGTCCACCGCGAGCTCGCCGAGCGGGGTGTTCTCGAGGAACAGGCCCGGACGGCCGCCGGACGGCGCCATCGGCAGCTCGTCGAACATCGTCGCGTCGAGCGGGAGCTCGTTGACGCGCACCGCGTCGATCCCGCTCTGGGCGACGTCGAGCCCCGCGGCGTCGAGCTCGGCGAGGACCATCTCGTCGTCGACCTCGACCCCGAGCGACTGCGCGTCGACCAGCGCCTGCCATCGCTCGGAGTTCGCGCCCGAGCCCGCGACCGGCACCTCCGACAGCCGGGCACCGCCGAGGATCAGCGACGCGATCGAGAGCGCGTCGATCCCGGTGCCGTCGAGCCCCACGTCGTCGATCGACAGGCTCCGGATGAGGGTCGCGGCATCCCTCTCGTCCGTCGAGGCCGTCGAGCTCTCGAGCGTCTCCTGCGCCCAGGCGAGCACATCGGCGAGCGTCACGCTCTGCTGCAGGTCGCCCGCGAACGGCGTCGGCTCGAGCAGCTGCGTCCATCCGCCGGGGATGTCGAGGCGGTAGATCGGCAGGCGGTAGATCGGGAGGCGGTAGATGGGGAGCCGGTAGATCGGCGCGTCGTCGACGCCGAGCCTGTAGATGGGGGAGTCGCCGATGAGCAGCCGGTAGATCGGCAGGCGGTAGATCGGCAGCCGGTAGATGGGGAGGCGGTAGATGGGGAGGCGGTAGATGGGCGCGTCCGCGAGCGCGGCGCCGTAGTCGGTGACCGCCGAGACCGGGATGTCCGACACCGCCACGCTCGTCACGTAGCCGGGCACGGTCAGCTCGCCCATGGTGTTCGACACGGACAGGCCGTCGTGGGTGTGGAGGTCGACGGCGGTCACCGACCGCTCGGCCGCGGTCATGTCGGTCGGGCCGCCGAAGGCGATGGTCCTGCCGGACGCCGAGATGCTCGGAGCGTCGCCGACCCCGAGCTCGGTCGTCTCGTCGGGCATGATGCCCGCGCACTGCACCTCGAGCGCGCTCGCGTCCCACCACGACGGGTGAGCGATGCGGACGACGGGCTCGGGCAGCGGATCGGGCACCGCTCCGCCGAGGTCGAAGTCGTACTCCGGCTGGGTCGTCGACCACGCGATGGTCGATCCGTCGGCCGAGATGACCGGGTTCCACATCTCGCCGACGCGGCGGTCGACGAGGTTCCAGCCAACGCCCGTCGCATAGACGCTCTGGAGGGCGTCGACCGTGGCTCCGGCGATGACGGGCGCGCCCTCGCACTGGTCGACGATCGCCGCGAAGGCGGTGCCGGTGGCATCGACGGCCCCGTCGTGGGCCCCCTCGAGCAGCCGGAGGGTCTGCGTCCCTGTGCGGTGACTGCGGAAGAGGTACGGAACGTCTCCGGGCTCGAGCGTCTCGTCGGCGGGATCGTCGACGGTGGACGTGTAGACGATCCACTCGCCGTTGCCGCTGATGGCGGGCTGCGACAGCCCACCGGGCACGTTCGCGTTCGCGAGCAGGCGCGTGATCGCGAGGTCGCCGCGGGTGCCGTCGCCGTCGGCGTCGAGCGCGGCGACGAACACGTCCGGCGCGCCGTTCGTGTCGCCCGCCGACAGGTCGGTCGCCTCGGACGTGAAGACGACGTACCGGCCGTCGTCGCTGATGTCGGGCTCGAACGAGTCGCCGTCGGGCTCGCTGCCGGCGTCGAGGCGGAAGGTCGCGCCCGAGAGCACGTCGTGCACGTAGACGCTGGCGCGGCCGGGCGTCCCGCCCCCGGGCACGAGGTTCGTCGCATGGCTCACGAACGCGATGTAGCGGCCGTCGGCGCTCGCGACCGGGTCGTAGCTCATGTCGTCGGCGGGCTCGTCGTCCAGTGACGCATCGGGGGTGCTGATGAGGCGGGGCGCACCCGAGAACGGGTCGCCCGAGCCTTGGAGGGCGGTCGCGAGGAAGATGTTCGGGGTCTCGGGCTGGGTGCCGGCGACGAGGTCGCCGGCGGTGGAGACATACGCCACCTTCTGGCCGTCGGGCGTGAGGTACGGCGTTCCCGACACGCCCTGATCGGTCCGCGAGACGAGCAGCTCATCGGCCTCGGCCGGCAGCGGCGCGACGTCCGCGGCGGCGGGCGCGGCCGCCACG
The DNA here is from genome assembly GCF_054824025.1 of Microbacterium sp. HJ5. Classification (NCBI taxonomy): domain Bacteria; kingdom Bacillati; phylum Actinomycetota; class Actinomycetes; order Micrococcales; family Microbacteriaceae; genus Microbacterium; species Microbacterium sp. HJ5. Next base: position 30,636 of record NZ_JSYE01000026.1, read on the forward strand.
CTCACCAGGCCCGCGGCGATCAGCGTCGCGGTCGCCGCCACGCCGACGGCGCGCCGGAGGCTCCGGCGCGGGCGCGGAACGGCGGTCATGATGGCTCTGCTTCGGAGACGGGGGTGGCGGCGGCCTGGTCTTCGGACGCCGTCTGGCGTGGCGCGTCGATGACACCGAGCTCGCCGAGGATAGTATCCGCTTCTGCGTGGAGAAGCGCACCCTCGGCGCCGCTCAGGGCGGCCAGGTCGGCGAGACTGAGCGCCCGGTCGTACATGACCGGACCGGCGGCGTCGGCCGCCGCGCGGGCCAGCTCGCGTGCGCCGTCGTGATCGCCGTCGGCCACGGCCAGGCGCGAGCGGGCCCGCAGCAGCAGGCTCTCAGCAGGACCGGCGGCCGCGAGCGGCTCCAGCTCCGCCGCCAGTTCGCGGGCCCCGGCGATGTCGTCCGCATCGAGCAGCGCGTGCACGCGCCGCGCGCGGACGTCGAGCACGGCATCCGCCTCATCGAGCGCTTCGAAGCCGCGTGCGGCGGTCTCGAAGGCGGATGCCGCGGCCCGCGCGTCTCCGGCGCGCAGGTGCGCGCGGCCCTGGAAGCCGGTGACGAAGGCGACGAGATAGGGGTTGTCGGACCCCTCGAAAACGCGGCGCGACGACTTCAGCAGCGGAAGCGCGTCGTCCACGCGGCCCTGGTCGATGAGGATCTCGGCGGCGTTGGCCGCCTCGATCGCGGCGCCCACGACATCGCCGCCGCGCTCGGCCGCGTCCTGCGCCTGCGCGTAGAGGCCTGCTGCCGTGCTCCAGGCGCCCCGGTAGTAGGCGCGTGCTCCCAGGATGTTGAGCACCTTCGAGCGCGACAGCTCGTCGCCGATCTGGTCGTACAGGTCGAGGGCGCGCTGCAGGTGGGTCATGGCGGCATCGCCGTCGAGCTCGCCCGCCGCGATGTCGTGATAGCGGAAGGCGTCCGCGAGGATCTTCCGCTCTTCGTCGGTCGTCGCCTCGCCGTCGAGCAGGTCGATCGCCTCGCGGGCGAGCAGCTGCGCGTCGGCCCACCTCGCCTGGCGCAGGCGCACCCCCGCCTCGGTGACCGAGAGGCCCGCGAGCAGCGCGCGGCCCTCGGCACCCGCGCGGGTGGCGGTGCGCCGGGCGGTCCGCAGCGCGCTTGCCGCGTCGGCCGGGCGCCCGAGGACGTTGAGCGCGTACGCGCGGTCCTCGTCGATACGCCCGCGATCGAGCGGATCGGATGCCAGTGCCCGCGCTTTGTCGAGCGCGTCGAGGCCTTCGCCGGCGCGGCCGCTCGCGACGGCCGTGCGGGCGAGCCCCCGCCACAGGGTGATCAGCTCGGAAGGCTGGGGCCTGGTGCGCGAGGCCGCGCCGACGGCGACCCGGTAGGCGGCGACCGCGTCCTCGACGGCGAACGCCTGCTCGGCGGCCTGCGCCGTCGCCCAGGCGGCCCGCCACGCGAGGGCGAGGTCGCCGGCGGCCTCGTAGTGCATCGCCAGCATGGGCTCGACCGGCCCCGCCGCCAGCTCGGGCTCGGATTCGAGGGCCGCCGCGATAGCGCGGTGCAGCTCGCGGCGCGTCTGGAAGTTGAGCTGCTCGTACGCGACGTCGCGGAACAGCGGGCTGCGGAAGCGCACCGAGTCCTCGAGGCGCTCGAGGAAGCCGGAGACCCCCTCGGCGTCGGCGAGCTCGATCGGGCCGACCCACCGCACGAACAGGCCGACCGGCACGCCCCACCCCAGCACGGCCGACCGGCGCACGACCGCGCGCTCCTGCTCCGCCAGCGCGTCGATGCGCTCGCCGACGAGCTGTTCGATGCCGAGCGTCTCGCTGCCCGACGCGAATGCGGCGGCCAGCTCGCTGAGGTACAGCGGATTGCCCTCGGCCCGCGCGACGATGGGCGCGATGTCCGACGGCAGCAGGGTGTGCCCGGCGATGGCTTCGACGAGATCGGATGCCGCGTCCTCGGTGAGCCCCGTCAGCTCGACCGTCTGCCCGGGCAGCGTCAGCCCGCCTTCGGCGTCGCGGCGTGCGACGAGCACGGCGTGGGCGGTGTCGCCCGAGAAGACGTGGGCGAACGCGGCCGCCGACGCCTCGTCGACCCAGTGCCCGTCGTCGATGAGGACGAGGGTCGGGGTGGGGAGGAGGTCTTCGAGCAGGCGGCCGAGAACCGCGTGTGCGCGCTCCTGGCGGAAGGCGTCGTCGAGGGCGTCGACGGCGGGGGTCGGCTCGACCTCGGCACCGGCCATCGGTGCGAGGAGCGGCACCCACATCGCCAGCGCGGGGCGCAGCCGGGCGACCGCGTCGGCGAGCTGGGCACCGGCGGAGTCGGCCGGCTCCTCGGCCGCGATGCCGAGGAGCGGGCGCAGCAGCGACTGCAGTGCGCGGTGGGCGGCGCCGGCGAAGCGGTCGCCGTTGACGCGCACCACGGGAAGCGGACTGTGCTCGGCGACCTCGGCGAGGAGGCGCGACTTGCCGACCCCCGCGCCGCCCGAGATCGTGATCGCTCCGCCGAACCCCGTGGCCGCGGCATCCCGCAGCGCGAGGAGCCGGCCGAGCTCGGCGTCGCGTCCGAGGAACGGGACGTCGCCGATCACCCCGTCGGGGCGGCGGCCCGACGTCGTGACGACGGCGACCGGGATCTGCTCGGCCTTTCCCTTGACCGTGATCTCGCCACCGTCCTCGGCGTCGAACACCACCGCCGATCGCGCCAGTGCCGAGCGGGTGACGAGCACCGTGCCGGGGGCGGCACGGGCGGTGAGCCGGGCTGCGAGGTTCGTCGAGTCGCCCATGACGGTGAAGGTCTGGCGGTGCATCGCTCCGACGAATCCCGAGAAGACGCGGCCGGACGTCATGCCCGCCCGGACGGTCAGGCCGGTGTCGGACGCGACGATCCGCTGCACGGCTGTCAGCAGCCGGCCCTCGGGGTCTTCCGTCGTCGTCGGCGCGCCCGCGGTGAGGAAGTAGCGGTAGCCGCCGATCGCGGGATCGACGTCGAGGAGGGTCGCGCCGGTGTCGGCGAGCGCCGACTCGACCACGGCGGTGAGCGCGTCGATGCGCGCGAGGTCGTCATCGGCGGGCTCGGCGGGCAGGCCGCTCACCTGAACGAAAGCGATCGCCGCCCACCGGTGATCGGGCTCCGCGCTCAGCAGGTCGGGTCGCTGCCGGAAGGCCTTCGGCAGGAAGCGGTCGCCGGCGCCGGGAGAGCCGGTGTTGAGGGCCAGGAGCGAGTGCGCCCGCACGGTGCCCGCGCGCAGCAGCCGGAACGCCCCGTCGACTGCGTCCTCCGGGGCGGACTGCTTGGGCGGCAGCAGAGCGGCCGTCTCGGCGCTGAGGAGGATGCGCCCGGCTTCTGCCGCGCCCTGCAGCTCGAGCACGCGATCGGTCGCGGCACCGGCGAGCACGACGCTCACCGAGTCGGTGCCGGTGAGCAGCAGCTCGAACGTGCCGGTGTGCACGCCCACCGACATGCGCAGCCGCGCCCGTGCGGCGGGAAGGTGGACGTCGCCGATCGCCGCGAGCACGCGGTTCATGTTCCACGCCGCGTGGGCAGCGTGCTTCGCGTGGTCCTCGCCGCGGAACAGGACGAACAGCGCGTCGCCCGCGAACTTCAGGATGTCGCCGCCGTCGTCGGTCGCGGGGAGAAGCACCGTGAAGATGCGCGACAGCGTCGCGATGAGCTGCTCGGTGCCCTCGCGTCCCGCCGCCGCGAGCTGCTCCGAGAGGGTCGTGAAACCCGAGATGTCGATGAGGACGGCAGTGCCCTCGACGCGCAGCTGACGCCCCGCCGGCCCGCCGTGCTCGACGAGCAGGCGGGGGACGAGGTCCGACGCCGCGACGCGAGCTGCCATACGACCCGCTTCCCCAGGGAACCCCTTTCGACACAAGCCTTCGCGGGGGCCGATGTCGTGCTCCTGTCACTATCTCACCGCGCCGCGGTGTGCGCTACGGTGCGCTCATGAGGATCGTGGTGCTGGGCGGTACCGGGCTGATCGGCTCGCTCGTGGTGGAGCGGCTGCGGACCGAGGGTCATGAAGCGATCGTCGCGTCGCCGTCCACCGGCGTCGACGCGGCCGCCGGCACCGGTCTCAACGAGGCGCTGGCCGGAGCCGATGCCCTCGTGGACGTCACCAACCCTCGCGACTTCGGCGAGCGGGCATCCGTCGACTTCTTCACCGCCTCCGCGCGCAACCTGCTGGCCGCCGAGGAGCGCGCCGGCGTCCGGCACCACGTCGTCCTGTCGATCGTCGGCGTGGACCGCGACCCCGGCGCGCGCGGCTACCTCGCGGGCAAGGTGGCCCAGGAGCGCCTCGTCCAGGCGGGCACCGTGCCGTACACGATCGTGCGGGCGACGCAGTTCTTCGAATTCCTCGCCGACATCGCCGACGGCAGCACGGTCGACGGCGTCGTGCGGGTCGCCCCCGTCGCGCTGCAGCCCGTGGCCGCGTCGGCCGTCGCGAAGGTGGTGACGGATGCCGCGCTCGCGACGGCCGCCGGAGTCGTCGAGGTCGCCGGGCCCGATCGCGAGCCTCTCGCCGCGTTCCTGGGCCGCCTCCTCGCCGCGCGCGGCGACGCGCGCGAGATCGTCGAGGATCCCGCGGCGACCGGGTACTTCGGGCGCACGGTCGTCGAGACGAGCCTGGTGCCGGTCGGCGAGGCGATCTTCGACCCGGTGACCCTCGAGGAGTGGCTCGAGCGCGCCTAGCGCATGGGGAGGCCTCGGCGACCGCCGTCCGCGCACGGCGAACCGGCGAAGCCCGGGCATCCGCCCCGCATTAGCGTGGACGGATGGTCAACTATCGGTATCTCGGCAACAGCGGTCTCAAGGTCTCGGAGATCACGTACGGCAACTGGGTGACGCACGGCTCGCAGGTCGACGACTCGGCGGCCATCGAGACCGTCCACGCGGCGCTCGACGCCGGCATCACCTCGTTCGACACCGCCGACGTCTACGCGAACACCGCCGCCGAGACGGTGCTGGGCAAGGCGCTCGCCGGTCAGCGCCGGGAGTCGCTCGAGATCTTCACGAAGGTCTACTGGCCGACCGGCCCGCGCGGGGCCAACGACACCGGCCTCAGCCGCAAGCACATCATGGAGTCGATCAACGGCTCGCTGCAGCGGCTCGGCACCGACTACGTCGACCTCTACCAGGCGCACCGCTACGACTACGAGACGCCGATCGAGGAGACGTTCCAGGCGTTCGCCGACATCGTCCGCCAGGGCAAGGCCCTCTACATCGGCGTCTCCGAGTGGACGGCGGAGCAGCTGCGCGAGGGTCACGCGCTCGCGAAGGCCCACGGCATCCAGCTCATCTCGAATCAGCCGCAGTACTCGATGCTGTGGCGCGTGATCGAGGGCAAGGTCGTCCCTGCGTCCGAAGAGCTCGGCATCTCGCAGATCGTGTGGTCGCCGATGGCGCAGGGCGTGCTGAGCGGCAAGTACCTGCCGGGTCAGCCGGTGCCCGAGGGCTCGCGCGCGACCGATGAGAAGAGCGGTGCGAACTTCATCAAGAGCTTCCTGCGCGACGAGGTGCTCGAGGCCGTGCAGCGGCTGAAGCCCATCGCGGCCGAGGCGGGCCTCACGATGCCGCAGCTCGCGATCGCGTGGGTGCTGCAGAACAAGAACGTCGCGGCGGCGCTCGTCGGAGCCTCCCGCCCTGAGCAGCTCGCCGACAACGTCAAGGCCTCCGGCGTCGTGCTCGACGCCGACACGATGGCCGCGATCGACACGGCCCTCGCGGGTGCGGTCTACGACGATCCCGAAGACACGTACACCGTGTCGCCGAAGACCCGCGTCGTCTGAGTCATGGTCACGACCAGCGCCGGCATCCTGCTGTACCGGCTCGGCCCCGATCCCGAGGTGCTCATCGCGCACATGGGCGGGCCGTTCTGGGCGGCGAGGGATGCCGGCGCGTGGTCGATCCCGAAAGGCGAGTTCGACGAGGGGGACGAGCCCGCGCTCGAGGCGGCACGTCGCGAGTTCCGCGAGGAGCTCGGGATCGATGCGCCCGAGGGACCGTTCGCCGAGCTCGGCACCTTCGCGTACTCGTCGGGCAAGCGGGTGACGGTGTTCGTGGCCGACGGAGCGGGTCTGTCGCTCGAGGGCCTCGAATTCGGAGAGTTCGAGCTCGAGTGGCCGCCCCGGTCAGGGCGGACCGCCTCGTTCCCCGAGGTCGACAGGGTGGAGTGGATGCCGCTCCCCGACGCACGCGACAAGCTCGTGAAGGGCCAGCGCCCGGCGCTCGACGCGCTCGAAGAGCACCTCGCCGCCGCCGGCGCCTGACGTTCCGCGGGCTCACTCCGCGATCGCTGCGACAGCCGTGCGATTCTGCGACGGTTCGACTCCCGCCAGTGAGGGTCAGCGGCCGTTCTTGGGCGCCGCCGACACGTCGATGCGCTCGTGCGAGCCGAGCGACGACCACGCGCTCGCGACGCCCTTGGCGGCGTGCTCCGAGGCCCGGACCGCCCGCTCGTCGGCCCACGCGTTGAGCACATGGCCCGAGTGCCCGCGCACGTGCTCGAGCACGACGTCGGGCAGGCCGACCGCGCGGCGGGCGTCGCGCGCGGCGATGAGCTGCTCGAGCAGGTCGACGTTCTTCGTCGGCGCGCCGGTGGACGTCTTCCACCCGCGACGGCGGTGACCGTCCATCCACTTCGTGTAGGTGTCGATGGCGTACTTCGAGTCCGCCTGCACGACGAGGTTCTCGACGTCGGGGTGGTCCTCGATCGCCTTGAGCAGCCCCATGAGCTCGCCGATGTTGTTGGTGCCGACCGGCACCGAGCCGGCGGCCCAGTGGCCGTCCTCGCCGACCCACGCCCACCCGGCCGGGCCGGGGTTGCCCTTGCAGGCGCCGTCGGTGGCCACGATGTAGCGGGGGGCGTCACTCACTCGGGCAAGGCTACCCGGGTCGCGACCCCGAGTCGCGCTCCGCCCGCCACTCGTCCGCGAGGCGCGGCATCCGCTCGGCGAGGTACCGCAGGAAGTCGGCGACGTCCCTCGCGCGGGCCACCGACTGCGGCGCGGCGGCGTTGTCGTCGGCGATCGCGTCCATCTGCGCCGCCAGCCCGGCATAGAGGGGCGCGTTGGCCGTGATCATGCCGGCCCACGCGTCGTCGACGAGGTCGTAGCGGTCGCGGCGGTCTCCGCGGCGCGACACCCGCTGGATGAGCCGCGTGCCGACGAGGTAGCGCACCGCGCCCGAGACGGCGGCGGCCGAGACGCCGAGCCGGTCGCCGAGCTCTGCCGCCGTGTACCCCCCTCCCGCTCCTATCCTGCCGGGGTCAGCTCGCGCCGGCGCATGAGCGCGAGCGACAGGGCCGCGCCGGCACCGGTCGCGAGCACGAGCCACCAGAGCCCCGCCAGGTCGACGTCGTCGCCCTCGACCTTCGGCGCGACCGAGACGGGCGAGAGGTCCGTGAGCCACTCGGGGAGCCCGAAGAGCGGGCCGAACAGCCCGAGCGTCATGCCGACCAGGACGAGCGTCCTGCCGAGTGCGATCGTGAGGCGGGGTGCGACGACGAAGACGAGAGCGGTGAGGGCGAGGAAGACGGATGCCGCGACCGCCTGCCCTCCGCCGGTGACGAGCACCTCCTGCATGAGGTCCCACTCGCCGTCCTGTGCGGCGATGCCGAGCGCGGCGCCCGCGACGGCCGCCGCGACGACGAGCACGATGGCGAGCAGCGCCACGACCAGGTAGTCCGCGAGCCAGCGGACGCGGGCGACCGGCGCCGCGAGCAAGGGCTCGGCCGTGCCGTGCGCCTCCTCCTGCCGGGCGCGGCACACGATCTGCACCGCGCAGCACGCCGCGAGGATGCCGAGCATCGTGAAGAAGACCGTGACGGTCGCCTCCATGCAGCCCCGAGGTCGGGGCGGGGACGATGCCCCGCCCCGACGCTCTCAGGCGCGGCGGCTGGCCGCGCGGTAGGCGACCGCAACGATGCCCAACAGCAGAGCCGCAAGGGCAGCGAGCGGAAGCGCGGGCGGCACGTCACCGCCGCCCGTCGCGGAGAGCACCGCCGTCGGCGGGGCTGCCGGCGGCGGCACCGTCGTCGGCGGCTCGCCCGCGACGATGGGGCAGCGCACATCGGTCAGGTCGGCCTGCGCGAAGAGGTACACGCCCGCGTCGGCCTCCTCCCATCCCGCCGGCACGGCCGTCACCTCATACCCCTGCGCGATCAGCGCGATGACATCGGTCTCGGTCGGATCCTCGTCGTCGAGCCACTGGTACGTCACGCCCGCCGATGCCGCAGGAAGTTCGGCGACGTCATCCTCGGTCCCGCAGGGATCGTCGATCGTCGGCGTAGCGAGAACGACCGGAACCGGCGGTTCCTCATCCTCCTGGTAGCACGGAGCTTCCGGGTCTTCGGACTGATAGCCGATGGCATCCAGGACGACGAACGTCTTCGTCTTCACCGTCGTGCCGTCCGGGAACGTGTAGCCGGCGGCCGTGCTGGCTGTCAGCGTGTAGGTACCGGGCCCGTCGAAAGGGCGGTCCCAGGTGAGCGTCACGTTCGCGAAGGTTCCGAGCGCCGGCAGCGCGCCCGGGTCCTCACACGTGGGCGGCGTCGCGCCCGCGTCGAACAGCGCCGGAAGGACGACGACCAGCGGCGCACAGGCCGGATCGTCCGTCACCGTGGTGGAGACCTCCACCCACTCTCCCCACGTGTCCTGGGGGTTCCAGGAGTCGCCGTCCCACACGTAGGTCCGCACGCCGGAGCGTTCCTCCACGACCGTCGTGCGGGTGCCGTTCAGCGGCATCGTGCAGAACGAATCCTCACGACCGTCGTGCAGCGGCTCGTCGTCGGGCTGCTCCGGCTGATATCCCGGACAGTCGGTGATGTCGAGGCCCTGATCCGCATATCCGATCGCCACCGACCTGAAGTGAGCATCCGTGAACTCGTACGGGAACGTGCCCGCGAACCCTTCCCCGAGCGAACTCTCGTCGGGCTCGATGACGACTTGCAGGACCTCTCCCTCGCCGGGAGTGTGGGTGTACTTGCAGACCACCACGGCCTCGTTCGCGGCCACCGCCGCCGGTGCCGCGATGAGCGGGGTCGCCACCGTCAGCGCGGCGACCGCGACTCCGATGAGCGCCCTCCATGACTTCTTCATTTCTCTCCCCTTCCCCAGAGCGCACCCCAAGTGCGCCCCCAGCCCCAGAGCGCACCCAGCGTGCGCCCCCAGATCGCCACGATCGGTCCCCGGATCCGGTCGTGAGAACTCAGGGATACCCCCTCTTCAGCAATCAGCAGTGGCCCTTGCGTCGGAGTGCGAAGTGTGCACGCGGCTGCGTTGGCGCGCTGCGAGGCGGCGACACAGGCCGGGAAGATGCGTGACCTGTTATGTATACGCAGGCGCATCAAGAGTCGCCCAAGTCGCTCTAATGGCCTGTTTGTGTATACACTGGGCGGGTTCCGCAACCGAGGGGGTGAGCATGCGCGCCAGCGATCGTGCGTACCGCACCCTGCTCGACGAGATCCAGTCGGGTCGTCTGGCGCCCGGATCCGTCCTCGGTGAGGTCGAGCAGGCCGCCCGTCTCGGGGTCAGCCGCACACCGCTGCGCGAAGCGCTCGGCAGGCTCGGCGCCGACGGGCTCGTGGTGCAGCAGTCGCCGCGCGTGACCGTTGTGAGCGACGTCGACGCCGGAGACATCCGCGAGCTGTTCGAGGTGCGCCGTGCCCTCGAGGAGACCGCGGCGCGTCTGGCCTCCGAGCGCGGAGATGCCGCCGCGTTCGCCGCTCTCGCGGACGAGTTCGCCGCGGCATCCGTCGGCGGCGCCGCCGAGACCGACGATTACTACGCCGTCATCGAGCGGTTCGACGCCGCGCTCGACGCGGCCGTCGCCAACGACTACCTCACCTCCGCGCTGCGGACGGTGCGAACCCACCTCGTGCGCGTGAGGCGCCTCGCGCGCGACAACCCCGACCGGCTCGCCGCGTCCGTCGCGGAGCACCGCCTGATCGCCTCGGCGATCGCGGCGGGCGACGCCGACCTGGCCGCCCATGCCACGCACGTGCACCTGCACAGTGCGCTCACCAACATCCTCGAGTCACTGAAGTAAGGACGATCATGACCGTCAACCACCACCTCCGCGTCCACCGCAGCGACGAGAACCTCGCGCGCGAAGGGCAGCTCGCCTGGCACATCGCCGAGGTCGCCGTCGACCCGGTCGAGGTCGAGCCCGACGTCGTCGACATGATCATCAACCGCGTCATCGACAACGCCGCCGTGGCCGCGGCCTCCCTCACCCGCGCCCCCGTCAGCGCGGCCCGACAGCAGGCCCTCGACCACGCCGTCTCGGTCGGCGGCAACGGCGCCACGGTTTTCGGCTGCGCCCTCGACCGCAAGACCAGCCCCGAGTGGGCCGCGTGGGCGAACGGCGTCGCCGTGCGGGAGCTCGACTACCACGACACCTTCCTCGCCGCCGACTACTCGCACCCGGGCGACAACATCCCGCCCATCCTCGCGGTCGCCCAGCACGTCGGCGCCGACGGCGCTGCACTCGTGCGCGGCCTCGCCACCGGCTACGAGATCCAGATCGACCTCGTGCGCGCCATCTGCCTGCACAAGCACAAGATCGACCACGTCGCCCACCTCGGACCCTCGGCGGCCGCGGGCATCGGCACGCTGCTGGGCCTCGACGTCGAGACGATCTACCAGGCCGTGGGTCAGGCGCTGCACACCACGACGGCCACGCGCCAGTCGCGCAAGGGCGAGATCTCGACCTGGAAGGCGCATGCTCCGGCGTTCGCCGGTAAGATGGCCGTGGAGGCCGTCGACCGTGCGATGCGCGGCGAGACGTCCCCCTCGCCGATCTACGAAGGCGAGGACGGCGTCGTCGCGTGGATGCTCGACGGACCGGATGCCTCGTACGACGTGCCGCTGCCCGCCGCGGGCGAGCCCAAGCGGGGCATCCTCGACTCGTACACGAAGGAGCACTCGGCCGAGTACCAGGCGCAGGCCTGGATCGACCTCGCCCGCAAGCTGAACGGCGCGCACCCCGAGCTCGTCGACCCGGTGAACGTCGAGGCGATCGTGCTGCACACCTCGCACCACACGCACTACGTCATCGGCTCGGGCGCGAACGACCCCCAGAAGTACGACCCGAAGGCGTCGCGCGAGACGCTCGACCACTCGATCCCGTACATCTTCGCCGTCGCGCTGCAGGACGGCGGCTGGCACCACGTCGACTCGTACGCCCCCGAGCGCGCGGGCCGCGAGGACACGGTCGCGCTGTGGCACAAGATCACGACGGCGGAGGATGCCGAGTGGACGCGCCGCTACCACTCGGAGGACCCGAATGAGAAGGCGTTCGGCGGTCGCGTCGAGATCCGCCTGACGAACGGCGAGACCATCGAGGACGCGATCGCGGTCGCCGACGCGCACCCCCTCGGCGCGCGCCCGTTCGCCCGAGCCGACTACGTTCGCAAGTTCCGGATCCTGGCCGAGCCCGTGCTGTCGGCAGAGGAGATCGAGCGCTTCCTCGGCCTCGCCGAGCGCCTGCCCGAGCTCACCCCCGACGAGGTGCAGCAGCTGTCGATCGTCGCGGAGTTCGGCGTCCTCGCGGCCGCACCCGCCCCGAAGGGCCTCTTCTGATGCGCGGCCGCGACATGACGTCGGAGTTTTCAGCCGACACGCCGGTTCGGGATGCTGCGCCACGGCGTGTCACCAAGAACCTCCGACGCTGTGCTGTCGTCGAGGGGGGCCGCTGATGCTGTACAGCCAGGTGCCGGCGCACGAGAAGCGCCGCCTCTTCCGTGAGCGGCTCGCGTCCGGTGAGCTGCTGCGGTTCCCGGGCGCGTTCAACCCGCTCTCGGCGCGGCTCATCGAGCGCAAGGGCTTCGAGGGCGTCTACATCTCGGGCGCGGTGCTGTCGGCCGATCTCGGCCTGCCCGACATCGGCCTCACGACCCTCACCGAAGTGGCGGGCCGCGGGCAGCAGATCGCGCGCATGACCGACCTCCCGGCGATCATCGACGCCGACACCGGGTTCGGTGAACCGATGAACGTCGCCCGCACGATCCAGACCCTCGAGGACGCGGGCCTCGCCGGCACGCACATCGAGGACCAGGTCAACCCCAAGCGCTGCGGCCATCTCGACGGCAAGTCCGTCGTCGACGAGGACACCGCGATCAAGCGCATCCGCGCCGCCGCCGACGCGCGCCGCGATCCGAACTTCCTCATCATGGCGCGCACCGACATCCGGGCGGTCGAGGGGCTCGAGTCCGCCATCGACCGCGCGAAGGCGCTGGTGGATGCCGGGGCCGACGCGATCTTCCCCGAGGCGATGCGCGACCTGTCGGAGTTCGAGGCGATGCGGAATGCTCTGGATGTGCCGATCCTCGCCAACATGACCGAGTTCGGGAAGAGCGACCTCTTCTCGACCGGCCAGCTGCGTGATGCCGGTGTGAACATCGTGATCTGGCCCGTCTCGCTGCTGCGGATCGCGATGGGCGCGGCATCCCGCGCCCTCGACACCCTGAACGAGGAGGGGCACCTCACCTCGAAGCTCGGCGAGATGCAGCACCGCGCCGACCTGTACGACCTCATCGACTACGAGCAGTACAACCGCTTCGACCAGGACGTCTTCAACTTCCAGATCCAGCGCTGAGTCGCGAAGGAGAACACCATGACCGAACCCGACATCAAGAAGGGCCTCGCCGGCGTCGTCGTCGACTACACGGCGGTCTCGAAGGTCAACCCCGAGACCAACTCGCTGCTCTACCGCGGGTACCCGGTGCAGGAGCTCGCGGCGACCCAGTCGTTCGAGGCCGTCGCGTACCTGCTGTGGCACGGCGAGCTGCCGACCGACGTGCAGCTGGCCCAGCTGCGCGCCACGGAGCGGTCGTACCGCCACCTGCCCGCCGACGTGCGCGCCGCGATCGACCTCGTGCCGGTCGACGCGCACCCCATGGACGAGGTCCGCACCGCCGTGAGCCTGATCGGCGCACGCGACCTCGCCGGCAGCGGCTCGGTGCTCGACGCGAGCGGCAGCGCCGAGGAGAACCTCGCGCGCAGCATCCGGCTCTTCGCGGTCCTGCCCGCGATCGTCGCCTATGGTCAGCGCCGTCGCCGCGGCCAGCAGCCCGTCGCCCCGCGCGACGACCTCGACTACGCCGCCAACTTCCTCTGGATGACCTTCGGCGAGGAGTCCGACGACGTCGTCGTCGACGCCTTCAACCGCTCGATGATCCTGTACGCGGAGCACTCGTTCAACGCTTCGACGTTCACCGGCCGGGTCATCGCGTCGACGCTCAGCGACCTGTACTCGGCCGTCGTCGGCGCCATCGGCGCGCTCAAGGGCCCGCTCCACGGTGGGGCGAACGAGGCCGTCCTGCACATCTTCGACGAGATCGGCACCGCCGAGAACGTCGGGCCGTGGCTCGACGAGGCGCTCGCCGAGAAGCGCAAGATCATGGGCTTCGGTCACCGCGTGTACAAGCGCGGCGACTCGCGCGTGCCGACGATGAAGGCGGCGCTCGACACGCTGGTGGAGCACTACGACCGGCCCGACGTCGCGGCGCTCTACGACGCGCTCGAGAGCGAGTTCGTCAGCCGCAAGGGCATCTACCCGAACCTCGACTACCCGTCGGGGCCGGCCTACAACCTGATCGGGTTCGACACCCTCACCTTCACCCCGCTGTTCGTCGCGGCCCGCGTCACCGGCTGGACTGCCCACGTCATGGAGCAGCTCTCCTCGAACGCGCTCATCCGTCCGCTGTCCGAGTACAACGGCCCCGACGAGCGCCACATCGAGGGCTACGTCGCGGACGAGGCCGCCACGGCGACCGCCGACCGCGCGGAGGAGGCCGCGGAGTGAGTCTCTGGTTCGGCGACGTCGCGGGCATCGACCTGGCCGCGATGGGGTCGGGCACGCTCATCGAGAACCTCGGCATCGAGATCGTCGAGCTCCGCGAGGACGCGCTCGTGGGGCGGATGCCGGTGGACCGGCGCTCCGTGCAGCCGGCGGGCGTGCTGCACGGCGGGGCGTCCGTCGCGCTCGCCGAGACCCTCGCGTCGTGGGCCGGCTACCTCGCCGTCGACCGCGAGCGCTTCCACGTCGTCGGGCAGGAGATCAACGCCAATCACATCCGGCCCGTCTTCACGGGGTGGGTCACCGCCACGGCGACGCCCGCCGCGATCGGCCGGCGCTCCCACGTGTGGGAGGTCCGCATCGTCGACGAGGCCGGTAAGCTCGTGTGCATCTCGCGCTGCACCCTGGCCGTGATCGAGCAGCGATCGACGTACGCGACAGCGGAGGAGCGCGGCCGGTCCTGATCCCCGGCGCGCTCGTGCGTCGCGGCATCCGCTCGCGATCGTCGGAGAATCGCGCGGATCTCGGAGGATCGCGCCGGAATGCTCCGGGATTGCGGCGATCCTCCGAGCTTCGTACGAGTGCAAGCGGTTGCGACCACCGACCAGGCGAGCGGATGCCGCGACCCGAGGCATCCGCAAATGAGCGCGTTCTCATGATGTAAGCGCTTGCAGTTTCGCCGTCGCCGGTGTTAGCCTCGCCGGACACTGCACCTCCGGCACGTCGTCGTGCCATCTCTCCCCAGGAGTCCCTCCGTGTCGAAGCCGACATCCGCACGTGTCCGCCGTTCCGCCGCCATCCTCACCAGCGCGGCCCTGATCCTCACCGGGGGCCTGGTCGCCGCCGCCCCCGCCGCTGCCGCCGAGCGCACCATCGCGCTCGTGGGCAGCCTGCAGTCCGAGATCGGCTGCCCCGGCGACTGGGATCCGGCCTGCGCCGATTCCGAGCTCGCCCCGACCGACACCGCCGGCCTCTACGAGGCCGAGTTCACGGTGCCTGCCGGCGAGTACCTCTACAAGGTCGCCGCGAACGACTCGTGGGACGAGAACTACGGCGCCGAGGGCGCGAAGGGCGGCGCCGACATCCCGCTCGTCGTGGCCGGCCCGTCGACGCTGGTCTTCAGCTACGACGACACCACCCACCGCATCGGCATCGACGTCGTCTCCGTCGAAGGCGACTACACCGCCACCGACGATGAGCTCGTCGCGGAGCCGGTGCGCCAGCCCGGCAGCGCCGAGCGGTTCTACTTCGTCATGACCGACCGCTTCGCCAACGGCGACCCGTCGAACGACAAGGGCGGCCTCGACGGCGACCGCCTCGCCCACGGGTTCGACCCGACGGACAAGGGCTTCTACCAGGGCGGCGACCTCGCCGGGCTGCGGTCGAAGCTCGACTACATCGAGGGACTCGGCACGACGGCAATCTGGCTCACCCCGAGCTTCAAGAACCGTCCGGTCCAGGGTGCCGGCGCCGACGCGAGCGCCGGCTACCACGGCTACTGGATCACCGACTTCACCCAGATCGACCCCCACCTGGGCACGAACGCCGAGCTCGAGGCGCTGATCGCCGATGCCCACGACCGTGGCATCAAGGTCTACTTCGACATCATCACGAACCACACCGCCGACGTGATCTCGTACGCGGAGGGCTCGCAGACGTACATCACCAAGGAGGCCGAGCCGTATCGCGACGCCGCAGGAGTCGCGTTCGACCCCGCCACGTACGCCGGCACCGACGAGTTCCCCGCGCTCGACCCGGCGACGAGCTTCCCCTACACGCCCGTGATCTCCGCCGCCGACAAGGACGTCAAGGTGCCGGCGTGGCTCAACGACCCCACGCTGTACCACAACCGCGGCGACTCGACGTGGGCGGGCGAGTCGGTCACGTTCGGCGACTTCGTCGGCCTCGACGACCTCATGACCGAGCACCCGACCGTCGTCGACGGCTTCGTCGACGTCTACCAGGGATGGGTCGATCTGGGCATCGACGGCTTCCGCATCGACACGGCCAAGCACGTCAACTTCGAGTTCTGGGAGAAGTGGTCGACCGAGGTGCTCGACTACGCCCACGCGAAGGGCAAGGACGAGTTCTTCATGTTCGGCGAGGTCTACGACGCCGACCCCGCGAAGCTCTCCCCGTACGTGCGCAACAGCGACATGAACTCGGTGCTCGACTTCACCTTCCAGAGCGCGGCGACCGCCTACGCGAAGGGCACGGGGGTCGCCGCCAAGCCGAGCGGCCTGCGCGCGCTGTTCGCCGGCGACGACATGTACACGACGCCGGACTCGTCGGCGACGGCGCTGCCGACCTTCCTCGGCAACCACGACATGGGCCGCATCGGCTACTTCGTCGCCGGCGCCGATGCCCTGCAGCGCGACGAGCTGGCGCACGAGCTGATGTACCTCACGCGCGGCCAGCCGGTCGTCTACTACGGCGACGAGCAGGGCTTCGCCGGCACCGGCGGCGACAAGGACGCCCGCCAGTCGCTCTTCGCGACCGAGACGGCCGACTACGCGAACCAGCCCCTCGTCACGGGTCAGCAGCTCGGCAAGGTCGACCGCTACGCCACCGACGCCCCGCTCTACGAGCACATCGCCGCGCTGGCCGAGCTGCGCTCGTCGCACCCGGCCCTCGAGACCGGTGCGCAGATCGAGCGCTTCGTCGACGACGCCGCGACCGGCGTGTACGCCTTCAGCCGCGTCGACCGCGAAGACAAGGTGGAGTACCTCGTCGCGACGAACAACGCGACCGCGGCGAAGACCGTGAACATCCCGACCCTGACGACGGATGCCTCGTTCTCCCCGCTCTACGGCGGCGGGAGTGCGTTCGCGACCGACGCGGCGGGTGTCGCCTCGGTCACGGTTCCGGCCATGTCGGCCGTGGTCTACACCGCGAGCAAGCCCGTCACGGCGCCGAGCCAGGCCGGCGACATCGTGGTCGACGCCCCGTACGCGGGTGCCGGTGTCAGCGGCGTCTCGCCCGTCCGCGCCGACATCGCCGACGGCGTGTGGGCCGAGACGAGCTTCGCGTGGCGCGTCGCCGGCGACGACGAGTGGCATGCGCTCGGCACGGCTGAGGACACCTCTCCCCGCGTCTTCCACGACACGGCGGGTCTCGCGCGAGGCACGCTCCTCGAGTACCGGGCGGTGTCGACGGATGCTGCGGGCAACCGCTCCGCGTCGTCGACCTTCGCCTCCGTCGGCAACCGCGTGAGCCTGACCGCCCCCGCGGAGCCGGAGGAACCGGAGGCCCCGGAGGAGCCCGAGCCTCAGGAGCCCAAGGACTACGGGTTCGTCAGCGTCCCAGGCAGCTTCAACAGCCTCGTCGGGTGCTCCGACAACTGGCAGCCCGACTGCGCCGCCGTGCAGATGACGGAGCAGGCGGGCGGCATCTGGAGCCGCACGTTCGAGAACCTGGCGAAGGGCGACTACGAGTACAAGATCGCCGTCGAGAAGTCATGGGCCGAGAGCTATGGCGCCGGCGGCGGCAATATCGCGCTGAAGCACGAGGGCGGCGAGATCACGTTCTACTTCGACTCGCGCACCAAGAACATCTGGTCGACCGCCGACGGTCCGGTCATCACCCTCCCCGGCACGCTCCAGAGCGAGCTCGGCTGCCCCGGCGACTGGCAGCCGGAGTGCCTGGCGACGATGATGTTCGACCGCAACAAGGACGGCATCTTCCAGTACACGACCGACGATCTGCCGACCGGCTCATACGACGTCAAGGTCGCGCACGACCTCACCTGGGATGAGAACTACGGAGCCGACGGCAACCCGGGCGGTGCGAACATCACGTTCAGCGCCACCCTGGGCAAGGTCACCACGTTCCGCTACAACCTCAAGACACACGTGCTGACCGTGAAGTCGAGCGACCCGCCGCTCGCCGGCACAGGCGAGCTCCGGGCCCACTGGATCGACGCCGGCACCATCGCCTGGCCCGCCAACCTCGGCACGACGGCAGCCGATGCCTCGTGGCAGCTGCACTCGTCCGCCGACGCGAAGCTCGCCCTGGCCGACGGCCAGGTGACCGGCGGCGAGGCCGTCGACCTCACGCGAGTCGACGGCGGGCTGACCGCCGATCAGAAGGCACTCTTCCCGGCTCTCGCAGGGTTCGTCGCGCTGCGCGTCGAGGACACCGACCGGGATGCCGCGGCCGCTCTGCTCAAGGGCCAGCTCATGGTCTCGCAGCGGGACGCCGGCGGTGTGCTGAAGGCGTTCACCGGCGTGCAGATCCCGGGCGTCCTCGACGACCTCTACGCCGACGCGGCCGAGGACTCCGAGCTCGGCGTCACGTTCAACAAGGACAAGCCGACGTTCCGGCTGTGGGCGCCGACCGCGCAGAAGGCGACGCTGCTCACGTGGGATGCCGGCGCCGACGGCGACCCGACGCGTCACGACGCGGCGTGGGACGCGGCATCCGGCGTCTGGTCGGTCAAGGGCGACAAGGCCCTCAAGGGCGACGAGTACCTCTGGGAGCTCGTGGTCTACGCGCCCTCGACCAAGAAGGTCGAGACCAACCGGGTCACCGACCCGTACTCGGTCGGGCTGACGCTCAACTCCGAGCGCTCGGTGGCGATCGACCTCGACGACAAGTCGTGGAAGCCGAAGCAGTGGGAGAAGACGAAGGCCCCGGTCATCGACCGCCCGGTCGACCGTGCGATCTACGAGCTGCACATCCGCGACTTCTCGATCACCGACGAGACCGTCCCCGCCGAGGAGCGCGGCACCTATCGCGCCTTCACGCGTGACTCCGCCGGAACGAAGCAGCTGCGTCAGCTGGCGGATGCCGGGATCAACACGATCCACCTGCTCCCGTCGTTCGACATCGCGTCGATCGAAGAGGACCGCTCGAAGCAGCAGGAGCCCGACTGCGACCTCGCGTCGTTCGGTCCCGGCAGCGATCAGCAGCAGGCGTGCATCCAGAAGGTGGTCGACGCCGACGGCTTCAACTGGGGCTATGACCCGTACCACTACTCGGCGCCGGAGGGCTCGTACGCCGTCGACCCCGAGGGCGGCGCGCGCGTGCACGAGTTCCGCGAGATGGTCGGCGCCCTGCACGGCATGGACCTGCAGGTCGTGCTGGACGAGGTCTACAACCACACGGCGCAGTCCGGTCAGGACGCGAAGTCCGTCCTCGACAAGGTCGTGCCCGGGTACTACCACCGCCTGAACCTGGCAGGCAGCGTCGAGACCTCGACCTGCTGCCAGAACGTGGCGACCGAGCACCAGGTCGCGCAGAAGCTCATGGTCGACTCCGTCGTCACCTGGGCGCGCGACTACAAGGTCGACGGCTTCCGCTTCGACCTGATGGGGCACCACTCCAAGGCGAACATGCTCGAGATCCGCGCGGCGCTCGATGAGCTCACGCTCAAGAAGGACGGCGTCGACGGCAAGGCCGTCTACCTGTACGGCGAGGGCTGGAACTTCGGCGAAGTGCAGAACAACGCCCTCTTCGAGCAGGCCACGCAGGGTCAGCTCGGCGGCACGGGCATCGGCACGTTCACCGACCGTCTGCGCGACGCGGTGCACGGCGGCAGCCCGGTCGACGGCGCGTCGATCTTCTACCAGGGCTTCGGAACGGGTCTGTACACCGACCCCAACGGCCGTCCGAACGTCCCCGGCGACCCGGCGGGCGACCTCGCGCGCAAGACCGATCTTGTCAAGCTCGGCCTCGCGGGCAACCTCCGCGACTTCGAGATGACCGCGGCGGACGGCACCGTCAAGGCGGGCTCGCAGTTCGACTACAACGGCTCCCCGGCCGGATACGCCGATGAGCCCGACGAGATCATCACGTACGTCGACGCGCACGACAACGAGACGCTGTACGACCACCAGGTGTTCAAGCTCCCGGTCGACACGTCGATGGCCGACCGCGTGCGCATGAACACGCTGTCGCTCGCGACGACGACGTTCTCGCAGACCCCGTCGTTCTGGCACGCCGGCACCGAGCTGCTGCGTTCGAAGTCCCTCGACCGCAACAGCTACAACTCGGGCGACTGGTTCAACCGCATCGACTGGACGGGCAAGGAGTCGACCTTCGGCTCGGGCCTGCCGCGCGAGTCCGACAACAAGGACAAGTGGTCGTTCATGAAGCCGCTGCTCGAGAACCCGGCGCTCAAGCCCGGCGCCTCCGACATCGCCGCGGCCGAGGCATCCGCTCTCGATCTCCTCCGCGTGCGCGAAGAAGTGGGCCTCCT
Organism: Microbacterium sp. HJ5; assembly: GCF_054824025.1. Taxonomy (NCBI): domain Bacteria; kingdom Bacillati; phylum Actinomycetota; class Actinomycetes; order Micrococcales; family Microbacteriaceae; genus Microbacterium; species Microbacterium sp. HJ5. Next base: position 50,638 of record NZ_JSYE01000026.1, read on the forward strand.
GCGGCTCGGGTCTGCGGACCTGATCCAGGAGAAGGTCTCGTTCCCGAACAGCGGGCCGGATGCCACGCCCGGCGTCGTCGTGATGCTCATCGACGACCTCGTGGGCGACGACGTCGACCCCGAGCTCGAAGGCGCGCTGGTGGTCTTCAACGCGTCGCCCGACGCGACGACGCAGGCGCTGCCCGACCTCGCCGGTCGCGGGTTCGCGCTGACGGCCGCGCAGGCGAAGGGCTCCGACGCCGTGGTGAAGACGACGACGTGGGATGCCTCGACCGGCGCCCTCACGGTGCCCGCCCGCTCGGTGGCCGTGCTCGTCGACAAGGCCGACGTGCGCACCGCTGTGCTCGCCGCGCCCGACAAGGTCGTCGCCAAGCAGAGCGCGACCGTCACGGTCACGGGCAAGGTCGTCTCGGCCGACGGCACGGCGCCGGTCGGCACCGTGACGGTGACCGACGGCGGCAAGGTCATCGCCACCGCGGAGCTCGCGGCCGCCGACAAGGGCAAGGTCAGCATCACGCTGCCGAAGCTCGCGAAGGGCCTGCACCTGATCCGCACGACGTTCGACGGTGCCGCCGGGTTCAAGGACTCGCGCGCGATCGTTCCGTCGCCGCTGCTGATCCTCTGACGCGGATGACGGTGCCGAGCGGCGGGTGGGAGGTCCTCCACCCGCCGCTCGGCCGTTGTGCGGCAGCCGGGGATCATCCTGTGGGTGGAGGCGCATGAGACCTCCGGCGGACGCGCGCCGGGCGGAGCGTCCGTAGCGTCGGAAGGGTGACAGCGACCTCCCCCATCCACACCACCGGCAGGGGTCTCTCGACAGCGGGCGCCCTGCTGCTCACCCTCGCCGGCAACATCCTCGTCGTGCTCATCGCGGCTGTCGCCGTGACGGCCACCGTGGTCGCCGCCGCGCTCGTGTTCGGCGCGGGCGTGCTCGAAAGCCTCTGATCCCGGGCTCGACCTGCCGCCCGAGCGCGGGTACGGTCGCTCTGACATGAGCGACATCGTGAGCATCGAGGTGCTCTTCGACTCCGAGACCGAGAGCGCGGTCCGCGCGGAGTGGGACCGCCTCGCCGAGGCCGGGCTGTCGAGCCTGGCGTCTCACCGTGCACCCAGCAATCGTCCCCACCTCACCCTGCTCGTGCGCCCTTCGCTGCCGGAGGTCGCCTTCGCGGAAGCGGTCTCGCGCCTCCCGCTGCCCGTGACGCTCGGCTCTCCCATCGTCTTCGCACACGGCGAGCGTGCGGTCCTCGCCCGCCAGGTCGTGCCCGATGCGGCGCTCCTCGCGCTGCACGCGTCCGTCCATCGTGAAGCTCCCGAGGGGCCGGATGCCGCGCACACGGCCCCCGGAGCGTGGACGCCGCACGTCACCCTCGCCCGCCGGCTGCCGCTGGATGTGCTCCCGCAGGCGCTCCGGCTGCTCGACCGCGAGCACGCCGGCGAGGCCGTCGCGCTGCGGCGGTGGGATGCGGCATCCGCCACCGTCACCCCGCTCGGCTGAGCTGGGCGCGGCGGGGCGGCGAACCGTGCGTCAGATGTCGCTGAAGTCGTTCGCGGGAGCCTGGATCTCGCTGATGGTGTCTCCGGTCAGGCCGAGCATGACGAACATGATGCCGACGTCGCCGGGGTTCTGGAGCGACTGGGTGCCAGGCACTTCGGTCTCGCCGAGGTCGAGGTAGTCGGCGGTGCCGTCCTCATCGGCGTCCCAGCCGTCGCGCGCACCTGCGGCGACCGCGTCCTCGCGCGACGAGCCGACGGCCAGATCGCCGTCCGCCGTGACGACGGGGACGCCGCCGATCTCCGTCGCGCGGACCGCCACGCTCATCCGATCCTCGTTCTCGCCGCTCACGGTCACGGTGATCTCATCCCACTCGTAACCGGTGCCCCAGAGTCCGCCGTAGGGACCCTCGATCTCCTCACCCGAGCGCGGCTCGCCCGAGAGCTCTTCGATCAGCGCGAGCAGTTCGTCTCCCTCACCGGCGCCGGCGAACAGGAACTCCTCCGCCTCGTCCGCGCCCTCGTAGGTCACGCCTTCGATGCCGACGACGAGGCGGGCGTTCGGTATGGCTTCGGGCGAAGGCCCGCCGGGGGTCGGCTCGGTCGTGGCCGCAGGGGAGATCGAGGGCGGCGTCGACGCGCAGCCCGAGACGACCACGGCCGCGATGACGAGGACAGGGATCAGGCGAGGGCGCACGAGAGGAATGTACCGCGCCGCGGGGGGAAGGCGTTCGCCACCTTGGACGAGCGCGCGGCAGCCCGGTCACCGTGCCGGCAGAACGGATTCGCGCGAAACGTCGATCCCCGTCGGGGTCGCACGACGCCCGAGGTGAGGGTGGTGTCCGGCCATCCCGTCACGGAAGGATCAGACCATGAAGTTCATGATGTTCGTCGTCAGCGATGCGCAGCCGGATCAGCAGTCGGACGAGTCCGACATCAACGAGTGGGTCGATCCCCTCGATGCGAGCGGCAAGCGGGTGATCGGCGAGGTGCTGGCACCCGTCGCCGAATCGACCGTCGTGCGCGTGCGCGGCGGGAAGGTGCTCACGACGCGCGGGCCGTTCGCCGAGACGAGCGAGGTGATCCTCGGATTCGACATCCTCGACGTCGCCGATCTCGACGAGGCGATCGAGATCGCGTCGCGCCACCCCATGGCCCGCAACGGGCAGATCGAGCTCCGCGCCTTCGCGCCCTGGGGCGAGTAGACGGCGCCGCGACGACCTCCGCAGCGATCGCATGCGGGGGTCGTCGACGCGTCGACGGAGCCGAAAACACTGACTCCCTCGCAGATACATGGAAGTCCATGTAAAATCAGCATCGTGCCAAAGAAGGCACGGTGACTTTCACCAGGATGCCCCATGAAGACGTTCGGGTGAGGCTGAAGGAGCAACGATGTCCATGACGATCACCACCCCCGCCGAACCGCTCTCCGCTGACGACCGCGCCGCGATCATCGAGGCGGTGCGCGAGTTCGCCGACGCCGAGCTGGCGCCGCACGCCCTCGAGTGGGACGAGCAGAAGCACTTCCCGCGCGAGACCCTCCACCGCGCAGGAGAGCTGGGGCTCGGCGGCATCTACGTGCGCGAGGACGTCGGCGGCACGGGCCTCACCCGTACCGATGCCGTGGCAATCTTCGAGGAGATCGCCGTCGGCGACCCGGCGATCGCCGCCTACATCTCGATCCACAACATGGTCGCGTGGATGATCGACACCTACGGCAGCGACGCCCAGCGCCAGGAGTGGCTGCCGCTGCTCACCTCGATGCGCGGCTTCGGCAGCTACTGCCTCACCGAGCCGGGCGCCGGCTCCGACGCCGCCGCCATCACCACGACCGCGATCCGCGACGGCGACGAGTTCGTGCTGACGGGCGTCAAGCAGTTCATCTCGGGTGCGGGCGAGGCATCCGTCTACATCGTCATGGCACGCACCGGCGACCCGGGCGCCCGCGGCATCACCGCCTTCCTCGTCCCCGCCGATACGGCCGGGCTGTCGTTCGGCGTCAATGAGAAGAAGATGGGGTGGAACGCCCAGCCGACGCGCCAGGTCATCCTCGACGAGGTGCGCGTGCCCGCGGCCAACCTCCTCGGCAACGAGGGCCAGGGCTTCAAGATCGCGATGTCGGCGCTCGACGGCGGTCGCATCAACATCGCGGCGTGCTCGCTCGGCGGCGCGCAGTGGGCGCTCGACCAGGCCATCCGCTACGTGCATGAGCGCTTCACGTTCGGCGAGCCGCTCGCCGAGAAGCAGTCGGTCGTCTTCACCCTCGCCGACATGGCGACCGAGCTGCGGGCCGCGCGGGCACTCGTGACCGGCGCGGCGGCCGCCGTCGACACGAACGCCCCCGACAAGTCGATGCAGTGCGCGATGGCCAAGCGCTACGCGACGGACGCCGGCTTCCGCGTGGCGAACGAGGCCCTGCAGCTGCACGGCGGCTACGGCTACCTCCACGACTACGGCATCGAGAAGGTGGTGCGCGACCTGCGCGTGCATCAGATCCTCGAGGGCACGAACGAGATCATGCGGGTCATCATCGGCCGCGAACTGCTGGGAGCCTGACATGCGCATCGCCTTCCTCGGACTCGGGCACATGGGCCTGCCGATGGCCCGCAACCTGGCGGCCGCCGGGCACGACGTCGTCGGGTTCGACGTCTTCCAGGGGGCGATGGATGCCGCGGCCCAGGGTGGCCTGGCCGTCGCCGAGTCGGGTGCCGCCGCTGTGCAGGCAGCCGAGGCCGACATCGTGATCACGATGTTCCAGTCCGGCACGCAGGTGCTGGACGCGTACCGCGGCGTCGACGGCGCGGAGGGTCTGCTCGACGTCGCCGCCCCGGGAACCCTCTTCATCGACTCGTCCACCATCGCCGTCGACGAGGCCCGCGCGGCGCATGAGGCCGCCGAGGCGGCCGGGCATCGCTCGCTCGACGCACCCGTCTCGGGCGGCGTCGTCGGTGCCGAGAACGCCAGCCTGGCCTTCATGGTCGGCGGCACCGACGAAGACTTCGAGACGGCACGGCCGGTGCTCGAGGCGATGGGCCGCCGCGTCGTCCACTGCGGCGGGGCGGGACTCGGCCAGGCGGCGAAGGTCTGCAACAACATGATCCTCGCGGTGTCGCAGATCGCGGTCGCCGAGGCGTTCGTGCTCGGGGAGCGGCTCGGACTCTCGCACCAGGCGCTGTTCGACGTCGCGTCGAACGCCTCGGGCCAGTGCTGGGCGCTGACGACGAACTGCCCCGTCCCGGGGCCTGTGCCGACGAGCCCGGCCAACCGCGACTACCAGCCGGGGTTCGCGGGCGCCCTGATGTCGAAGGACCTCGGACTCGCCGAGCACGCCATCGTGTCGACCGGGGTCGATGCACGCATGGGCATGCTCGCGCGCGAGATCTACCGGCAGTACGCCGACGGCGCGGGCGCCGGTCAGGACTTCTCGGGGATCATCAACACGATCCGCGACGACAGCCGCTGACGCGGCGTCAGGTCTCGACGTCGTAGCGGGCGGCGATCCAATCGCTCGGCGTCAGCCGCTTGAGCGTGGCGGAGGGAAGGATCTTCCGCGCGGCAAGCTGCGACACCGCCTCCTGGTACGCCGCGGCGAGTTCGTCCCGCACGCTCGGGGTCGTGGCCTCGAGCGCGTCAGCGGCCTGATCGCGGGCGTCTTCGGACGCGCTGAGCGCCTCGTTGCGGAGCGATCCCTGAGCGGTGCGCCGCGAGCGGTGGATCAGCTTCCCGCCGGAGGCGCTCGCGCGCGCGAGGCGGTACGCGGAGATCGCCAGAGCCACGGTGACGACGGTCGTGACGCCCGCCATCACGGTCGCGACGACGGCGAGCGGGAAGACGTCGTCCGTGAGCAGGCGGACGATCATCGCGATCAGCGCGACGACGCTGAGCGCCGCGCTCGCACCGAGGAAGCCGGATCGCGACACCGCGGCCGAGTCCTCGTACTGCGCGAGCAGGGTCGACCGCTCGCGCCGGGCGAACAGGGCGCCGGCTGCGAGGAGCAGCAGCGCGATCGAGAGGCTGATGACGACGGTCGGCGCGACCACCGGAAGGCTGTTCATCGGCGTGCCGCCGGTCAGTCGCCCGGCGCCTGCTGCTGCGCCCATGGCGCTCGCCACCGCGAAGATCGCCACGAGATCCGGCCAGGGCGTGACCAGGCGCCGCTGACGCGCCGGCTTCTCTCCGGCGCGCGCCTCCCACTCGGCCACGCGAGCGGCGAAGGTGCGATCCGCGCGAGCCAGCCGCTCGGCCGTCGCCTGGTCGAGGCCCTCGACCAGCGGCTGCTGCAGCGTCCGGGCGATGTCGCGCGGACGCTCATCGCCTGACAGCGGCACGCTGCGGGCGACTTCGACGACGTGCGTGCGGATGCTCATTCGCCCTCCAGCCGGGTCGAGGTCACGAGCCGGTCGCTGTGCGCCAGCATCGTCGTCGCGTAGGGGATCGTGTCCGCGATCGCGGTCGCGACGAGCAGGGAGTCCGCGCGACGGAACGCGTAGTTGAACCTTCCGGCCTGGATGCCGGGCTTCGACGATTCGGTGACGATCGCCGCGCGGCGCCCCTCGCCCCAGTACTCGTCGGCGACGGCTTCGACGTTGGGGAGCAGTACGCCGGTGGGATCGCCGGCGACGGCATCATCCAGCCCGGTGTCGGGGTCTTCGACAACCTGGACGCCGACGAAGCCGATCGCCGGCGCGAGGTGCGGCGGGCAGAACACGAGCAGCTGGTCCGTGAGCTCCGTGCGCATGGCGGTCGCCGTCTCGGCGACTCTGCGGAGGGCGTCGGCGAGCGTCGGGGACATCCCTCCGAGTCCGCGCGTGTAGTGCGCGACGAGTTCGTCCGGCCACTCTTCGGTCGGCTGCTCCGGCACCGGCAGCCACACGCTGTCGTCGTAGTCGAGGTGGTAGGGGATCACTGGGCGCTCCGATCCCAGGTGAAGGTGCTGATGAGCAGGTCGCTGAGCTGCGTGAGCCCGTCGATGAGCGGGGCCAGCTCCGGCCCGTGGTCGGCGGGGAGCGGGATGGTCGTGGTGAACTGCAGGGCGCTCCGGCGCTCCGACCCTGGGATCGGGATGAGGTAGTCCACGACATGGGCCGCGGCGCCGTCCGCCTCGGCGCGCGAACCCACCGCGGCCTCCCAGCGCAGGATCGAGCGGTCGTCGGTGAGGAACTGCGCCCCGTTCTCGCGGACCAGGCGGGCGACCTGGCGGTCGAGGGTGCCACCCAGCTGGCCGGACACCGTCGATGCCGTGATCGACATGGGCAGGGGCACGTCCCTGGCCGAGGTCTGAAGGTAGAGCGCGAACACCCGCGCCTGCTTCATCTTGCGGTACGCCACCTCGAGCAGGGTGCGCATCTGCGCGTCGAGGTCGGGACGGTGCTGCGAGCGGAAGACCTCCGACGTGCGTCGGATCAGCTCCTCCACCCCTGCGCGATCTGCGGGGAGTTCCTCCCACCCCTCGGGGAGGAGGAGGCGGTACGCCGGGACGGTATGGGTCAGCTCTGGCATCGCGTCCAGGCTATCCCGCCAGCTGCTCGCGCCACGTGTCGACGCCGGCGGGGAGCTGGAAGGGGGAGTCGGTGATCATGTCGAACACCTGGCGCGTGTCGCGGCCGAGAGCGGTGAGCTTCACCGCGAAGTCGCCGATGTTGGTGGCGATCTGGCCGGGACCGGGGATGTCGGCGGCGCGGTTGATGATGTCGCCCGCATCCGACACCGCGTTGACGACGGACTGGTGGTGGCTGGAGAAGTCGGCGAACTCGTCGGCGATGTTCACCGTCCAGGCGCCGCCGCCGCGTCGGATGTTCTGCACGAGGGTGCCGATGCCGATGTCGCGGAGGCGCAGACCCGAGAAGGTGTCCGCGATGCGCGATGCGAGGCCCGCACGGGCGGCGTTGCCGAGGCCGTGGCCCGAGCCCATGGTCTCGACCGCGAGCCGGATCCCGCGCAGGCGGCGGATGTCGCCGATCGCGTCGCCGATCTCGAACACCGGCCCCGCGAAGAACTTGAGCGCCTGCAGGCGCGAACCGGCCTTGAACAGCGACCCGAGGCGGCCGAACGGCAGCACGCCGACGATCGCCCACGCGAGGTCGCCCTTCGTGGCCCTGCCGGCGTCGTAGAGGATGAGCGTCCCGAGAAGGATCACGACCGCGAGCGCCACGGCGATGAGCGCGAGGATCGGGCCGCCGATGATCAGGGCCGCGATGGTCACGATGATGCCGATCACGGTCACGACGTCGACGACGATCTGCACGATGTCGGCGATGTTGTCGGTCCACGAGTCGCTGACGTTGCCCTCGGTGGCATCCTCGATCGCGCCGAGTGCGGTGTCGTACGCCTCGTCCCAGATGCGCCACTGGGTGTCGAAGTCCTCGAGCAGCCCGTCGAAGTAGATCTGGGCGTTGCCGGCGGCGATGCCCGCTTCGCGCGCCTGCCACTGGTCGGCCTGGTGCGTGCCCTGCGCCGTCGAATCGGCGGGGTCGTAGTCGGCGGACTCCTCCGCCGCATCCTGCGCCTCGCTCGCGGCGCTCATCTTCGCGACGAGCTGGCGCTTGGCCTCTTCGATCTCGAGCACGAGCGGACGCAGCTTCGCCTGCACGCCGCTGAGCGACTGGCCGTACGCCGTCATGGCCGTGCCGGTCGGCTTGTACCGCTCGCCGGCGAGGGCGAGCTCCTCGTGGGCGTCGCCCACCTCGTCCTTGATCCGCTCGATCGAGCGGCCCTTCTCTTCGGTCGCGCCGTCCGCGATCGCGCTCAGCACGCCGGCGGCACCGATCATCTGGCGTCCGAGCCGGGAGATCTCGCGCCCGCGGTCGATGATGCCCTGCGCGTCGCCCTCGATCACGTGGACGCGGTGCTGGCTCTTGGTGTAGATCGTCGTCATCGTCGTTCCTGCTCAGCGCACGGGAAGGTTGTCGGCGTCGGACTCGCGCAGCGAGAGGTCGCGGGAGAGCTCGAGGTCGAACTCCTGCCAGCCGGTGCACGTGGACTCGACCGCGGCCTGGATGTTGCTCAGCTTCTCGAGGAGCTGCTTGCGCCGGTCGTTCCACCCGCCCTCGAACTCGTGCGTCCGCTTGTAGAGGCTGTTGCGTCCGTCGGGGCGCGCGATGAGGTCCTGCAGGTCGTCGGTGCGCTCCTCGGCGTCTTCGAACTCGACGATGATCTGCTTGAGAGACCCGTTCAGCCGGTTCAGGTGGTCCACCTTGATGTAGACGTCAGCCACGTCCGCTCCTCATCTGACGACGATGGGAAGGGGATGTGCATCCCCTTCCCATCGATCGGCGGTCAGTTGCCGGCGAGTGCCTGGTCGGTGTCCTTGATGGCCTGCTGCATCTTGCGCAGCGACTCGCCCATGTCGGAGATGCCCTCGATGGCCTTCTCCAGACCGGTGGTCAGCTCGTTGTAGCCCTCACCGAACTTGCCCGACGCGTGCTGCGTCTTGAAGTCGTCGCCGAGGAGCCGGTCCACGTCGCTCTTGAGGCGACGCAGGATGTCGCCGATCTCCTCGCGACCGCTGTCGAGCTTGCCCGACATCGCTTCCATCTCGCCGTATGAAGCCTTGAAATCCGCCATGGTCAATCCCTTCGAAAGCTCGGACCGGTGTCGGCCCCCACGTCAGGCTAACCGAGGTGGCGAACGCTTCCCATGGGGAGGATTCCCCATGCCGTGTCCACAGGTGGGCACGGCCGGTCCGTGTCTCCTCTATACGATCGGAAGCGGTGTGCGACGACGCACGGACTTGCGGGAGGCAGCGATGACCGAGTACGAGACCATCCTCGTCGAGACGCGCGGAGGCGTGGGCTGGATCACGCTCAACCGTCCCGAGGCGCTCAATGCGCTCAACACCCAGACGATGAAGGACGTCGTGGCCGCGGCATCCGTCTTCGATGCCGACGCGAGCATCGGCGCCATCGTGCTCACCGGCTCGGAGCGCGCCTTCGCCGCCGGTGCCGACATCAAGGAGATGGAGTCCAAGACCGGGCTCGAGATGCTGATGGCCGACCACTTCGGCGGCTGGACGCAGTTCGCCGGGGTGCGCACGCCGGTCATCGCGGCGGTCGCCGGCTACGCGCTCGGCGGCGGCTGTGAGCTCGCGATGATGTGCGACATCATCCTCGCCGCAGACACGGCGAAGTTCGGGCAGCCCGAGATCAACCTCGGCGTGATCCCCGGCATGGGCGGCTCGCAGCGGCTCATCCGCGCGGTCGGCTACTACAAGGCGGCCGACCTGATCCTGTCGGGCCGGATGATGGATGCCGCGGAGGCCGAGCGCTCCGGACTCGTGTCGCGCGTCGTGCCGGCCGCCGACCTCCTCGACGAGGCCGCGAAGCTCGCCGAGGCGATCGCCGCCAAGTCGCTGCCCTCGCTGTATGCGGCCAAGGCCGCGCTCGACGCGGCGATGGAGGTTCCCCTCGCCGAGGGCCTGCGCCTCGAGCGCCACGTGTTCGCGAGCCTGTTCGACACGGAGGATCAGAAAGAAGGCATGGCGGCGTTCCGCGAGAAGCGGTCGCCCGACTTCCAGGGTCGCTGACGCGCGATCAGAGCGGCTCGGGCTGCGGCCTCGGGTCGGTGAAATCGCCCGAGTCCTTCCGGAATCGCGCGATGATGCGGACCAGCTCGGCCGTGTCGTCGTCGGTGAGGCCGACGTCCTCGAACACACCCTCGTTGAGCGCCACGGTCGCGTCCTCGACCAGGTCGAGCCCGGCGGGCGTGATGACGAGCATCGCCGCGCGTCCGTCGATCGGATGCGGCTCGCGGGTCACCAGGCCGTCGCGCGCGAGGCGGTCGACCGTGTTGGTGACGCTGGTCGGGTGCACCTGGAGGCGCGCGATGGCGCTGGCCATCGGCATCCGTCCCGCTCTTGTGAAGGCCAGCAGGCGCAGCATCTCGTACCGGGCGAACGACAGGCCGAACGGCTTGAGCGTCGCGTCGATGCGGGCGAACATGAGCTGCTGCGCGCGGATGATCGAGGTGACGGCGGTCATGCCGGCGGCGGCGGGCTCCCACCCGTGCTCGACCCACTGCCGCTTGGCTTCGGCGATCGGGTCGACGGGCAGTCGTCGTGGCGCGGACACAGGGCACCTCCTCGGTCCCACCGTACCGTTGGCCGCGGCCCGGCGAGGGAAGGCTCGGAGGCGGGGTTTGGGCACTCTATGTATACACAGAGGCCGGTCGCGCCGCGAAGTTGTGCGCCGCCCACGGTCGATTGGGTACACAGCGAGGTGCGCCATAGACTCGTCCGCAGCGTGAGGAGATGGCAATGAAGATCGTCGTCCTGGTCAAGGAAGTCCCGGATACGTACGGGGATCGCAAGCTCAGCCTCGAGACCGGTCTGGCCGACCGGGCGGCGAGCGAGTCGGTGCTCGACGAGATCGGCGAACGTGCGCTCGAGGTCGCGCTGTCGTACGCCGACAAGAACGCCGGAACCGAGGTCGTCGTGCTGTCGGTCGCTCCGGAGTCGGCGTCCGCCACCGTGCGCAAGGGCCTCGCGATGGGCGCCGCGTCTGCGGTGCAGGTCATCGACGAGGCGTTGCTCGGGGCCGATCTCGGGCTCACCGCCGAGGTGCTCGCCGCCGCCGTCAAGCGTGTCGGGTTCGACCTCGTGATCGCCGGCAACCAGTCGACCGACGGGTCGGGTGGCGTGATGGCCGCCATGGTCGCTGAACTGCTCGACGTCCCGGCCGCCACGTCCCTCAACTCGGTCGAGATCTCCGACGGCAGCGTGTCGGGTGTGCGGGCGAGCGACGGCGCGACCGCGCAGGTCACGGCCGAGCTGCCCGCCGTGATCTCGATCACCGAGGCGCTCCCCGACGCCCGCTTCCCCAACTTCAAAGGCATCATGGCTGCGAAGAAGAAGCCGTTCGAGACGCTCTCCCTCGACGACCTCGGCATCGAGGCGCATGACCCCGATGCCGCCCGATCGATCGTGATCGCCCTCAGTGAGAAGCCGCCGCGCGAGGCGGGCGTGAAGATCGTCGACGAGGGCGACGCCGGCGAGAAGCTCGCCGAGTTCCTCATCCAGAACCGGCTCGCCTAGGGATGGCTGACATGACCTTCGCCGAAGACTCGATCCTCGTCCTGCTCGACGTCACACCGTCGGGCGCGCTCGCCAAGTCGGCCGCCGGTCTCCTGGGCGCTGCCGCCCAGGTGGGCACACCGGTCGCGCTGATCGTCGGTGACGAGAAGCTGGCGACGGATGCCGCGGCCCTGGGCGCAGCATCCGTCCTCGTCGCGGCACCCGGCGAGGGCCTCGTCGTGCCGGTCGTCGACGCGCTCGCCGCCGCGGCCGACCTCGTGCGTCCCGACGCCGTGCTCGTGTCGCACTCGATCGATGGCCGGGAGGCGGCGGGGCGCTACGCCGCCCGCTCGCGCTCCGGTCTGTGTGTCGACGCCGTCGGCGTCTCGCGCGACGCGGAGGGTGTCGTCGCCCACCACTCGGTCTACGGGGGCGCGTACAACGTCGACGCCGCGGTGACCTGGGGCGCGCCGGTCATCACGATCCGCCAGGGCGCGGTCGACGCCCGCGCCGAGGCGGTCACCTCGCCGCCCGTCGAGCATCTCGCCGTCACGCCGTCCGGCCGCAGGACGGCGACCGTGGGGGCCGTCGAAGAGGCCGTCGTCTCGTCGTCGCGACCCGAGCTGCGCGGTGCCGCCAAGGTCGTCTCGGGCGGTCGCGGGCTCGGATCGGAGGAGAAGTTCGCCCTCGTCGACCAGCTGGCCGACGTGCTGGGCGCCGCGGTCGGCGCGTCGCGCGCCGCCGTCGACGCGGGGTATGTGCCGCAGTCGTACCAGGTCGGGCAGACCGGCGTCTCGGTCGCCCCGCAGCTCTACGTCGCCCTCGGCATCTCGGGCGCCATCCAGCACAAGGCGGGCATGCAGACCGCGAAGACGATCGTCGCGATCAACAAGGACGCGGATGCCCCGATCTTCGACATCGCCGACTACGGCGTCGTCGGCGACCTGTTCACCGTCGTGCCGCAGCTGATCGCGGCGCTCGAGGCCAAGAAGGCGTAACGCGGCGTGGCGACCTTCTCGCAGACGATCCGACGCGGCCTCCCGCGGCGGCCCGGCGGCGAGCCCTGGCCGCCGGCCGGAGAGGCGCCCGTCGCCGAGGCCGAGGCGGTCGCCGCATCGCCCGGCGTCGGCGCGCCGGAGGCTTCCGCGACGGGAGTCGCCGAGGCCGACCGCGCCAGTTCCCTGCGAGCGCCCCAGCAAACGGAGGCGCTGTCGCAGGAAACAGGAGCACTCGCGGCCCCGGCCGTTCCCACACCAGCCGCCGCAGCGCCCGCCGCGGTCCCTGCCGCGCCGGGTGCGCGCCGGCTGCGCCGGGGTCTGCCCCGCGTGCTCGGCGGCGAGCCCTGGCCCCCGGCATCCGCTCCCGCTCCTGTCGTCGTCGCGGCCACCACCGTCCCTGCGTCCGTTGACGGCGCCACTTCCCTGCAGGCGCCGCAGGAATCCGAGGCGCCCGCGCAGGAGACGGGCGCCGTGCCGGCGCCGATCGCGCCAGCGCCCGCGCAGACCGCTGCACGCGTGACCGAACCCGCGATGCGCCGAGGGCTCCCGCGCACGCCCGGCGGCGACGCGTGGCCGCCACCCGGGCTCTTCGCTGCAGCGCCGATGACCAAGCCCGCGCTGCCGGTGGCCGAGCCCGCGCTGCCGGCGGCCGAGGCATCCCTTCCCGCTCCCACGCCCGCCGCGGCCGAACCCGGGCTCCAGAGAGCGCGTGCGGCGACGGCGGTGCGCGACTACTCCGCGCCGTTGCCGTTCACCCGCACGGTGTGGCTTGGCGCGGCGGCGCGCACGCGCCCCGAGCCCAAGCGCGAGCCGCGGCGTCTCGGGCGCTTCACGCTGCTCGAGTGGGCCGGCATCGTGGTGGTCGGCGGTGGCGGGCTGCTCTACGCGGGCCTCATGGCTGTGTTCGCGGTGCGGTGGCTGCTGTCCACGCAGTGGGGTGTCGACTTCCTCGCGGCGTACCCGGGCGAGTACCACCTGCCGGAGGGTGCGCCGGTCGGGATCCCGGCGTGGCTGGGGTGGCAGCACTTCTTCAACGTCTTCCTGATGGTGCTGATCATCCGGTCGGGGCTGCAGGTGCGCACCGAGAAGCGGCCGAGCGTGTTCTGGTCGCCGCGGAACAACGGCAGGCGCAAGATCAGCCTGAACCTGTGGTTCCACCAGTCGCTCGACATCCTGTGGATCGTCAACGGCGTGGTCTTCGTGGTGCTGCTGTTCCTCACGGGGCAGTGGATGCGGATCGTGCCCACGTCGTGGGAGGTGTTCCCCAACGCGATCAGTGCGGGCCTGCAGTACGTGTCGCTGGACTGGCCGACCGAGAACGGCTGGGTCAACTACAACTCGCTGCAGCAGCTGGCGTACTTCGCCACCGTCTTCCTCGCGGCGCCGCTCGCGATCGTCACGGGTGTGCGGATGAGCGGGGTCTGGCCGAAGAACGCGAAGACCCTCAACCGGATCTACCCCGTGGAGTGGGCGCGGGCGATCCACTTCCCGGTGATGCTCTACTTCGTGCTGTTCATCTTCGTGCACGTCGTGCTCGTCTTCGCGACCGGAGCGCTGCGCAACCTGAACCACATGTACGCCGCGCAGGGGTCGACAGACCCCGACGCCTACCTCATGAACTGGACCGGATTCTGGATCTTCGGCGTCTCGATCGTCGTGATCGTGATCGCCTGGATCGCGGCCCGCCCGCTCGTCCTGGCACCGATCGCGCGCCTGTTCGGCAAGGTGTCCGGGCGCTGACGCGCGACGGCGCGTGGGGCTGAGCGCGCGTCAGTCGTCGGCGACGGATGCCGCGCCCGCCGCGAACCCCTCGGCGTACGCCTCGTCGGCTCCGAGCCGGAACATGTCGCGCTCGAGCGGGCGCACGATCGACCGCGCCCCCGGAAGGTCGAGCGAGCCCACGAGGTCGGGTCGCCCACGGACCACCGCGACCGGACGGCGGCCGGCCTTCCCCTTGACGAGGTCGGCCGCGCCGGCGAGCTCGTCGGCGACGCACGGCATGGTCACGACGAGCGGACGGCCCTCGGCGTCCGTGCCGCCGCGCAGATCCTCGAACACGTGGACCCCGGCGGCGCCGATCGCGTGATCGGTCTGGCCGTCGCGCCACGCCCTCCCGAGCGTGTCGGACACGAGCACGCCGACCTCGACGCCGAGGCGTTCGCGCAGCCCCGCCGCGATGAGTCGGGCCGACAGATCGGGATCCTCGGGCAGCAGGAGGATCGTGCCATGAGGCGTGTTCGAGGCGTCGACGCCCGCTGCCGCCGACACCATGCCGAGCCGGTTCTGCACGATGCGCGTGGTGCCGCCGTTCGGCGTCTGGCGCGTCGCCACGATCCGGACGGTCTCGGCGGTGATGGCGTCCTCACGGTCGTCCGCGGGCACGATGCGGCCCTCGGCCTTCGACACGATCTTCGACGTCACCACGAGGATGTCGCCGTCGGCGAGCCCGCCGGCGGCGGCGTCCGCGATCACGGTCACCAGATCGGTGCCGGGCGTGATCTCGGGGATCCCGTCCAGGGGCCAGACCTGCAGCACGTCAGGCGTGCTCAGCGGACGAAGCGGACCTCGGTGAGCGTCTCACCCAGGAACGGCTCGGTGTGGGCAGCGCCGTCGAGCGTGAACCCGTTGCGCGTGTAGAAGCGGTGCGCGCGGGGGTTGTCGTCCGCGACCCAGAGGTAGAGCTCCTCATCCGCGGCGACGACCGAGTCGAACAGGCGCTGCCCGATGCCGGTGCCGTGGAACTCGTCGAGCAGGTAGATGAAGTACAGCTCGCGGAAGCGCGGGGCGTCCTTGTCACGCGCAGGGCCCGAGCCGGCGAAGCCGACGATCTCGCCGCCGACGAGCGCCGCGAACATCTTGAAGTCGGGACCCTGGACGGCCCAGTGCGTCCACAGCTCGGCGAGACGCTTGGGCGAGACGGCCTCGAGGGCGGCCTTGCTGATGAGGTGGTCGTAGGTCTCGTGCCAGCAGGTCGCGTGAACACGGCCCAGGGCCTCTGCATCCACGTCGCGAACCGGACGGACGACGATGTCGGTCTGGAGGTCGGCTTCCATGGCCAGACTCTACGCTCGCCGTCGCGCGACGCGAAATCGACCGGACGGGCACCGTGGGCCGGGCGTGTCACGAGCAGCGGATGCTCCTGCCTGCGCTGTCGGGAGTCCACAACCGAATGTCGTTCCGGGTCGTGGATCGCTACCATCACTCCCCGTGAATGTGATCTGGCGGACCCTGCTCGTGATGCTCGGCGCGCGACGGCGCGTCCGCCGCGAAGGACGTATCGGACCGACCGAGGTGGGGCGCATCCGCCTCACCACGCTGCCGACCGACCTCGACATCCTCATGCACATGAACAACGGCCGGTATCTGTCGCTGTTCGACCTCGGCCGCTGGGATCTGCTGGTGCGCACCGGGCTGTGGGACGTCATGCGCAGCCGCGGGTGGTACGCCGTCGTCTCCAGCGAGACGGTGACGTTCCGCAAATCGCTCGAGCTCTGGCAGCGCTTCGACGTCGAGTCGCGCATGGTCGGACACGACGACAAGGCCGTCTATCTCGAGCACCGCGCGGTCGTCGATGGCGAGCTGTACGCACGGGTGATCGTGCGCGCCCGGATGATGAAGCGCAGCGGCGGAACACTGTCGCACGAGGAGCTCTTCGGGGCGGTGGGCTATCCGGACGGGATCCCGGAGGTCGACGCATGGGTGCACGACTGGGCCGCGGCATCCGCGCTCCCGCCCTCGCGCGCCGAGGCGCCGAGCCTCTGGAACTGAGCGCCTCAGCGCATCAGGACCGACCCGAGGACCGACAGGGCCCCGATCATCGCGACGTTCACCGTCACGAGGAGGGCCGTCCACACCCGCGTCGGCTCGAGTGAGGTCAGCGGACCCCGGCCCACGGCGTCGAGCGCCTCGCCGCGCGAGCCGAACTCGCCGACCAGTCGGCCACGGCTCGTGCTGGCGATGTACACACCGCGTTCGCGTCTGACGTTCATGTCGTCGACGCTAGGTGGCGTCGCGCGCCGGCGTCCGCTCTTGACAACCCGCCGATCGACGGGTATTCGGAAACCGGGCCGTGCTACTTGACGGGCGACGGATCGTCCGGCTCGGGAACGATCGACAGGCCCGCCGGCGAGTTCGCCGACTTGGTCAGCGCCTCGACCCACGCGGTGTTGAGCCGCGGCTGGCGACTGCCGAAGTACTCGAACGTGAGCGGCACGTGCGGACTCAGCCACACCGACGTGCGGCCCATGCCGCTGCGCATCGGATCGGTCCATGTGAAGGGGAACTGCTCCCCGCGGCGCAGCTTGCCCCAGATCACGACCTGCAGGTGGGCGAGGACCCGGTCATCGATCGAGACGGCGACCTTGGAGTCGTACGTGAGGGTGCCCATCACGCCAGACTAACCCGGGCCGCGAGCCGGTGATCCGACCCTGGCCTCGGGTGTTCGGCGCAGTATACGCTTTTCTGTCACCCTTGTCGGGTGTTGCGCCGCTCGGGCCCCTGCCCCAGGGTGAGACGGTGACCTCAACCGACACGCTCGTCCGCGATCTGCAGCAGGCCATCGCCGACCGTACCCTCACGATCGCGTACCAGCCGCAGTTCGAGTTGGACGGAGCGGCCATCGAGCCGCGTCCGGTCGCGGTCGAGGCGCTCTGCCGATGGAGCCGAGACGACGGCGACGTGCCGCCTTCCACGTTCATCCCGCTGGCCGAGGAGGCCAACCTCGTCGAGGACATCGACATCCAGATGCTCGAACGCGGCGCGACGCAGCTCGTCGAGTGGCAGCGGAGCGGGCGCACCGTCGGGCTGGCGGCCAACGCCTCCCCGACGCACATCACCCTCAGCTACGCGGATGCGGTGGTCACCCGCCTCGATCGCTTCGGCGTCGACCCCGCCGCCGTGACCATCGAGATCACCGAGACTCCGTGGCCGCAGCTTCAGCCGCAGATGGTGGAGGCCCTCCATCGGCTGCGCTCGTTCGGCGTCGCGATCTCGATCGACGACTTCGGCGCGGGGGAGACGACGCTCGCGATGATCGAGTCCCTGCCCATCGACGAGGTCAAGATCGACCGGTCCCTCATCCAGCGAGCGGATGCCGAGGCCGACGCCGCCGTGGCGGAAGTCGTCTCCCGCGCCGACGCGCAGGGATGGCGCATCGTGGCCGAGGGGATCGAGACCACGGACGACCTGGAACGGTCGATCGACCGAGGCTGCCATCGGGGCCAGGGATACCTCCTGGCGGCGCCGATGGACGTCGAGGAATTCGAGCGGCTCCTCGGAGACCCGGCCCGCTAGATGTACTCGGCGTTCAGGTTGGTG
>NZ_JSYE01000027.1:0-44330 GCF_054824025.1 Microbacterium sp. HJ5
CGGATGCCTCGGCCGAGGCATCCGCTCATCTTGTGTCTCGTCGCGGTCAGGCGCCGAAGTACTGGTTGCCCAGCGCCTTGCTCTTGAGGGCGTCGAACTCGCCCTGCGTGATCGTCCCGGCGTCGAGGAGCGCCTTCGCCTTCGCGATGTCTTCCGCGGGGCTCACCGACGCGGACGGCCGGTAGTCGTCGGCCTCGGGAACGCCCGCGTACCGCTCGCGGGCACGCTCTGCCATGCCCTTGCCGCGCGCGATGACGTAGATCAGCGCGGTGAGGAAGGGCACGAAGACGAGCGCGATGATCCACAGCGCCTTGAACCAGCCGCTCAGGTTCTCGTCACGGAAGAGGTCGGTGATCACGACGATCACGACGTAGATGTAGGCGGTGAACCAGAAGATCCACAGAAGCCACCAGATCAGGTCCATGCGAGGGGCCCCCCTGTCAGAGAAACGGAACGGTCGCGCTCAGCATAGTGAGCGCGACCGTCCGGTCACAGGATCGCCGCGGGACTACTCCCCCGATTTGTAGATCGGTGCCTTGCCGTGCACGGCGTCGCCGATCTTGTGGATGCGGATGTCGTTGGTCGAGCCGATGATCCCGGGAGGGGAACCCGAGATCACGACCACCTTGTCGCCGACCTTCGCGAGGTCGTTGGACAGGAAGTAGTCGTCGACCTGGATGAACATGCGGTCGGTGTGCGCGACGTGCTCGACGAGCGCCGACTGCACGCCCCATGTGAGCGCCATGCGACGACGGATCGCCGGCTCGGGCGTGAAGCCGATCATGGGTATACGCGGGCGGAGGCGCGACATGCGACGCGCGGTGTCACCCGACTCGGTGAAGATGCAGAGGTACTTCGCCTCGACGAACTCCGCGACCTCGAGGGCTGCGAGGGTGATCGCACCGCCCTGTGTGCGCGGCTTGGTCGTCAGCGGCTGGATGCGCTCCAGGCCGTGCTCCTCGGTCGAGTCGACGATGCGTGCCATCGTCTCCACGACGCCCACCGGGTACTTGCCCACGCTGGTCTCGCCGGAGAGCATCACCGCGTCGGCGCCGTCGAGGACGGCGTTGGCGACGTCGCTCGTCTCGGCGCGGGTGGGGACCGGGTTCTCGATCATCGACTCGAGCATCTGAGTCGCGACGATGACGGGCTTCGCCATGCGGCGGCACAGCTCGACGGCGCGCTTCTGGACGATCGGCACGGCCTCGAGCGGCAGCTCGACGCCGAGGTCGCCGCGGGCGACCATGATCCCGTCGAACGCGTCGATGATCTCTTCGAGATTGTCGACGGCCTGCGGCTTCTCGATCTTGGCGATCACCGGGATGTGACGACCCTCTTCGGCCATGATCACGTGGACGCGCTGCACGTCCTTCGCGTCGCGGACGAACGACAGCGCGATGATGTCGGCGCCGGCGCGCAGACCCCAGCGCAGATCGGCCTCGTCCTTCTCGGAGAGCGCGGGTACGTTGACCGCGACACCGGGAAGGTTGATGCCCTTGTTGTTGGAGACCGGACCGCCGACGATGACCTTCGTGGTCACGACGGTGCCGTCGGTCTCGACGACCTCGACGCGCACCTTGCCGTCGTCGATCAGGAGGAAGTCGCCCGCCTTGACGTCCTGCGGGAGGCCCTTGAAGGTCGTCGAGACGATCTCCTTGGTGCCGAGGATGTCGTCGACGGTGATCTTGAAGATGTCGCCGGCGGCGAGGTCGTGCGGGCCGTTCTCGAACTTGCCGAGGCGGATCTTCGGACCCTGGAGGTCGACGAGGACGGCGACGGGGCGTCCGGCGTCGTCTGCGGCCTTGCGCACGTTGGCGAAGTTGTTGTCGTGAACCGAGTAGTCGCCGTGGCTCAGGTTGAAGCGGGCGACGTCCACGCCGGCGTCGATGATCGCGCGCACGCTCTCATAGGTCGACGTGGCGGGTCCGAGGGTTGCGACGATTTTGGCGCGTCTCATCCGTGTGTGTTCTCCGGGTGGTTTCGAGGGCGAAATGCCGTGGCCAGCCTACGCGGGCAGCAGGCCGATAGCGACATCATGGGGGCGGACAGGGGCGGGCAGCTGGGTGGCGCCCATCAGGTAGGCGTCGACGCTCGCGGCGGCCGCACGGCCCTCGGCGATCGCCCACACGATCAGGGACTGTCCGCGGCCGGCATCGCCCGCCACGAACACACCCGGGGCGGTCGTCTGGTAGTCGTCCTCGCGGTGCACGTTGCCCCGGTCAGTGAAACGGGCGCCGAGCTGGTCCTCGAGGAACGTGCGCTCCGGGCCGGTGAAGCCCATCGCGATGAGGACGAGGTCGGCGGGGATCTCGCGCTCGGTGCCGCTCTTGGGCACGCGCCGGCCGTCGACGAACTCGGTCTCGGCCACGCGCAGCGCGCGCACTTCGCCGGCCTCGTTCGCGAGGAACTCGACCGTCGACGCGAGGTACGACCTCTCGCCGCCCTCCTCGTGCGCGGACGAGACCTCGAACAGCGTGGGCGACATGGGCCAGGGCTGGTGCTCGGGACGGTCGCCCGGAGGGCGGCGCCCGATCGCGAGGTTCGTGACGCTGAGGGCACCGTGGCGGTGCGCCGTGCCGATGCAGTCAGCGCCTGTGTCGCCGCCGCCGATGACGACGACGTGCTTGCCCTCGGCGCTGATCTGGTTAGGCACTGCGTCGCCGGCCACGGCCTTGTTGGACTCGACCAGGTACTCCATGGCGAAGTGCACGCCCGCGAGGTCGCGCCCGGGGATCGCAAGCTCCCGCGGAAGGGTCGCGCCGGTGGCGATGACCACGGCGTCGTAGCGCGCGCGAAGGTCGCTCCACGAGATGTCCTTGCCGATCTCGACCCCGGCGCGGAAGCGCGTGCCCTCGTCCCGCATCTGACGCAGGCGCGATTCGAGGTGCTTCTTCTCCATCTTGAAGTCGGGGATGCCGTAGCGGAGCAGACCGCCGATCCGGTCGTCGCGCTCGAACACGGCGACGGTGTGACCGGCGCGCGTGAGCTGCTGCGCGGCCGCGAGGCCGGCGGGGCCCGATCCGACGACGGCGACGGTCTTGCCGGTCAGCCGTCCCGGCGGCTCAGCCTCGACCCAGCCGTTCGAGAACGCCTCGTCGATGATCGAGACCTCGATCTGCTTGATGGTCACGGCGGGCTGGTTGATGCCGAGCACGCACGAGCTTTCGCACGGGGCGGGGCACAGACGGCCCGTGAACTCGGGGAAGTTGTTCGTCGAGTGCAGGCGCTCGATGGCCGAGCGGCCCTCGCCGCGCCACGTGAGGTCGTTCCACTCGGGGATCAGATTGCCCAGGGGGCAGCCCTTGTGGCAGAACGGCACGCCGCAGTCCATGCAGCGACCCGCCTGACGACGGAGCACGGCCGTGTCGCCCGGCTCGTAGACCTCTTTCCAGTCCATGATGCGCACCGGCACGGGGCGCCGCGGGGGCAGCTCGCGCTCGGTGTTCTTCAGAAAGCCCTTCGGGTCAGCCACCCGTCACCTCCAGGATGCGGTTCCAGACGACGTCGCCGTCGGGGTCGAGCCCCTCGGCGACGGCGTTCTGGCGCGTCTGCAGGACCGCGGCGTAATCGCGCGGCAGGACGCGGACGAAATTGTGCAGCTCTCCTTCGAAGTCGGCGAGGAGCGCCGCCGCGAGGGTCGAGTCGGTCTCGGCGACGTGCTGCTCGAGCAGATCGCGCAGGATCTCGGCGTCGCCTGAGCCCAGCTCGCCGAGTTCGAGCTCGCCGGACGCGAGCGCCTCGCGGTTGACGAGCTTGCGGTCGAGCCTGTAGACGTACGCGGTGCCGCCGGACATGCCGGCGCCCAGGTTCCTGCCCGTGGCGCCGAGGATCACGGCGAGACCGCCCGTCATGTACTCGAGCGCGTGGTCGCCCACACCCTCGACGACGGCGGTCGCGCCGGAGTTGCGCACGAAGAACCGCTCCCCCACGACGCCGCGGAGGAACAGCGTGCCCTGGGTCGCGCCGTAGCCGATGACGTTGCCGGCGATGACGTTCTGCGACGCGTCGAACGCGGCGTCGCGCGGTGGGCGCACGACGATCTGACCGCCCGACAGGCCCTTGCCGACGTAGTCGTTGGAGTCGCCCTCGAGACGCAGCGTGATCCCGGCGGGCATGAACGCGCCGAAGGACTGGCCGGCCGAACCGGTGAGGTTCACCACGATGCTGCCGGACGGCAGGCCGTTCTCGCCGCGCGCCCGGGTGACGTGGTGTCCCAGCAGCGTCCCGACGGCGCGCTCCGTGTTGCGGATCGGCAGGTCGATCGTCAGCTGACCGCCGCTCGTGATGACGTCCTGAGCGAGCTCGATGAGGGGAACGTCGAAGTGCTGCTCGAGCTCGTGCTCGTGGCTCGTCGTGTTGCGCCGGGGCTCGTCCTCGGCGAAGGTCGGGCCCTCGAGCACGGGTGCGAGGTCGAGTCCGCTCGCCTTCCAGTGATCGACGGCGCCGTCGACGTCGAGGAGCTCGCTGCGGCCGATGGCCTCGTCGAGCGAACGGAAGCCCAGCTCGGCGAGGTACTCGCGCACCTCCTCCGCGATGAACTCCATGAAGTTCACGACGAACTCGGGCTTGCCGTTGAACCGCTGGCGCAGCACGGGGTTCTGGGTCGCGACGCCCACGGGGCAGGTGTCGAGGTGGCAGACGCGCATCATGATGCAGCCGGAGACGACGAGGGGCGCCGTGGCGAAGCCGAACTCCTCGGCGCCGAGCAGCGCGCCGATGATGACGTCGCGTCCGGTCTTGAGCTGGCCGTCGACCTGCACCACGACGCGGTCGCGCATGCCGTTGAGCATGAGCGTCTGCTGCGTCTCGGCCAGGCCGAGCTCCCACGGGGTGCCGGCGTGCTTGAGCGAATTGAGCGGGCTCGCGCCCGTTCCGCCGTCGTGACCCGACACGAGGATGACGTCCGCCAGCGCCTTCGCGGTGCCGGCGGCGACCGCGCCGATGCCCGACTGGCTCACGAGCTTGACGTGCACACGAGCCGAGGGGTTGGCGCGCTTGAGGTCGAAGATCAGCTGCTTGAGGTCTTCGATCGAGTAGATGTCGTGGTGCGGCGGCGGCGAGATGAGCCCGACGCCGGCCGTCGCGTGCCGCGTGCGCGCGACCCACGGATACACCTTCGTGGGCGGCAGCTGTCCGCCCTCGCCGGGCTTCGCGCCCTGGGCCAGCTTGATCTGGATGTCGTCGGCCTCGGTGAGGTACAGGCTCGTGACCCCGAAGCGTCCGGAGGCCACCTGCTTGATCGAGCTGCGACGTTCCGGGTCGAGCAGGCGGTCGACGTCCTCGCCGCCCTCACCGGTGTTCGACTTCGCGCCGAGACGGTTCATCGCGATCGCGAGCGTCTCGTGCGCCTCCTTCGAGATGGAGCCGTAGCTCATCGCACCGGTGGAGAACCGCTTTACGATCGACGACACCGGCTCGACCTCGTCTATCGGCACGGCGGTGCGCCCGGTCGTCTTGAGCTTGAACAGGCCGCGCAGCGTCTTGAGCTCGTTCGCCTGGTCGTCGACGAGCTTGGTGTACTCGCGGAAGATGTCGTAGCGGCGCGTGCGCGTCGAGTGCTGCAGGCGGAAGACCGTGTCGGGGTTGAAGAGGTGCGGCGATCCGTCGCGGCGCCACTGGTACTCGCCGCCCGTCCACAGCCGCTCGTGGGCGCGGACCGCGGCGTCCTCGGGATACGCGTACGCGTGGCGCGCCGCGTTCTCGGCCGCGATGACGTCGAGCCCGACGCCGCCGAGCTTGGACTCGGTGCCCGTGAAGTACTTCGCGACGAACTCGTCCGACAGGCCGACGGCCTCGAAGACCTGTGCGCCGGCGTAGGACGACACGGTCGAGATTCCCATCTTGGACATGATCTTCAGCACGCCCTTGCCGAGCGCGTAGATCAGGTTGCGCACGGCCTTCTCCGGCGTGATGCCCGTGATGTAGCCCGCGCGGACGAGGTACTCGACGGTCTCCATCGCGAGGTAGGGATTGACGGCGGATGCCCCGTACCCGATGAGCGTCGCGATGTGATGCACCTCGCGCACGTCGCCGGCCTCGACCACGAGACCGCACTTCATGCGGGTCTGGTTGCGGATGAGGTGATGGTGCACCGCGGCGAGCATGAGCAGGGACGGGATGGGCGCGAGGTCCTTGTTGGAGTCGCGGTCGGACAGCACGATGAACTCCGCGCCGTCCTCGATCGCCTGGTCGACCTCCTCGCACATCTGCGCGAGACGTTTCTGCATCCCCTTGTGCCCGGCCTCGACGCGGTAGAGGCCGCGGATCGTGACCGACGTGCGGCCAGGGAGCGCAGTGTCGATGTGCTGGATCTTGGCCAGCTCGTCGTTGTCGATCACCGGGAAGTCGAGCGTCACGACCCGGGTGTGGTCGGGACCCCACTCGAGCAGGTTTCGCTCGGGGCCGAGCCCGAGCGACAGCGACGTGACGACCTCTTCGCGGATCGAGTCGAGCGGCGGGTTGGTGACCTGCGCGAACTGCTGCGTGAAGTAGTCGAACAGAAGCCGCGGGCGCTCGCTGAGCACCGCGACCGGGGTGTCGCTTCCCATCGCACCGAGGGGCTCGGCCCCGGTCTGACCCATCGGGGTCAGGAGGATCCGCACCTCCTCCTCGGTGTAGCCGAACGTGCGCTGGCGGCGCGTGATCGAGGCGATCGGGTGCACGATGTGCTCGCGCTCCGGCAGTTCGGCCAGGCGCACGCGGCCCTTGTCGAGCCACTCCTGCCACGGCTCGAGCTCCGCGAGGTCGCGCTTGATCTCGTCGTCTTCGACGATGCGGCCCTGCGCCGTGTCGACGAGGAACATGCGGCCGGGGCGGAGGCGGCCGCGCCGCTTGATGCGCTCGGGCGCGAAGTCGAGCACGCCGGTCTCGCTGCCGATCACGACGAGGCCGTCGGTGGTCTCGGTCCAGCGGCCGGGGCGCAGCCCGTTGCGGTCCAGCGTGGCGCCGACGAGCGTGCCGTCGGTGAAAATGAGGGCTGCGGGCCCGTCCCAGGGCTCCATCTGCATCGAGTGGAACTCGTAGAACGACCGCAGCTTCGGGTCGATGTCGGCCTGCTTCTCGTAGGCCTCCGGCACCATCATCATGATGGCGTGCGGCAGGCTGCGCCCGGTGAGGGTGAGCAGCTCCAGCACCTCGTCGAATGACGCCGAGTCGCTCGCGCCCTCGGTGCAGATCGGCAGCAGCGGCCGGATGTCGCCGAGCAGCTCGGACTCGAGCTGCGACTGACGCGCGCGCATCCAGTTGCGGTTGCCGTTGACCGTGTTGATCTCACCGTTGTGCGCGAGCATGCGCAGCGGCTGGGCGAGCGGCCACGACGGGAAGGTGTTGGTCGAGTAGCGGGAGTGCACCACTGCGAGCTCGGACGCGAAGCGCTCGTCCTGCAGGTCGGGGTAGAACGGCTCGAGCTGGAGGGTAGTGACCATGCCCTTGTAGCCCAGCGTGCGGGCCGACAGCGAGACGAAGTACGCGTCGAGCTCGGTGCGGGCGCGCTTGCGCAGACGGAACGTGCGACGGTCGAGCGCGATGCCCGACAGAGCGGGCGCGTCGCCGACGGCCGGGCGCGAGACGAACAGCTGCTCGAACACGGGGCGGGCCGCGAAGGCCAGCTTGCCGAGGTTCTCATCGACGGTGGGAACTTCGCGCCAGCCGAGGACGGTGAGGTTCTCGGACGCCGCGATCTTCTCGATGCCGGCCTTCTGCGCGGCACGGGCCTCGTCGTCGCGAGGCAGGAACACCATTCCCGCCGCATACTCCCCCACGACGGGAAGGTCGAAGTCG
Organism: Microbacterium sp. HJ5; assembly: GCF_054824025.1. NCBI lineage: Bacteria > Bacillati > Actinomycetota > Actinomycetes > Micrococcales > Microbacteriaceae > Microbacterium > Microbacterium sp. HJ5. The sequence continues at coordinate 7,780 of NZ_JSYE01000027.1, forward strand.
ACCACCGCGCGCAGGAAGGCGTCGGGCATCTGCGTGAGGATGCCCGCGCCGTCGCCGGTGCCCGCGTCGGAGCCGATCGCGCCGCGGTGCTCGAGATTGCGCAGCGCGGTCAGCGCCAGATCGATGATGTCGTGGCCGGCCTCGCCGCGCAGCGTGGCGACCATGGCCAGACCGCACGCGTCCTTCTCGAAGGCAGGGTTGTACATGCCCTGCTTGGCGGGGAAGCCGCTCAGGCCGTTCGGGGAAATGCTCGCCTGCGGGGAGGCGTCGCGACGGGGGCTCGAAGCCATACCTACCGTCCTCACGTTGATGCTCAAGATGGGACGACGTCGGCCCTGTGCTAGTCGAACTGCACGTGCTAGCTGTTCAGCATGCGTTATTTCGTGGCGGGGGTGCTTGTGGCGGTGCCTTCGACGGACTCGGACGTCGGGGGTTCGCTGACGTCGACGAAGTCGTCGGTATTCTGCGATTGTACAGCCTGTCCGGCGGTCCACTCGCGCCCGGACACATAGGGCGAAGGCTCGAAGCCGGGGTGACGGCGCTTCTGCACGAAGAAGATCGCCAGGCCCAGGATCACGCCGAAGATGGCGGCCCACACGTTGGTGCGGAGCCCGAGGAAGATGTCGCTCGGATCGATGCGGATCGACTCCCACACGATGCGCCCGCCGCTGTACCAGATCAGGTACAGGCCGAACAGGCGTCCCCACTGGAGGCGGAACTTGTGGCCGGCCCACAGCAGGACGACGACGCCGATCAGGTTCCATACGACCTCGTAGAGGAACGTCGGGTGGAAGAGCGTGCCCTCGGGCAGCCCGACCGGCCAAGCCGAGTTCGGGTAGTCGATCTCGAGGCCCCACGGGAGGTCGGTCGGGAGGCCGAAGAGCTCCTGGTTGAACCAGTTGCCGAAGCGGCCCATCGCCTGCGCGAGCAGCAGGCCGGGGGCGAGGGCGTCGGCGAAGGTCCAGAAGCGGATGCCGGTCCAGCGGCAGCCCAGCCATGCGCCGATCGCGCCGCCGATCAGGGCACCGTAGATCGCGATGCCGCCCTCCCAGATGTACAGCGCCGAGAGCGGGTTGCTGCCCTCGCCGAAGTAGAAGTCGAAGTGGGTGAGCACGTGGTAGATGCGTGCGCCGATGATGGCGAGCGGCACCGCGAGCAGCGAGATGTCGATGACGACCCACGGTTCGGCGCCGCGCTTGGTGAGACGGTGGTTCGTCAGCAGCACCGCGGCGATGATGCCGGCGATGATGCAGAGCGCGTAGAAGTGGATCGTAAGAGGCCCGAGCGGGAACGAGCTCACATCGGGGCTCGGGATGCTGGCGACGACGCCCTGGGCGAGGCTCTGTGCGGCGGTGATCATGTGCGATCGAATCCTTGCTGGTGGGGACGACGGCGGCGAGCCGACGTGAGAAGTCTAATTCGCGGTGCGGATCGTGCCCGCGGCGAGGGCGCGCGCGGCCTGTGCGAGGCCGTCGATCCCGCCGTCGCGCAGCGCGCGCACGAGCGCGGTGCCGACGATGGCGCCGTCGGCATAGCCCAGCACTCCCGCGACCTGCTCGGCGTTCGAGATCCCGATGCCCACGCACGCGTGCCCGACGCCGCGTTCGCGCAGGCGCCCGACCAGGGTCCGGGCTGCTGCGTCGAGCTGCGCCCGCTCCCCCGTGATCCCCATCGTCGACACCGTGTACACGAAGCCGGTGGAGTTCTGCACGATCAGGTCGAGGCGCTCGTCCGTGGACGTCGGAGCCGCGAGGAAGACGCGGTCGAGACCGGTCCGCTCGCTGGCGGCGATCCATTCGGGCGCGGCCTCGGGCGTGATGTCGGGCGTGATGAGGCCCGCCCCGCCCGCGGCGAGCAGGTCGTCGGCGTAGCGGTCGACGCCGTACTGAAGAACCGGATTCCAGTACGTCATCACGAGGACGGGCACGTCGACGCGCCGGGTGATCTCGGCGACCGCGGTGAACGTGTCGCGCAGCCGGTAGCCGTGGGCGAGGGCGGCCTGCGTCGCCTCCTGGATGACGGTGCCGTCCATGACCGGGTCGGAGTACGGCGGGCCGAGCTCCAGGACGTCCGCGCCGTTCTCGGCCAGGGCGACCGCGGCATCGATGCTCGTCTGCAGGTCGGGGAAGCCGAGCGGCAGGTAGCCGATGAGCGCGCCTCTCCCGTCGGCGTGCGCGGCGTCGATCGCGGCGGCGACGCGTGAGCTCACAGCTTCTCCCCCTCGCCGTGCGCGGCGTCGGCGTGCGGCGCCGCAGCCGCGGTCGCGGCATCCTGTCCCTCGTCGTACAGCGAGAAGTAGCGCGCCGCCGTGTCCATGTCCTTGTCGCCGCGGCCCGAGAGGCACACGGCGAGAATCGCGTCGGGACCGAGCTCGCGGCCGATGCGCAGCGCGCCCGCGAGAGCGTGCGCGGACTCGATCGCGGGGATGATGCCCTCGGTCTCGGACAGCAGCCGCAGAGCCTGCATCGCCTCGTCGTCGGTCGCGGGGATGTACTCGGCACGCCCGATCGCGGCCAGCCACGCGTGCTCGGGTCCGACGCCGGGGTAGTCGAGGCCCGCCGAGATCGAGTGGGACTCGGTCGTCTGGCCGTCCTCGTCCTGCAGGACGAAGGTCTTCGCGCCGTGCAGCACGCCGGGGCGCCCGCGCTGGATCGAGGCCGCGTGGCGGGGCGTGTCGACGCCGTCGCCTGCCGCCTCGACCCCGTAGAGCCGAACGCCCTCGTCGTCGAGGAATGCGTCGAACATGCCGATCGCGTTCGATCCGCCGCCGACGCAGGCGAGCACCGCATCGGGGAGACGGCCGGCCTCGTCGATCAGCTGCGCCCGAGCCTCTTCGCTGATCACCTTCTGGAAGTCGCGCACCATCGCCGGGAACGGGTGAGGCCCCGCGGCGGTGCCGAAGATGTAGTTCGTGGTCTCGACGGTCGCGACCCAGTCGCGGTAGGCGTCGTTGATGGCGTCCTTGAGCGTGCGCGACCCGGTCTTCACCGGCACCACCTCGGCGCCGAGCAGCCGCATGCGGGCGACGTTGAGGGCCTGGCGCTCGGTGTCGACCTCGCCCATGTAGATCGTGCACTCGAGGCCGAAGAGGGCTGCGGCCGTGGCGGTGGCGACGCCGTGCTGGCCCGCCCCGGTCTCGGCGATCACACGCGTCTTGCCGAGGCGCTTCGTGAGCAGGGCCTGCCCGAGCACGTTGTTGATCTTGTGCGATCCCGTGTGGTTGAGGTCCTCGCGCTTGAGGAAGACCCGCGCACCGCCCGCGTGCTCGGCGAAGCGCTGCACCTCGGTGATCGGCGACGGACGGCCGGCGTAGGTGTGGAGCAGACGGACGAATTCGGCCTGGAACGCGGGGTCGGCCTTCGCGGCCTCGTACTCGGCGGTGAGCTCGTCGATCGCCGCGATGAGCGACTCCGGCATGTAGCGCCCGCCGAAGTCGCCGAAGAACGGGCCGGATGCCTCGCGAAGACTCATGCGCCTGCCTCCAGGAACGACTGCAGGGTGGTGACGGGATCGTTGGTGACGAGCGCCTCGCCCACCAGCACGACATCGGCTCCGGCGGCGCGGTAGTGCGCGACGTCGGCAGGGGCGAGCACCGCCGACTCGGCGATCTTGATCGCATCGGCGGGGATGCGCCCGGCGAGGCGGCCGAACAGGTCGCGGTCGAGCTCGAACGTGGACAGGTCGCGGGCGTTCACCCCGACGAGCCGCGCGCCGATGTCGGCGGCCCGGTCGACCTCGGCGGCCGAGTGGGTCTCGACGAGCGGGGTCATGCCGAGTGCGAGCGTGAACGCGTGGAGCCGGGCGAGGACGTCTTGCTCGAGGGCGGCCACGATGAGGAGCACGAGGTCGGCGCCGGCCGCGCGAGCCTCGAGCACCTGGTACTCGGTCGCGATGAAGTCCTTGCGCAGGACGGGGAGTCCCACTGCCCCCTTGACGGCTTCGAGATCGGCGAGGCTGCCCTTGAAGCGCCGTCCCTCGGTCAGCACCGAGATGGCGGAGGCGCCGCCCTGCTCGTAGAGCCGCGCCTGCAGCGCGGGGTCGGGGATCGAGGCGAGATCGCCGCGCGAGGGGCTCGCGCGCTTGACCTCGGCGATGATCTTCACCCGGTCGGCGGGTGCCAGGGCGGCCAGGACGTCGAGCGCCGGCGACTGGGCGAGGGCTGCTGCCTCGACGACCGCCTGTGGCCGCGCCGAGGCGCGGGCCTCGGCATCCTCAACCGCGCCGGCCGTGAGGTCGGCGAGCACGTCAGTGCTCTTTCGCGCTGTACTTCGAGCCGTTGACGCCGTAGCCGGCCTTCGCCATGACCCAGCCGACGATGAGGCCCACGACGAGGAGCGCGGCGGATGCCCACACGAGCACCGGCATGTCGAACCAGTAGAACACCGTGCCGAGCGCGACCGCGACGAGCATGATCACGACGGCCGTCCAGGCGGCGGGCGAGTGTCCGTGGCCGGGGTCGCCGATGTGGTTGCTCATGGATCTCCTCCAGGTAGGCGCGGGATGTGGTCAGTCTAGCGGGCGGGCGGTGGGATCCTCGCCACGCGACAGGTCATCCCACGAGTCGATGGCGTCGTGCGGACGGGACCCGGTGGGGCCCGCGGCGCGCACGGATTCCTCGGTGCGGTAGCGGCGGCTGCCGCTCTTCCAGCGATGCCCCGTCGCCAGGATGAAGACGCCGACGGTGAGGAGCGCGACCCAGATCGCGAAGGTCGCGGCGGGCCACGGCGTCGCATCGATCGAGGCGACGAGGTCTGCCACGGCGGACTCCCCTGTGATCCCCGTGGCCTCGGTCACGGTGGACGCGACCGCCGAGGTAGGGCGCGCGAAGGCGACCTGGGCGGTGAGCCAGCCGAGCAGCGCGGCGATGACGACGGTCAGGCCGCCGAAGAGATACCGCAGCACCAGTCCGACGATCGACAGCGCGCCGCCCAGGGCGAGCACCGCGAGGCTCAGGGGAGCGAGAACCGGGATCGCCGATGCCCCGGCGACGTCGAGTGTCCGGCCCGCGCTGTCGTCGAGGACGACGGTGAGCCACGTCTGGGTCGAGGAGATGACGCCGATCGCGCCGCAGAGGAGGAGACCGGCGACGGCGAGCAGGCGGGCGCGGTGGATCACGGAGTGGATCCCAGACCGTCGACCGCCTCGAGATCGCGTCCGTCGAAGCACGTGCGCGTGCCGGTGTGGCACGCCGCGCCGACCTGGTCCACCTCGATGAGGATGGCGTCTCCGTCGCAGTCGAGGCTGGCGCCGCGCACGACCTGGATGTGGCCGGACGTGTCGCCCTTGCGCCAGTACTCCTGACGCGACCGCGACCAGAACGTCACGCGGCCCTCGGTGAGGGTGCGGCGGAGCGCCTCGGCATCCATCCACCCGAGCATGAGCACTTCGCGCGAGTCCCACTGCTGGATGATGGCGGCGACCAGCCCGCGGTCGTCGAACGCGACGCGGTCGATGCGGTCCTGCACGGGGCCCGTCACGCTGCGGCCTCGCGCACGTGGCGCACCTCGATGCCGTCTCCGGCCATCGCCGCCTTCACATCGCCCACGGTCAGCTGACCCGAGTGGAACACGGATGCCGCGAGCACTGCGTCGGCCCCGGCGGCGACCGCCGGGCCGAAGTGCTCGGCGCTCCCGGCGCCGCCGGAGGCGATCACCGGCACACTCGAGACCTCGCGCATGAGGGAGACGAGTTCGAGGTCGAAGCCCTCGCGGGTGCCGTCGGCGTCGATCGAGTTGACGAGAAGCTCACCGGCACCCCGTTCGATGGCCTCGCGCGCCCACAGCAGGGCGTCGAGGGTCGTCTCTGTCCGGCCGCCATGGGTCGTCACGACGAATCCTGACTCGGTCGCCGCCGACCGCTTCACGTCCAGCGAGAGCACGAGCACCTGTGCTCCGAAGCGGTCGGCGATCTCGTCGAGCAGGGCAGGGCGCGCGATCGCGGCGGAGTTCACGCCGATCTTGTCGGCGCCGACCGACAGGAGGCGCGCGACGTCCTCCGCGGAGCGGACTCCCCCGCCGACCGTCAAGGGGATGAACACCTCTTCCGCTGTGCGCCGCACGACGTCGTACGTCGTCGAGCGCTCGTCCACCGTCGCGGTGACGTCGAGGAACGTGAGCTCGTCCGCACCCTGCCGGAAGTACTCGCGCGCGAGTTCGACGGGGTCGCCCATGTCGCGCAGGTTCTCGAAGTTGACGCCCTTCACGACCCGCCCTGCGGCGACGTCGAGACACGGGATGACGCGGCAGACCAGGCTCATCAGAGCCTCGCGTTGTGGATGGCGGTCACGAGGATGGCGCGGGCGCCGAGCGCGTAGAGCGCATCCATCACCTGGTTCGCCGTCTGCCGCGGGCTCATGACGCGCACGGCCACCCACGCGGGATCGCGCAGCGGCGAGATGGTGGGCGACTCGATGCCGGGCGCGAGGGCGACGGCCTCGTCGATGAGCGACGCGGGAAGGTCGTAGTCGATGAGCACGTAGCGCCGGGCGACCATGACGCCGCGCAGCCGTCGCAGGAGCGTCTGCGTGCCCTCGACCTCGTCGGGTGCACCGATGAGGACGGCCTCGGACTCGAGGATGACGGGCCCGAAGATCTCGAGGCCCGCCTGGCGCAGCGTCGTGCCGGTCGAGACGACGTCGGCGACGGCATCCGCCACGCCCAGTCGGACCGCGGACTCGACCGCACCGTCCAGCGGCACGAGATCCACCGCGACGCCGTGGTCGTCGAGGAAGCCGTCGACGAGGCCGGGGTACGCCGTCGCGACGCGCATGCCCTCGAGATCTTCGACCGTGTCGAAGCGCCCGGGAGGACCGGCGAAGCGGAACGTCGAGCCGCCGAATCCGAGCGCCTCGATCTCGCGGGCCCCGGGCATGCGGGCATCCAGCAGGAGGTCGCGGCCGGTGATGCCGACGTCGAGCGCGCCGGAGCCGACGTAGGTGGCGATGTCCTTCGGGCGGAGATAGAAGAACTCGACCTCGTTGCGGGGGTCGATGACGTGGAGGTCTTTCGGGTCGCGACGGCCGGTGTAGCCCGCCTCGGAGAGCATCTCGGAGGCGGTCTCGGCGAGCGAGCCCTTGTTCGGCACGGCGATTCGCAGCATGGCAGCGGGGCTTTCGGTTCGAGGGCGGTGGGCGGGCGCGCGCTCAGAGATGTCGGTAGACGTCTTCGAGGCTCAGACCCTTCGCGAGCATCAGCACCTGCAGGTGGTACAGCAGCTGCGAGATCTCCTCGGCCGCGGCATCCGTCGACTCGTACTCGGCGGCCATCCAGACCTCGGCCGCCTCTTCGACGATCTTCTTGCCGATCGCGTGGACGCCGGCGTCGAGCTGTGCGACCGTGCCCGATCCCTCGGGGCGCTCGGCCGCTTTCGCGGCGAGCTCGGCGAACAGCGCATCGAACGTCTTCACCATGCCAGGTTATCGAACGAGCGGATGCCGCGGCCCCGCGTGACGCTCGCGCGGCGGTGGCGCGCACGGACGCGTCGCGTCAGCTGGCTGCCTTCGCGAACTCTTCCACGACCCTCTGTCTCAGCCATCCGGTCGAGGGATGCGGGATTCGAAGGTCAGCACCCGCACGGGAGGAGGCTATCGCAGGGGCGCGCGGCCCCGCGTGACGCGGGGCGATCAGTGCCGGTGGTGGTGCGCCGCCGCTCGCAGGCCGGCGATCGCGTTCGCCGGGTCGGTGGCGCCGAACACGGCGGAGCCGGCGACGAACGTGTCGGCCCCGGCCTCGGCGGCCTGGGCGATCGTCGACTCGCCGATCCCCCCGTCGACCTGCAGCCACACCGACGACCCGCGCCGCCGCGCCTCGTCGGCGAGCCGGCGCAGCTTCGGCATCGTCTCGGGCATGAAGGACTGGCCGCCGAAGCCCGGCTCGACGGTCATCACGAGGATCTGATCGAAGTCGTCGAGCAGGTCGAGGAGCCCCTCGACCGGGGTGGCCGGCTTGACCGCGACGCCGGCGCGGGCGCCGATCTGCCGGAGCCGCCGCGCGAGCGCGACGGGCCCGGTGGCCGCCTCGAGGTGGAAGGTGACGGAGGCGGCGCCGATCTCGGCGTACTCCGGGGCCCACCGATCCGGGTCGGCGATCATGAGGTGCACGTCGAGCGGCACGGGGCTCGTGGCCTGGATGCGCTCCACCATCTGCGGCCCGAAGGTGAGGTTCGGCACGAAGTGGTTGTCCATGACGTCCACGTGCACGAAGTCCGCCGTGGCGATGCGGGCGAGCTCCGTCTGCATGTTGACGAAGTCGGCGGCCAGGATGCTCGGGTTGATGCGGACGCCGGCGCGGCCGTCCTCGTCGCGGTGGGTCACGGCTCCATTATGGTCGAGCCGTGGACTCCATTACGGCGCTCCTGAGCAGCGCACTCGAAGAGGTACGGCCACTGGACGGGGGCGCCACCGCCTCGTACATCCCCGAGCTCGCGGACGCCGATCCGGAGCGCCTCGCCCTCTCGGTCGTGGGCCCGCGCGGTCGCGTGCGATCGGTGGGCGACGAGGACGCGGAGTTCACGATCCAATCGATGTCGAAGCCCTTCGTGCTCGCCCTCGCGCTCGCCGAGCGCGGACGCGATGCCGTGCTCTCCAAGGTCGGCGCCGAGCCGAGCGGCGAGCCGTTCAACGCCATCAGCCTCGAGGCGGTCACCGGCCGCCCGGCGAACCCGATGATCAACGCGGGCGCGATCGCCACGACCGCGCTCGTCGGCGGCGACGACGTCGACGCGCGCACGGGTCGGATCGTCGAGCTCATGTCCGGCTTCGCCGGCCGCTCGCTGTGGGTGGACGAGGCCGTGTACGCCTCCGAGTCGAGCACCGGCGACCGCAACCGCGCGCTCGCGCACCTCCTGCGCTCGTACGGAGTGATCGAGGTCCCGGTCGAACTCGCGGTGGAGACCTACTTCCGGCAGTGCTCGGTGCTCGTGACGGTGCGCGATCTCGCGGTGATGGCGTCGACGCTCGCGTTCGGGGGCTGGAACCCCGTCACGGGCCAGAGGGTCGTCAGCGAGGCCGTGGCGCGCGATGTGCTGTCGATGATGGCGAGCTGCGGCATGTACGACTTCTCGGGGCAGTGGCTGCTGCGCGTCGGGCTGCCGGCGAAGAGCGGCGTGAGCGGCGGCGTGCTCGCCGTCGCCCCGTCGCAGTTCGGCGTGGCGGCGTTCAGTCCGCGTCTCGACGCGCACGGAAACAGCGTGCGTGCGGTCGCGGTCGTCGAGCTGCTTTCGGAGCGGCTCGGCATGCACCTGCTCGAACCGCACGAGAGCATGGCGGCGCCGGCCGTGTCGGTCGATGCCGGCGACGACGGCCCCACCATCCGGCTGAGCGGCGAGCTCGGCTTCGCGGGCACGGAACGCGTCGTGGCCGTGCTCCGCGAACTCGCCGGCGGGCTTCCCGCCGGCTCCGTCGTGCGTCTCGACGCCCGTGAGCTGGCCCGCACGCACCCTGCCGCCCTGGCGGCGCTCGAGGGCGAGTTCGAGGGACTCCCCCTCGGCTTCCGACTCGAGACCTGACTCAGACGCGCCGCAGCAGCGAGATCGACATCGCGTCGGTGTTGTGCCGATGCGGCCAGAGCTGCGCGCGCTCGGACCCGTCAGCCTGCGGCGCGAGGCCGGGATCGGCATCCGACAGCGCGGTGATGACGTCGCGTGCGGACACCTCCTCGAGGGCCGCGCCCCACTCGCGCCGCACCTCGGCGACGACGCCGGCGGTCTCGGCGAGGTGCGGTGAACAGGTGACGTAGGCGACGATGCCCCCGGGCTTGAGCGCGCTGACCGCAGCCTCGAGCAGCTCGCGCTGCAGGCCGGTGAGCTCCGGGACGTCCGCGGGCGCTTTGCGCCAGCGCGCCTCGGGCCGCCGGCGCAGCGCGCCGAGCCCCGTGCACGGCGCGTCGACGAGGATGCGGTCGTAGGTCTCGGGCGACTCGGCGGCGCGGACCCGTCCGTCCTGCTCGGACACCGGCACCTCGAGCGGGACGCCCTCCAGCGCCTTGCGCACGAGACCCGCCCGCGACGGGGAGATCTCGTTGGCCTCGAGCCGCGCACCGTGGGCGAGCGCCTCGGCGGCGAGCAGCGCCGTCTTCCCGCCGGGGCCCGCGCACAGGTCGAGCCACCGCTCCCCCTCGCGCACCGGCATCGCCCGGCTGAGCGCCAGCGCCGCGAGCTGCGATCCCTCATCCTGCACGCGCACGCGACCTCCGGACGCGCGGATCGCCGCTTCCGGATCGCCGCCGCCGAGGCGGAAGCCGACGGGCGAGAACGGCGTGCTGCGGGCTTCTTCGGGCACCTCTGCGAGCCCCGGCAGGGCGATCATCGTGACGCGCGGGGCGGCGTTGTCGGCCGTGAGGAGCGCTTCGAGCTCGTCCGCCCGCCCTTCGGCGGCCAGTGCGCGACGGAAAGCGCGCACGACCCACACCGGGTGCGAGAAGAGCAGGCCGAGCTTCTCGTCGTCGGACCGCGCACCGTCGGCGATGCGCGTCATCCAGTCACCGGGCGTGTCGCGCGAGACCCGCCGCAGCACGGCGTTGGCGAATCCGGCGGAGCCGCGCCCGCCCGCCCCGCGCGCGAGCTCGACCGACTCGTTCACGGCGGCGTGCGAGGCGACGCGCGTCGAGAGCAGCTGGTGCACGCCGAGCCGGAGCGCGTCGAGCACGGCGGGGTCGATGTCGCCGGTGCTGCGGTCGGCCGCGATCGCGATGACCGCATCGTAGGTGCCCTGACGTCGGAGCGTGCCGTAGGTCAGCTCCGTCGCCAGCGCCGCGTCCGAGGTGGCGAGGCCCGCGCGGGTGATCGACGTCGGGAGCAGCAGATTCGCGTAGGCGTCGGATTCGTGAACCGCGCGGATCGTGTCGTACGCGACACGCCGCGACCCGGCGACGCCGCTCACGAGCCCGCCACCGGCGCGGTCGAGCGCAGGCCGCGCCACCAGTCCGCCGCACGCATGGGGCCCTTGCCTGCGGGCTGCACGGTCTCGAGCACGATCGGGCGGCTGCCGGTGCCGGCGATCACGCTCTTGCCGTGGAGGGCCAGTCGACCGGGCTCCAGCGTCGGGGCGCCGGCGTCGGCCCGCCCGACGGCGAGGACCTTGAGCCGGGCACCCTCGACGATGGTGTGCGCACCCGGCTCCGGGGTGACGCCGCGGATGCGGCCGAGCACCGACTCCGCCGGCTCGGTCCAGCGCACTGCGCCGTCGGCGTCGCCGAGCTTGGGGGCGTAGGTCGGTTCGCCCGCCTGCGGGCGCGACCGCGCAGTGCCGGCGGCGATGTCGTCCACGACCTGGAGCAGCAGTTCGGCACCGCTCTCTGCCAGAGCGGTGAGAAGCTCACCGGCCGTCTCATCAGGCGCGATCGCGCGGGACTGCTCGGCGAAGACCGCGCCCGCGTCGAGGTCGGGGACGAGCTGGAAGACGCTCGCCCCGGTCTCGGCGTCACCCGCGATCAGCGCGTGCTGCACGGGTGCCGCACCGCGCCAGCGGGGCAGGAGCGAGAAGTGCAGGTTGATCCACCCGTAGACCGGCGTCGACAACAGCGGCTCCCGCACGAGTCCTCCGTAGGCGACGATGACGCCGAGGTCCGGACGAAGGGCGGTGATGCGCTCGGTCACCTCGGTGTCGAGGCGGTCGGCCCGTATCGCGTGGAATCCCAGCTCGTCCGCCGCTGCGGCCACCGGCGACGGGGTCAGCACCCTCTTGCGTCCGAGGGGCGCATCGCGCCGTGTGACGACGGCGGCGATGTCGTGGCCTGATGCCGCGAGCCGCCGCAGAGCCGGCACCGCCGGCTCGGGGGTTCCGGCGAAGACGAGTCGCATGGGGTTCCTCACAGATCGAGATCGGGCACGTCGACCCTGACTCTGAGTGTATTGCGGGCACCGGGGGCGCGCCCCTTCGCCGGGCGCCGGGCCTTGATCGCCGTGCTCACGACGGAGGCGCGCAGGCTCTCCGCGACGCGTGCGCCCAGCGCGTACTCGAAACGCACCAGGGCGCGTACGCCCTCGTCGCGGGGCAGCGGGCCGAGCACCGCGTCGTCGTCGAGTTCCGGGACGGCGGCGCTCAGCGCGGCGACGGCCGCATCGACGGTGCGCCGGTCGCCGTCGAGCGCCGCCACCCGCACCGTGGGAGGCATGCGCAGGGGCGCACGGTCGGCGAGCTCGGCACGGGCGTAGGCCGCCTGCGTCCACGTCGCCAGGGCGCGGGCCACGGGACCGGCCACGCCCACGAGGTGCACCGGCGCGCCGGGCGCGGCCAGCGCCGCGGCATTCGACCACCAGCGCAGGCAAGACTCACCGATGCGCAGGTCGTCGGCGAGCAGCATCCGATCGCCGTCGAGGAGGATGACGGCGCGGTAGCCGCCTGCCGCGAGCGGCTCCGCGCCGCGCGTGGCGACCACGAGGGCGGGTCTCGCGTCGACGTGAGTGACCGGATGCTCGCCGTCGGCGACGATCACGCGCACCCCGGGGAATGCGCGCCCGAGCTCGTCGGCGGTGCGCTCGCTGCCCGACGACGCCATGCGCAGACGCGTCGATGAGCAGTCGGGGCAGGTCCAGCCGGGCGCTCCCCGCCCGCACCACGTGCACGTCGGCACGGCGCCCTGCTTCGCCGCGTGCAGCGGACCGCCGCAGTGCCGGCAGCGGGCGGGATGCCGGCAGTCCGCGCAGACGAGGACCGGGGCGTAGCCGGGGCGGGCGACCTGCACGAGGACGGGGCCGTGCGCCAGCGCCTCGCGCGCCGCGGCGAAGGCGGCGGACGGCACGCGCGACCCGCGCGACTCCCCCTCGCGCGTCGCACTCAGCACGACCCGCGGGCTCGGGCGCCGAGCCGCCGGAAGTCCTCGCACGTAGCCGACGGCGACGAGCCTCTCCACATCGGTCGTGCGCGTATGCCCCGCGAACACCAGGGCGCCGCCGTCGAGCTCCTGGCGGAGCAGCGCGGCATCGCGCGCGTGGACGCCCGGGCTCAGCGGCTCCGAGAGCAGCGGATCGCCGTCGTCCCACAGGGCGACGAGCCCGAGAGCGTGCACGGGCGCGTAGACCGCGGAGCGGTTTCCGATGACGATGCACGGCGCGTCGGAGAGCGTGCGCAGGAAGGCGGCGTAGCGCAACGGCGAACTCTGCTTCGCATCGTCGCGTACGACCGCTCCGGCGGGGACGCGGTCTGCGAGCACCGCCTCGAGCTGGGCCCGGTCGCGGTGGTCGGGCACCACGAGGATCGCACTGCGGCCGGAGGCGAGCGTGCGTACGGCCGCGGCGACCAGGAGCGCCGCCCACGCGCCGACCGCGGTGCCGTCCTCGAGCGACGCGGGCGACGGGGGTGCGTCGAGGGCCAGACGCTGTGCGCGGTCGAGCGCCTCGCCCAGCCCCGGGTACGGCGCGAGGACGGACTCGGCCCACGCGCGCGCATCGTCGGCGACGGCCGGCGTCTCGGGTGGACCGGCCGCGAGCCAGGCCTTCTCGGCCCGCACCATGCGCTTCGGGATCGCGAGGCGCAGGATGTCGCCCGCCGATCCCGCCGCCCGGTCGGCGCAGCGCCGTGCGAGCGCGTAGAGCCCGGACGTCAGCACGGGGACCGGTGAGACGACCGCGTCGAGTTCGGAGAGCGGCCGGTCGGAGGCATCCGGCTCCCCCAGTTCGACGAGGTAGCCGTCGACCATGCGCCCGGCGGTGCGCAGCGGTGCGCGCACGCGGACCCCGGGTACCGCGAGCTCGGCGAGCTCGCTCGGGATGGCGTAGTCGAACAGCCGGTCGAGCTGCGGCAGCGGAGAGTCGATCAGCACCCGCGCGACGCGCCGCGCAGTCACCGCGTCGCTCCGCGCGCGGACGGGCCGGCCTCACGCCCCCGGCGCGGGGCGCGGCCCGGCATCACAGCCCGGCGGCGGCGCGCAGGTCGTCGGCGCGGTCCGGGCGCTCCCACGTGAACTCGGGCAGCTCGCGCCCGAAATGACCGTAGGCCGCCGTCTTCGCGTAGATCGGGCGCAGCAGGTCGAGCTGGTCGATGATGGCCTTGGGGCGGAGATCGAACACGTCGAGGATCGCGCGCGTGATCGCCTCGTCGGAGACGCGCCCGGTGCCGAAGGTCTCGACGTACAGCCCGACCGGCTTCGCCTTGCCGATGGCGTACGCCACCTGCACCTCGAGCCGCTCCGCCAGGCCTGCCGCAACGGCATTCTTGGCCACCCAGCGCATCGCATACGCCGCCGAGCGGTCGACCTTCGACGGGTCCTTCCCACTGAAGGCGCCACCGCCGTGACGGGATGCTCCGCCGTACGTGTCGATGATGATCTTGCGGCCGGTGAGCCCGGCGTCGCCCTTCGGGCCACCCGTCACGAACGGGCCGGCGGGGTTGATGTAGAACTTCACGTCGGGAAGCTCGAGCCCGGTGGCCTCGAGCACCGGGTCGATGACTTCGGCTCGCACGGCGGCGCGCAGCGCCTTCTGCGAGATGTCGGGCTGGTGCTGCGTGGACAGCACCACCGACTCGACGGTGCGCGGCGTGTGGCCGTCGTACCCGAGCGTCACCTGGGTCTTGCCGTCGGGGCGAAGGAACGGCAGCTCGCCGGAGCGGCGCACCTCGGCGAGTCGCTCCGCCATGCGGTGGGCCGTCCATGCCGCCATGGGCATGAGCTGCGGCGTCTCGGTGGTCGCGTAGCCGAACATGATGCCCTGGTCACCGGCGCCCTGCAGGTCGTGCGGGTCTTCCGAGCCGTCCTCGCGGCGCTCGAACGCCTTGTCGACACCCGCCGCGATGTCGGACGACTGCGCGCCGATCGAGACGCTCACGCCGCACGAGTCGCCGTCGAAGCCGGTCTCGCTCGACGTGTAGCCGATGCGGTTGACGACCGAGCGCACGATCGCCGGGATCTCGACGTACGCCGAGGTCGACACCTCGCCGGCGACGTGGACGAGACCGGTGGTCACGAGCGTCTCGACGGCCACGCGGCCCTTGGGGTCGGCGGCGAGGATGGCGTCGAGGATGCTGTCGGAGATCTGGTCGCAGATCTTGTCGGGATGCCCCTCGGTGACGGATTCGGACGTGAACAGACGAAGGTCGGTCATCGATGCTCCAGGTCGGATGTGTGCCGGCACCAGTATGCCCCCGTGGGCGGACAGAGCCGCCCCGGGGGCATCAGGACGTAACGTGCCTACTCGACGGGACGCAGGCGGAGCTTGTCCTCGTGGATCTCGTGCATGGCGATCGTGAGGGGCTTGTCCTCGACGGTCGAATCGACGAGGGGTCCGACGTTGTCGAACAGGTTGCCCTCGTGCAGGTCGGAGTAGTAGTCGTTGATCTGGCGCGCGCGCTTGGACGCGAAGATCACGAGCTGGTACTTGGAGTCGACCTTCTCGAGAAGGCTGTCGATGGGGGGCTCGATGATGCCCTGGTTCGTTCCGGCCATGGGAATCCTCCTGGATCGGATGACGGTGGAGAGGTCTGCGGGCCCCGGACATGCCGAGGCATCCTGTCATTCTACTTCAGCGGGCGCCGATCAGCGCGCAAGGCCCGCCACCTCGTCGGCGGCGCGGGCGACATCGTCGTTCACGACGCGGAAGTCGAACTCGCCCTGCGACGCGAGCTCGGTCTTGGCGGTGCGCAGCCGGCGGCTGCGCTCCTCGTCGCCTTCGGTGCCGCGGCCGACCAGCCGCTGCACGAGCTCGTCCCAGCTCGGCGGCAGGAGGAAGACGAGCGTCGCGGAAGGATCCGCGGCCCGCACCTGGCGAGCACCCTGGAGGTCGATCTCGAGAAGGGCGGTGCGGCCGTCGGCCAGGACCCGCTCGATGGGCTTGCGCGGCGTTCCGTACCGGTACGCGTTGTGGACGGTCGCGTGCTCGAGGAGCTCGCCGTCCGCGACGAGACGGTCGAACTCGGCGTCGTCGACGAAGAAGTAATGCTCGCCGTCGATCTCACCCGGCCGCGGAGCGCGCGTGGTCGCCGACACCGAGAGGTGGATCTCAGGGTGGTGCTCCTTGATGTGCGCGGCCACCGTCCCCTTGCCCACGGCCGTGGGGCCCGCCAGCACGACGAGCCGGCTCCGGCCGCCCCGCGGCGCGAGCTCCGGCCATCGGTCGTCGAGGAAGCGGCGCAGCGACGCGCGCTGACGCGTGCCGAGACCGCCGAGGCGCTTGACGGGCGAGATCTCGAGGTCCTGGAGGATGCGATCGCGCTTGCCCTCGCCGATCGCGGGGATCGATGTGAGGAACTCCGTGACCCGCATGGCGCCGGCGGCCGACTCGGGCTCGGCGAGAGCACGTCGCAGCAGCTCCTGGGGAGTGATGACCCGCATCGCGACGTCCTTCTTGAGGGCGGCGCGCTCACGGCGTGCGGCGACGGCGCGACGGGATGCCGCGACCCGGTCGACCTCGGGGGGCCTGCGCGCGTCAGACATCGGCACTCTTCGCGTAGAGCGCCGACCGTTCGGCGATGCGCGCCGCCACCCCGCCGGGACCCGCCGAGAGGATCGAGCGGCTCTCGGAGGCGACGACGTTCGCCGCCACACCGCCGAAGAGCGACGGAAGATCAGCCGGCTGAGCGCCCTGCGCACCGAAGCCGGGCGCGAGGATCGGAGCGCCGCGCAGCGCGTCGTCGTCGAGACCGACCGCCTCGCGGTCGACGGTGGCGCCCACGACGAGACCGATGGGCCCGAGCTCGCCCGAGAAGGCGGCCGAGCCGTTCACCCACGCGATGTCGCGCGCGACGCGGCCGGCGACGGTCTGGCCGTCGGCCGCCTCGACGTCGACCACCTGCGCGCTCTGAAGGGCGAAGGCCTCCGGGTTGCTGGTGGCGGCGAGGACGAACGCGCCCTTGCCGTGGCGGACCGCTGTGGCCAGCGTCGCCCGCAGCGACTCGGCGCCGAGGTAGGGGCTGAGGGTGACGGCGTCCGCCTCGAGCGGCGACCCCGGGGTGAGCCACGCCTCGGCGTAGCCGTCCATCGTCGAGCCGATGTCTCCGCGCTTGGCGTCGGCGATCACGACGAGACCCGCCTCGCGCGCCGCGACGAGGACGTCCTCGAGGGCCGCGAAGCCCGCGGATCCGAACCGCTCGAAGAACGCGACCTGGGGTTTGACGACGCCGACCCTTCCCGCGGCGGCGTCGACCACGCGAAGGCCGAACTCGCGAGCACCGGCGGCCGAGGCATCCAGTCCCCACTCCTCGAGGAGCGAGCCGTGGGGATCGATGCCCACGCAGAGGGGGCCGCGGGCGTCGAGCGCCGCCCGCAGGCGCGAGCCGAACGAGGTCACGCGCCCACCGCCCGGTCGGCCGCGTACTCCTGGAGGCTCTTGACGTCGAAGCCCTCGCGCAGGACGGGCAGCGCGCTCACGGCGGCGCCGAGCACGGCCATGGTCGTGAAGAGCGCCTTGTCGCCGGCGACGGCCGCCGCCCGGATCTCGTAGCCGTCCGCGCGGGCGCTGCCGCCCGACGGGGTGTTGACCACGATGTCGATCTCGCCCGCGTTGATGAGGTCGACGATGTTCGTCGCCCCGGTCTCCTGGGTCTCGGAGAACTTGCCGACCACGCGCACGTCGATGCCGTTGCGCGAGAGGATCTCGGCGGTTCCCTCCGTCGCGACGAGATCGAAGCCGAGCTCCTGCAGGCGGTGGGCGGGCAGGATCACGGCGCGCTTGTCGCTGTCGGCGACCGAGATGAAGACCGTGCCCTCGAGCGGCATGCCGCCGTAGGCGGCCTCCTGCGACTTGGCGAACGCGGTCGGGAAGTCGCGGTCGATCCCCATGACCTCGCCCGTGGAGCGCATCTCCGGGCCGAGGACCGAGTCGACCGTCTGACCGTCGGCGGTGCGGAAGCGCTTGAAGGGCAGCACGGCCTCCTTGACGGCGACCGGCGCGTCGAGCGGCACGCGTGAGCCGTCCTGCTCGGGGAGCAGCCCCTCGGCCTTGAGCTCGGCGATGGTCGCACCGGCCATGATGCGCGACGCGGCCTTGGCGAGCGGGATGCCGAGCGCCTTCGACACGAACGGAACGGTGCGGCTCGCACGCGGGTTCGCCTCGATGACGTAGAGCACTCCGGCCGAGATGGCGAACTGCACGTTGAGGAGGCCCCGCACGCCCACGCCCTCGGCGATCGCCTGCGTCGCGACCCGGACACGGTCGATGTCGGTGCGGCCGAGGCTCACGGGAGGCAGCGTGCAGCTCGAGTCGCCGGAGTGGATGCCCGCCTCCTCGAGGTGCTCCATCACGCCGCCGATGTACAGCTCGTCGCCGTCGTACAGGGCGTCGACGTCGAGCTCGATCGCGTCGTCGAGGAAGCGGTCGACCAGCAGCGGGAGGCCCGGGCCGATGATCGCCTCGCCCGCGACGCGCACGAAGTAGTCGCGCAGGGCCTCGGTCGAGTACACGATCTCCATGCCGCGGCCGCCGAGCACGAAGCTCGGGCGCACGAGGACCGGGTAGCCGATCTCCTCGGCCACCGCGACGGCGCCCTCGACGTCGATCGCCGTGCCGTTGCGCGGTGCGACGAGGCCCGCGTCGTCGAGCAGGCGCGAGAACAGTTCGCGCTCCTCTGCCAGGTCGATGGCGGCGGGCTTCGTGCCGAGGATCGTGTACCCGGCCTCTTCGATGCCCTTCGCGAGACCCAGTGGGGTCTGGCCGCCGAGCTGGCAGATCACGCCGAGGATCCTGCCCGAACGCGATTCGGCGTGCAGCACCTCGAGCACGTCTTCGAGCGTGAGCGGCTCGAAGTACAGACGGTCGGACGTGTCGTAGTCGGTCGACACGGTCTCGGGGTTGCAGTTGACCATCACCGTCTCGTAGCCGGCGTCGGCGAGGGCGAACGACGCGTGCACGCACGAGTAGTCGAACTCGACGCCCTGGCCGATGCGGTTGGGGCCCGACCCGATGATGACGACCTTCGTGCGCTCCGAGGGCGTGACCTCGGTCTCGAAGTCGTAGCTCGAGTAGTGGTACGGAGTCAGTGCGGGGAACTCCCCCGCGCAGGTGTCGACGGTCTTGTAGACCGGACGCAGACCGAGAGCGTGACGGATGCCGCGCACCGACGGCTCGCTGTCGCCGCGCAGCTGCGCGATCTGGGCGTCGCTGAAGCCGTGCTCCTTCGCGACGCGCAGGGTCCCGGCATCCAGTTCCTGCGCCTTCGCCACGAAGTCGGCGACCTCGTTGATCAGGACGATCTGGTCGAGGAACCAGGGGTCGATCTTGGTCGCCTCGAAGGCCTGCTCGACGCTCGCGCCCTTGCGCAGCGCCTGCTGCAGCACGACGATGCGGCCGTCGGTCGGGGTTTTCGCGACCTCGAGCAGCTGCTCCGCCGAGCGGGACTCGTCGCCCCAGTGGAAGCTCGAGCCGCGCTTCTCGAGCGAGCGCAGCGCCTTCTGCAGCGCGGTGGCGTAGTTGCGGCCGATCGCCATCGCCTCGCCGACCGACTTCATGGTCGTGGTGAGAGTGGTGTCGGCCGCGGGGAACTTCTCGAAGTTGAAGCGGGGCACCTTGACGACGACGTAGTCGAGCGTCGGCTCGAAGCTCGCCGGCGTGACCTTCGTGATGTCGTTCGGGATCTCGTCGAGGCGGTAGCCGATCGCGAGCTTGGCGGCGATCTTCGCGATCGGGAAGCCGGTCGCCTTCGACGCCAGGGCCGACGAGCGCGACACGCGGGGGTTCATCTCGATGACGATGATGCGCCCGGTGGCAGGGTCGACGGCGAACTGGATGTTGCAGCCGCCCGTGTCGACGCCCACCGCGCGGATGATGTCGATGCCGATGTCGCGGAGCCGCTGGTACTCGCGGTCGGTGAGCGTGAGGGCCGGGGCGACGGTGATGGAGTCGCCCGTGTGGACGCCGACGGGGTCGACGTTCTCGATCGAGCACACGACGACGGTGTTGTCGGCCGTGTCGCGCATGAGTTCGAGCTCGTACTCCTTCCAGCCGAGGATCGACTCCTCGAGCAGAACCTCGCTCGTGGGCGAGTCGTGCAGGCCCGCGCCGCCGATGCGACGGAGGTCCGCCTCGTCGTATGCGAACCCCGATCCGAGTCCGCCCATGGTGAAGGAAGGACGCACGACGAGCGGGTAGCCCAGCTTCTCGGCGCCCGCCAGCAGTTCGTCCATCGAGTGGCAGATGACGGATGCCGCGACGTCGGCGCCGGCATCCAGCACCAGCTGCTTGAAGATCTGGCGGTCCTCGCCCTTGTTGATCGCCTCGAAGTCGGCGCCGATGAGCTCGACGTCGTACCTCTCGAGGATGCCGTTCTTGTGCAGGTCGATCGCGGCGTTGAGCGCCGTCTGACCGCCGAGGGTCGGGAGGATCGCTTCGGGCTTCTCCTTGGCGATGATCGTCTCGATCACGCGCCAGTTGATCGGCTCGATGTAGGTCGCGTCCGCGAAGTCCGGGTCGGTCATGATCGTGGCCGGGTTGGAGTTGACGAGGATGACGCGCACGCCCTCCTCGCGGAGCACGCGGCAGGCCTGCGTGCCCGAGTAGTCGAACTCGCACGCCTGGCCGATCACGATCGGGCCGGACCCGATGACGAGGACCGAGTTGATGTCGTCGCGCTTAGGCATTCTTCTTGGTCTCCAGGTTCGCGACGACCAGGTCGCGGAAGCGGTCGAACAGGTAGTTGGCGTCGTGGGGCCCGGCGGCCGCCTCGGGGTGGTACTGCACCGAGAACGCCGGGATGTCGAGGGCGCGCAGGCCCTCGACCACGTTGTCGTTGAGGCCGACGTGGCTGACCTCGACCTTGCCGTAGCCGCTCGGGCTGTCGAACGACCCCTCGATGGGCGCATCGACCGCGAAGCCGTGGTTGTGCGCGGTGATCTCGACGCGGCCGGTCGCCTTGTCGAGCACCGGCTGATTGATGCCGCGATGGCCGAACGGCAGCTTGAACGTGCCGAGGCCGAGCGCGCGGCCCAGGAGCTGGTTGCCGAAGCAGATGCCGAAGAACGGGAGCCCGTCGTCGAGCACGCCCCGGAGGAGCTCGACATGGTCACCGGATGCCGCGGGGTCGCCGGGGCCGTTGGAGTAGAAGACGGCGACCGGGTCGATGGCGCGGATGTCGTCGATCGTGACGTCCTGCGGGAGCACGTGCACGTCGAATCCGCGCGCGGCGAGGTTGTCGACGGTCGCCTGCTTCACGCCGAGGTCGAGCACGGCGAGATTGCCGATGCGCTCCCCCGTCGCCGCGGTGACCTCGGCGGCGGACACCGACACCTGGGACGACAGGTTCCGGCCGGCCATCTGCGGCGCCTCGCGGACCAGCTCGAGCTGTCGATCGGCGTCGAGCGAGGCGGCCTCGCCCGAGAAGATGCCGCCCCGCATGCTGCCGGCCGACCGGATGTGACGCGTCACGGCGCGGGTGTCGATGCCGCTGATGCCGATCACGCCGTCGTTCACGAGGGCGTCGTCGAGCGACTCGTCCGCACGCCAGTTCGACACGACGCGGGAGGGATCGCGGACGATGTAGCCCGACACCCAGATGCGGCGGGACTCGGGGTCTTCCCCGTTCATGCCCGTGTTGCCGATGTGCGGCGCGGTCTGGAGCACGATCTGGCCCGCGTATGAAGGGTCGGTGAGCGTCTCCTGGTAACCGGTCATGCCGGTCGCGAAGACGACTTCGCCGAGGGTCGTGCCGAGTGCGCCGTACGCGCGCCCGACGTGGCGGGTGCCGTCCTCGAGGACGAGGACGGCGGGATCGGACTGGAACAGGGAGGTCATGCGTCGGTTCCCGTCTGGGTGGGGGTGAGCAGGCCCGAGACCGCGTCGGCGACAGCGCGCGCCGACGCCTCCTGCGGGCGGAGATAGGTGTCGACGACGGTGCCGTCGTCGAGGCGCCACGAGAGGCGCACGAGGCCGTCGCGCTCGACGACCCGGTCGATGGTCACCGTCGACTGGTCGACGTCGGCGATGCGCGCGGATGCCAGGAAGACGCGCGGCTGACCGGTCAGGTCGAGCGCGAGTCCCGCATCGGTCACGGTGAGGTCGGCGCGCGAGCGGTACGCGAGGCCGCGGATCGCGAGGCGCTCGAGCGGCTCGCCCCCGCGGGTCGTCGCGACGTACAGCACCGGGAAGACGGCGGTCGTCGTCGCGCCCGCGGGTGCCTCGCCGACCGGTGCCTGGATTCCGCGATCCCGACGGGAGCGCCTCGCCCACGCCCACACGCCCAGCGCGATGAGGGAGAGCGCAGCGACGATCATGATGGTGATGGCCGCCTGCTGGGTCATGCGCGCGCTCCGGGTGCGTCGAGGACTTCGCCGTCGGCGACCGTGGCGACGCCGCCGTGCAGCGTCCACCGCACCTCGCCGGGAAGCTCGCGACCCAGATAGGGCGAGTTCACGCTGCGACCCCGCAGGTCGGCGGTCGAGAACGTGCGCAGGGGTGCCGCATCGTAGAACGCGACCGAGGCCGGCTGCCCCGCGGTGAGCGGCGTGCCGTGGCCGCCGAGACGGCCGATGCGCGCCGGTTCGCGCGACATCACCCTGGCCACGTCGCCCCATGTCAGCAGACCCGTGTCGACCATCGCCTGGTGAACGACGCGCAGGGCGCTCTCGAGCCCCACCATGCCGTTCGCGGCGGCGTGCCACTCGCACGCCTTGGCCTCGGCGGGGTGCGGGGCGTGATCGGTCGCGACGATGTCGATCGTGCCGTCGGCGAGGCCCTCGCGCACGGCCAGCACGTCTTCTTCGCGACGCAGCGGCGGATTGACCTTGAACCGCGCGTCGTAGTCGCGCACGAGCTCATCCGTCAGGAGGAGGTGGTGCGGGGTGACCTCGGCGGTGACGTCGACGCCGCGGCGCTTCGCCCAGCGGATGATGTCGACCGAGCCCGCGGTGGAGAGGTGGCACACGTGCAGGCGTGAGCCGACGTGCTCGGCCAGCAGCACGTCGCGCGCGATGATCGACTCCTCGGCGACGGCCGGCCAGCCCGCCAGCCCGAGTTCGGCCGATACGGCGCCCTCGTTCATCTGGGCGCCTTCGGTGAGGCGCGGGTCCTGCGCGTGCTGGGCGATCACGCCGTCGAACGCCTTGACGTACTCGAGCGCGCGCCGCATGATCAGCGGATCCCACACGCAGAAGCCGTCGTCGCTGAAGACCCGGACCCGGGCACGCGAGTCGGCCATCGCGCCGAGCTCGGCCAGGCGCTCGCCCTTCTGGCCGACCGTGACCGCGCCGATGGGCTGCACCGTCACGAAGCCGGCGGCCTCGCCCAGTGCGAGCTCCTGATCGACGACGCCCGCGGTGTCGGCGACGGGCGACGTGTTGGGCATCGCGAAGACGGCGGTGTAGCCGCCCGCGGCTGCGGCGCGCGAGCCGGTGAGGATGGTCTCGGATGCCTCGTACCCGGGCTCGCGCAGGTGCGTGTGCAGATCGACCAGGCCGGGCAGTGCGATGAGGCCGTCGACGTCGATGACCGTCGCGCCGGCGCGGCTCACTCCCGAGCCGATCTCGGCGATGACCCCGTCGGCGACGAGGATGTCGGCAGCGCCGGACCCTTCGACCAGCGCCCCGCGGAACAGCAGGGTCTCGGTCGTCGGGCCGCCGCTCGCGGCGTGACGGGACACGCTCATCGTGTGGTCTCCTTCTCTGCGCCCGTTCGGGGATCGTCGCCGGCCTCCGCACCCGCCAGAAGCAGGTAGAGCGCCGCCATGCGCACCGAGACGCCGTTGGTCACCTGCTCGAGGACGGTCGAGCGCGGCGAGTCCGCGGCTTCTGCGGAGATCTCGAGACCCCGGTTCATCGGTCCGGGGTGCATGACAATGCTATCGGCACCGAGGGCGTCCAGCCGTCGCGCGTCGAGGCCCCAGCGTCGGGAATACTCCCGTTCAGTGGGGAAATAGGCGGCGTTCATGCGCTCGAGCTGGATGCGGAGCATCATGAGGGCGTCGGGCCCGTCGGCGATGGCCTCATCGAGGTCGTACACGACGCGCGCCGGCCAGGCCGAGACGTCCTGCGGCACCAGGGTGGGCGGGGCCACGAGCGTGACGTCCGCGCCGAGGGTGTCCAGCAGCCACACGTTCGACCGCGCCACGCGCGAGTGCAGGATGTCCCCCACGACAGTGACCTTCACGCCTGCGAGGTCGCGGCCGCGGCTGTCGCCGCCGAACCGGCGCTTGCGGATCGTGTACGCGTCGAGCAGCGCCTGGGTCGGATGCTCGTGCGTGCCGTCGCCGGCGTTGACGACGCCGGCCGTGATCCAGCCGCTGGTCGCGAGCGTGCGCGGCGCGCCGGAGGCCCCGTGACGGATGACCACGGCGTCGGCGCCCATCGCCTGGAGGGTCTGCGCGGTGTCCTGCAGCGACTCCCCCTTCGACACGCTGGAGCCCTTGGCGGAGAAGTTGATGACGTCGGCGCTCAGCCGCTTCGCCGCGGCTTCGAACGAGATGCGGGTGCGGGTCGAGTCCTCGAAGAACAGGTTCACGACGGTCTTGCCGCGGAGCGTCGGGAGCTTCTTGACCTCGCGCTGCTGGGTGGCCGCCATGTCCTCGGCGACGTCGAGGATGCGCAGCGCGTCCGCGCGGGACAGCGTCTTCGTGTCGAGCAGGTGCCTCATGACTCGATCGTCACCTCCTCGCGCCCGTCGGTCTCGGCCAGGCGCACGTTCACCCGCTCCTCGCGGGAGCTGGGCAGGTTCTTGCCGACGAAGTCGGGGCGGATGGGCAGTTCGCGGTGGCCGCGGTCGACGAGGGTCGCGAGCCGCACGGCGGTGGGGCGCCCGATGTCCTGGAGGGCGTCGAGGGCGGCGCGGATGCTGCGGCCGGAGAAGAGCACGTCGTCGACGAGCACGACGACGCGTCCGTCGATCCCGCCGGGCGGGATCTGCGTCGGCTGCGGCGCCCGCGTCGGGTTGCGGTGGAGGTCGTCGCGGTACATCGTGACGTCGAGCGCGCCGACGGGCACGGGCGCGCCGCCGAACTCCTCGACGAGCGCGGCGATCCGGTGGGCGAGGGTCACGCCTCGAGTGGGAATGCCCAGGAGGACCAGATTCTCGGGGCCCCTGTTGGACTCGAGGATCTCGTGCGAGATCCGAGTCAGGGCCCGGGCGATGTCGGCCTGGTGCAGCACGGTGCGTGTGCTCATCCGCCGCTCCCTTCTCCGCCTCACAGGACGGGGTTAAAGGTTGCTGTGGTTCCCCGACAGCCTACCAGCGGCGCTGCTCCGCCGGTTCCTGATGACGGGGCGTATCAGGGCTCCGACCGGTCCCCTCGATAGCGGCAAGGCCCCTCGGGGCATCACACGGGGAAAGGTGCAGGGCATGGAGTATTCATCCGAGCGTGGATCGGCGCGACTGATCGACGCATACAAGAACCGCGGCATGGAGTTCGGCGACGAGCTCGTGAGCCGCCTGTCGGACTCGCTCGAGCCGTTCGACATCCACGACGTGTTCATCAAGGGCATCGTGCATCCGGACTACCTCCGCGCCGGGTTCTCCGTCAGCGGCGAGGACGAGGCCGCGAAGGCCGTGGTGCGGATGCTGGGCACGCTCAAGGAGGTCCCGCTTTCGCAGATCCGGCTCTTCCCGAAGGGGATTCCCTGGCCGGAGATCTTCAACGTCGAGATCGTCGTCGGCCAGCGCTGAGCACCCGAGGGCGGCGGTCATCATGCGACTGACAGCGGACCGGGGCATCGTGCAGGTGCACCCGACACGGCGCTGCAATCTGACGTGCCTGCACTGCTACTCGTCGTCGGGCCCGCGTGTCGACGCCACGACGCCGATCGAGCAGCTCGCGGGGGCGCTCGACGATGCCGTCGCCCTCGGATACAGCGTGCTCAGCGTGTCGGGCGGAGAGCCGCTGCTCTACCGCCCGCTCCTCGAGCTCCTCGACCACGCGCGCGCCCTCGGCATGCGCACGACGGTCACGACCAACGGCCTGCTCCTGTCGGAGCGGCGGCTCGGCGAGCTCGCCGGTCGCGTGGACGTGATGGCGATCTCGGTCGACGGCCGTCCCGAGACGCACGACGTGATGCGCAACAGCGCGGGTGCCTTCGCGAAGCTCCAGAGCCGCCTCCCCCACGTGGCGCGCTCGGGCATCCCGTTCGGCTTCATCACGACGCTCACGCAGTCGAATGTCGACGAGGTGGAGTTCGTCGTGGCCCTCGCGGCCCGTTTCGGGGCGGCACTGGTGCAGGTCCATCCGCTCGAGCCGGTGGGCGCGGCCCGGCACAACCTCGCGGGCGCGGTGCCCGACGAGAAGGAGCTCGGCTTCGCGATGTTCGAGGGGCTCATGCAGTCGGCCATGCAGGACGGAGTGAAGGTGCACGTCGACGTGGCCCGCGCAGCCGACATCGCGGCGCTCGCGATGCCCGCACCGAGCGCCCCGCGTGGACGACTCGGAGACTGGCTCTCCCCCCTCGTCATCGAGACCGACGGCACCGTCGTGCCGATGACCTATGGCTTCGCGCGGAGGTTCGCGCTCGGATCGCTCGCGGATCGCCGGCTCGCCGAACTGGCGGGCGCGTGGGACGAGCGCCCGTTCGTCGACCTGTGCGCCGCGGTGCGCGACCGCATCCTGGGCGAGCGGCGCCCGTTCTTCAACTGGTACGAAGAGGTCCGGCACGCAGCGGCGCGATCCGTGGGGGCGCGCAACCTGGGGCTCACCCCGGTGTGACGGCTGTCAGGCCGCAGGCGCCTCGGCGTCGCTGTCGGCGTCGGCCTCGACGAGGCTGGCGCGGATCGGGTGCCCCTGGCTCGTGAGGCACCGCCCCGACGCGAGGTCCCACTTCCAGTCGTGGAGCGAGCACGTCAGCACGCCGTCCTCGATCTTGCCGGTCTTGGTCAGATCCGCGCGCAGGTGCGGGCAGCGGCGCTGCACAATCCAGTCCCCCAGCCGGGCGTCCTCGGTCTGGTCGGTCTGCTCGGCGTACCAGTTCTCGACGTATTCGATGCGGTCGCGCGACAGGCACTTGAGGAACGTCGTGAGGAACTCGTTGAACTTGCCGCTGCGCCCCACCTCGAACTGCATCGACAGGAAGATCGAGTTCGACCAGTCGATCTCGTGGTCTGCGATGTTCGTCGAGACGAGGTCGGCGGGGATCGTGTACCAGTAGATGCACTCCTCCCCCGCGTACTCGCGCACCTTCGCCTTGGGGAAGTCGACGACCATGTCGAGCTCGCCGATGCGGAACCGCACGACGCCTCCGACACCGTTGCGGATCGTCCGCGCGCGGCGCAGCAGCGGCTCCCACCACTCCTTGATGGCCGCGAGCATCTCGTCGGGCGGCAGCACGGCGGCGCGCGTGGCCTCCTCGGCGCGGATCTCGTCCTGGCGTGAATCGCGCTGCTCAGCGAGGTAGGCCCACTTGTCGTCGAAGATCCGGTCGATCTCGGCCGCGGTGTAGAGGGTCTGCGTCACGGAGATCTCTCCGCCCGACAGCTCCACGACCGTGCCCGGCACGAACTCGTAGCCCTTCTGGTCGGGACGCATCTCGGCCATGTGGGTGAGGAACTGGCGCTGATCGGTGAAGATCGCGTCGTCGTCGAGGCCCCAGCCGTTGTACTTGAAGAGCTCCTCCCGCAAGAACATCGGTGGGCCGGCCATCGGGAAGACGTGCTCCGCATCGACCTTCTCGATGTAGTACATCGCCCGCTTGTTCTGCGCGTCGCGCTTGAGCTTGGCGAAGTTCTGCTTGGAGTCCTGGGGCAGGTCGTAGACCATCGGCCACCAGATGGCGCCCGAGACCTGCGTGAAGTACGCCTCGGGTTTCGAGAACGACATCAGCTTCTCGAGATCGAGCGGGTGCGAGTCGTTCTGGTTGAGGATGCTGGCGGTGCCGTCGTCGACCGACAGCGATGAGTCGCCGATGGGGCCGTCGCTGGGCGCCCGGAGCGGCGTGACCATGAGCTTCAAGGGGCCGAACTCGAGCGGCACGCCGGCCTGTGTATAGACGATGTTGTCGTAGCCGAGCTTCCGCAGATCCTGCTCGAGCTCGTCCGTCGGGTAGTCGGGCAGGAGCACCCTGACGCTCTTCGGCACGTGGCGCTCCATGAGCGCCGGGTCGAAGTGGTCGCGGTGGCGGTGCGAGATGTACAGGAAGTCGGCGTTGCCGTACTTCGCCCAGTCGAGCGCCCGGTTGTCGGGGAAGGGGAACCACGATCCGAAGAAGGTGGGTCCGATCACCGGGTCGCAGAGGATGCTTCCTCCCGCCGTCTCGATGAACATTCCGGCGTGACCGAGGCCCGTGATGCGCATGCTGGCTCCTTCCTCGACAAGTCTACGAGAGGGGTATCGGCACGTCCGCAGACCCGGCCGTGCAAAAGGCGACGCACCGTGCCCGAGAGCACGATGCGTCGCCGGATGATCAGGAGGAGCGCGCGATGCGCCCCAGCACGCCGTGCACGAACGACCCGGAGTCGTCGGTGGAGAACTCCTTCGCGAGCTCGACGGCCTCGTCGATCGCGACGGCGGCGGGCACCTCGTCGTTGTAGAGGATCTCCCACACGCCGATGCGCAGCACGGCGCGGTCGACCGCCGGCATGCGGGCGAGCGACCAGTCCTTCGCGAAGGTCGTGATCTGCTCGTCGATGGCGTCGCGGTTGTCGATCACGCCGTCGACGATCTCACGCGCGTACAGCCAGGACGACTCCCGCGCGGGCTCGTTCGCCGCGCGCTTCGCCTCGACGGCGAGCATCGAGGGCAGTTCCTCGCCGCGCACGTCGGCCTGGAAGAGGATGTCGAGGGCGCGCTTGCGCGCCTTGCTCCGGGCGCTCAACGGTCAGCTGACGCGGCCGAGGTAGTCCCCGGTGCGCGTGTCGACCTTGACCTTGGTGCCCGCCTCGACGAACAGCGGCACCTGGATCTCGTAGCCGGTCTCGACGGTGGCGGGCTTGGTGCCGGCCGACGAGCGGTCGCCCTGCAGGCCCGGCTCGGTGTAGGTGATCTCGAGCACGACCGAGGCGGGGAGCTCGATGTAGAGCGGGTTGCCGTTGTTGAGCGCGATCTGCACCTGCTGGTTCTCGAGCAGGTAGTTCGCGGCGTCGCCGACCGTGGCGGCGCCCACGGTGATCTGGTCGTAGTCGGCGACATCCATGAAGACGAAGCCCTCGCCGTCGTTGTAGAGGTAGGTGAAGTCGCGGCGGTCGACGTTCTCGGTCTCGATCTTCGCGCCGGCGTTGAAGGTCTTGTCGACGACTTTGCCGGACAGGACGTTCTTGAGCTTCGTGCGGACGAACGCGCCACCCTTGCCGGGCTTCACGTGCTGGAACTCCACGACGCTCCAGAGCTGCCCGTCGATGTTCAGGACGACGCCGTTCTTGATGTCTGCGGTGGATGCCATGGGGATGGAGGTTCCGTTCGTGAGGAGAAATGGCCGATCGCGGCCCGACAGTGCATTCTACGGGATGCCGCGGCGAGACCCCTCGACGCGGCATCCGCTCATCAGTCCGTCTGCCCCGTGATCACGGCGATCAGGCGCTCGACGGCGGTGGCGTAGCCGCGCACCCCCTCGCCCACGACGTGCACGATGGCGACGTCGGCGACGTAGGAGTGGTGACGGAACTCCTCACGCGCGCGGATGTCGGAGATGTGCACCTCGGCGACGGGCAGCGAGACGCCCGAGAGAGCATCGCGCAGGACCACCGAGGTGTGCGTGAGGCCCCCGGGGTTGATGACGATCCCGGCGCAGTCCTCGCGGGCGTCGTGGATCGCGTCGAGGAGGACGCCCTCGTGATTGCTCTGCACCGCGCGCACCTCGAACCCGCGCGCCGCGGCGGTGGCCGTCGCCAGCGCCTCCACATCCGCGAGCGTCTCCGTGCCGTAGACCTCCGGCTCGCGGGTGCCGAGCAGATTGAGGTTCGGGCCGTTGACGAGGAGCAGGCGGTGGGGCGCGGTCACGCGGCCACGCTATCAGCGCTGGTCGGCGCCCTGCTCCGCGTTGTCCTCCGCGTGGTACTGGGCGAGCAGCTCGCGCTCGCGGGCCGCCTTCGGGAACTTCCAGAAGACGATGGCCGCGCCGATCAGCACGGCGATGATGCCCGCGAGGTACGCCCAGTCCTGGCCGCTGAGGAACGACTCCTTGGCGGCCTGGGTGATGGCGTCGGCGTACTGCGGGTACTGCTTCGCCGCCGTCTCCGCGCTCGCGAAGGACTTGGTGAGCTGGCTCTGCATGCTCGAGGTGACCTTCGACGCATCCGCCGAGCTGCCGATCTGCGAGACCATCGCCGCGGCGTAGCCGGCCGTGAGCAGCGTCCCGAGGATCGACTGCATGATCGCGCCGCCGAGATCGCGCTGGAGGTCGGCCGTGCCCGAGGCCATACCCGCCCGGCGCACGGGGACCGCTCCGGCGAGCGAGCGCGACGCGGGCGTGCCGGCGAGGCCCACGCCCGCGCCCACGAGTGCATACCCGAGCGCGACGGCCCAGTAGCTCGAGCCCTCGCGCCACAGGATCAGCATCGTCACGAAGCCGAGGAGCACCGGGATGTACCCGAGGAGCATCGTGAACCGGGCTCCCCTGCTCTCGACCAGCTTCGCCGAGCGCGGCGCGAGCAGCACCATGAAGATCGCGGCGGGGAGGATGGCCGCGCCGGATTGCACCGTGGAGTAGCCGAGGACGTTCTGCAGGAACTGCTGCCCGATGAACATCGCCCCCATGAGAGAGCCGAAGACGATGATGCCCGCGACCGCGGCGACCCAGAAGATCGGGCGCTTGGCGACCTCGAGGTCGTACAGCGGATTCTTCGCCCGACGCTGCCGCCAGAGGAAGGCGATGAGGGTGACGACGGTGAGGCCGGCGAGGCTCAGGACGAGCACGGTCGAATCGGGCACGGTCGCGAAGTTGATCGCCACGATGAGAGCGCCCACGAGCACGACGGACAGCAGGCCGCCGAGGTTGTCGACGGGCTCGGTCGCCTCGTTGACGTGCGCGGGGATGAACTTCAGCGTCAGCGGGACGGCCACCACGATGAGCGGGACGGTGACGAGGAACACCGATCCCCACCAGAGGTTCTCGAGCAGCAGTCCGGAGGTGAGCGGGCCGAGCGCCGAGATCGCGCCGCCCGTGGCCGACCACAGCGCGATCGACTTCGTCCGGGCCGGACCCGACCACAGCGCCGTGATCAGCGCGAGGGTCGTCGGGTATGCCATGCCGGCTGCGACGCCGCCCACGATGCGTGCGGCGATGAGGATCTCGATCGACGGGGCGAACGCCGCCACGAGGCCCGCCGGGAGCGACAGCAGCACGCCGATCAGCAGCATCCGCCGTCGCCCGTAGCGGTCGCCGACCGCCCCCAGCCACAGCACCGACGCCGCGAGGCCGAGCGAATAGCCGATGGCCACGAGGTTCAGCTGTGTCTGCGAGGCGTCGAAGGCGACGCCGATGTCGGGCAGAGCGACGTTGGCCACGGCGAGCGGGAGGTTCGCCACCGCAGCGACGAGGATCAGCGTGCCGAGAACGGCGCCGCCGCGCGCGGGCTTCGTGGATGCGTCGGCCATCGACGGCCTCCTCTGGATGCCTGGCCGGGGCGAGGTGCCGCCGGCCAGCCCTCATCCTGCCGGAAGGTCCGTCGCACTCCGCGGGTGATTTCGCCCGGCGTCAGCCGGCGACCTCCTGGTACGCGGCGAAGAGCAGCGACTCGTCGGGAGCCTGCAGCACCGTGGGCTTGGCGATGTCGTCGAGCACGATGAAGCGGAGCATCCCGCCGCGGCTCTTCTTGTCGCGCTGCATCGTCGCCAGCAGCTGCGGCCACCCGCCCGGCCGGTAGGTCGTCGGCAGGCCGAGGGAGTCGAGGATCTCGCGGTGACGCTGGGCAGCGGCATCCGGAAGCCGTCCTGCGAGTCGCGAGAGCTCGGCGGCGAACACCATGCCCACCGAGATCGCGGCGCCGTGCCGCCAGCGGTAGCGCTCGGCGTGCTCGATGGCGTGGCCGAGGGTGTGCCCGTAGTTGAGGATCTCGCGCAGCCCCGCTTCGCGGAGGTCCTCCCCCACGACCTTGGCCTTCATGTCGATGGCGAGCTCGATCGAGCGGCGGAAGGCGTCGCTGCGCGGATCGGTGGCCGTCTCGGGGTCGGCCTCGACGAGCTCGAGGATCTCGGGCGCCCAGATGAAACCGGCCTTGACGACCTCGGCGAAGCCGGCGACGCGCTCGTTGCGCGAGAGCGAGTCGAGCAGGTCGAGGTCGCACAGCACGGCGCGCGGCGCCCAGAAGGCGCCCACCAGGTTCTTGCCCTCCGCCGTGTTGACGCCCGTCTTGCCGCCGACGGCGGCGTCGACCATGCCGAGCACGGTCGTCGGCACCTGCACGACCTCGACCCCGCGGAGCCACGTGGCCGCCACGAAGCCGGCGAGGTCGGTGACCGCGCCGCCGCCGAACCCGACCACGACATCGGTCCGGGTGAAGTCGGCCTTGCCCATGACCTGCCAGCAGAAAGCGGCCACCTCGATGCGCTTGCCTGCCTCCGCGTCGGGGATCTCGGCCAGCAGCACCTCGCGGTCGCCCTTGAGCGCGTCGCGCAGGGCCTCGGCCTGCGCCGCGAGCGTCGGCGGGTGGATCACGAGCACCTTGCGGGCGGCAGGCGGGAGCGCCTCGCCGAGTGCCGACAGGATGCCGCGCCCGACGGTGATGTCGTAAGCCGCGTCCCCGCTCACCGTGATCGTCGTCGCGTCGCTCATGCTTCTCCTCGGTCCTCGGCGGGCTCCGCCGGCTCGTCGTGCACCCATGCCACGATCTTCTCGACGACGTTCTGGAGCGGCCCGTTCGAAGTGTCGAACGTCGCGTCGGCCAGCTCCTCGTAGATCGGCCGGCGCTCCTCGTAGATTCTGCTCCACCGTGTCAGCGTGTCCTCGCCGCCCTCGAGCAGCGGGCGGTTCGAGCCGCGCACGCGGATCGCCACGACCCGCGGGGCCACCGTCAGGAGCACGACGCGGTGGCAGGCGAGATCCGCGCGCGTCGCCGGGTCGAGCACCGCGCCCCCGCCGAGCGAGACGACGCCGCCGGCGGCGAGGCCCTCCTCCACCGCCGCGCGCTCCAGCGCGCGGAAGTGGGCCTCGCCGTGCTCGGCGAACAGCTGCTCGATCGGACCGTGAGCGCGCACGACGGCCGCGTCGGTGTCGTAGAAGGGCACCTCGAGCGCCCGCGCGACCCGCTTGCCGACGCTCGTCTTGCCGGCGCCCATCGGGCCGATGAGGACGACGGCGTCAGAGGGCGAGGTCATGCTGTGCGAGCGCCGCATCGCTGGCGGTCGCGGTGCGGAGCGTGGCGGGGATCGCCGCCAGGTAGCCGTCGAGGTTGCGCCGGGTCTCGGTCACGCTGTCGCCGCCGAACTTCTCGAGCACGACCTCGGCCAGCACGATCGCCACCATCGCCTCGGCCACGACGCCGGCCGCGGGCACGGCGCACACGTCGGAGCGCTGGTGGTGGGCCGAGGCGGTGTCGCCCGTGGCGACGTCGACGGTGCGCAGCGCCTTCGGAACGGTCGCGATGGGCTTCATGCCGGCACGGACCCGCAGCACGGTGCCCGTGGACATCCCGCCCTCGGTGCCGCCCGCCTTGTCGGTCGCGCGCGCGATCCCGCCGTCGGTCGCGTAGAGCTCGTCGTGCGCCTGCGACCCGCGACGCGTCGTCGTGACGAAGCCGTCGCCGACCTCGACGCCCTTGATCGCCTGGATGCTCATGAGCGCCTGCGCGAGCTTGCCGTCGAGGCGACGGTCCCAGTGAACGTGCGAGCCGAGGCCCGGCGGCAGGCCGTACGCGAGCACCTCGACGATGCCGCCGAGGGTGTCGCCGTCCTTGCGGGCGTCATCTACCTCGGCGACCATTCGCGCGCTGGTCGCGGGGTCGAAGCACCGCAGCGGATCCGCATCGAGCGCGGCGACGTCGTCCGGAGTCGGGAGCGCCGCGTCGTCGGGGACGCGCACGGGGCCGATCGACAGCGTGTGGCTCACGAGCCGGATGCCGAGCTCCGAGAGGAACGCGCGGGCGACGGCGCCGAGCGCGACGCGTGCGGCGGTCTCGCGGGCGCTCGCGCGCTCGAGGATCGGACGAGCCTCGTCGAAGTCGTACTTCTGCATGCCGACGAGGTCGGCGTGCCCGGGCCGGGGGCGCGTGAGCGCGGCGCCGCGGCCGCGGGACTTGTCGGTGAGCTCCACCGGCTCGGGGTTCATCACCTCGACCCACTTGGGCCACTCGGTGTTGCCGATCCGCAGCGCGATCGGGCTGCCCAGCGTGCGACCGTGCACGACGCCGGACGAGATCGTGAGCTCGTCCTGCTCGAACTTCATGCGCGAGCCGCGGCCGTAGCCGAGCTTGCGGCGTTCGAGGTCGGCTTGGATGGCGACGCTCGAGATCGGGACGCCCGAAGGCAGACCCTCCATGACGGCGACGAGTTCGGGACCGTGCGATTCGCCGGCCGTGAGCACGCGGAGCATTGCTCCAGTCTCCCACGTGACGGGAGACCGTTACGTCAGTGGTCGCCCTCGAGCGCTCGTCGCATCGCTGCGACGACGGCGTCCTCGTCCGGCAGCGGCGACTCGGGGTCGCCCGCGGTGAAGACGCGCACCTGCCGGACGGCCTGATGCAGCAGCATCCCGAGACCCGAGACGGCGACTGCGCCCGCCCGCCCCCATGCGGTCGACAGGGCCGTCGGCCAGTGCCCGTAGACCACGTCGAGAAGAAGCCCGCCGTGCGCGGCCAGCCCGTCGGCGGCAGCATCCGGCACCGCGGCATCGCCCGGAAGCGTCGCGATCGTGACGGGCACGGAAGAGCGAGCGGATGCCTCGAACGGCGCGCTCGTCACCTCGACGCCGAGCCTCGAGCCGAGCTCCGCGAGCGGCTTCACGGCAGGCTGACGGCGGGCGACGACCTCGACCCGGCGCGCGCCGAGTTCCGCCAGGGCGACGAGCGCCGAGGTGGCGGTCGCCCCCGCACCGAGGATGCGAGCCTCGTCGAGGGCACGTATGCCCTCGTCGGCCAGCGCGGCGACGATTCCGCCCACGTCGGTGTTGAAGCCCTGCGGCCCGTCCGCGGTCAGGAGGAGGGTGTTGACGGCGCCGGTCAGCTCGGCGCGGCGGTCGCGAGCGCGCGCCGCGGCGAAGGCCTCGCCCTTGAGCGGCATCGTGAGCGACAGGCCGCGCCAAGAGGCGTCGAGGCCGTGGAGGGCCGGCGCGAAGCCTGCCTCGTCGACCCGTCGACGCTCGTAGGACCACTCGAGCCCGAGCACGGCGTACGCGGCGGCGTGCAGCTGCGGCGAGCGGCTGTGAGCGATGGGGTCGCCCCATACCGCCAGCCGCGTGGCGTGGGGATTCAGCACCCGGAGTCCGGGTGAGCCGAACACCACTCCTGCCACTGGCTGACCGCGCGGTTGTGATCCGCCAGATTCGTCGTGAACACGGTCTCGCCTGTGTCGAGGTTGACGGTGACGAAGTACATCCAGTCGCCGCCGGACGGATTCATCACGGCCTTGATCGCGGCGTCGCCGGGATTGGCGATCGGACCGACCGGCAGCCCCGGGTTCACGTAGGTGTTCCAGGGGTTCGGATCGGTGAGCGCCTCCTCCGACGAGCTCACCGTGCCGTCGTGCATCTCGCCGTAGCCGTACTGCGCTGTGGAGTCCATCTGCAGGAGTCCGAAGGTCTCCTGGTTGTCGGGGTTCAGGCGGTTCTCGATCACCGTCGCGACCTTCTGCATGTCCTGCTCGTACCGCGCCTCGCGCTCGATGATCGAGGCGACGGTGAGCACGCGCTGCCGGTCGTCGACGGCCACGCCTGCCGCGTCGAGAGACTGCACGGTGCGGTCGACCAGGGTCTGGATGACCTGTGCCGCCGTGACCTCGGGGTCGAACGTGTACGTCGCCGGGAACAGCCATCCCTCGAGCGAGTCCGCCGCGACGCCGTACACCGACGGGTCGGCGACCGCGGCCTGGAACTCTTCGAGCGGGATGCCGGTGCCCTCCGCGAGGAGCGGCAGCGACTGCTCGACGGTGAGCCCCTCGCGCAGCTGCGCGGTGTTCTCCATCTTGTTGGCCGGGTCGAGCAGTGCGGTGAGCGCAGCCTCGGACGTCATCTGCTTCTGCAGCTTGAACACGCCGGGGACGAACGGCGGGTTCTGGCCGCTCTCGATGAGGTAGTCGTAGAACGCGTCGGGCGTCATCGTCACGCCCGCGTCGTAGAGGCTCTGCGAGATCGGCTGGCCGGTGTCGCCGTCCTTGATGGTGACGTACGCCTCGCCGTTCGCGAGACCCGCCTCGTAGTCCTTGGGCTCTTCCCAGCCCATCACCTCGCGGATCTGCTCCTCGTAGGTCGTCCAGACGTAGAGGCCACCGGCGGCGACGCCGCCGAGGATGAGCAGGACGACGCCGAGCGCGATCCAGCCGCCGATGCGGCGCTTGCGCTTGTTCTTGGGCGGCGGCGGTGCGCCGAGCTCGTCGGTGGAGCTCGCGCCGGTGAAGAGGTCCTCGAGGGTCGCGGTCGAGGCCGGCCGGGTCGTCGCGGTCGCGGTGGCCGTCGCAGCGGCGGCGACCTGCGGGTTGGAGCCGGTGCGGCTGTACGGCATCGCGGGCGCCGCGCCGCCGGTGAACATCCAGCTGTCGTCCTCGACGGGCTCGTCCTGCGCGGGCCGGGAGGCGGAGGGGCGAGGCTGGGCGAGGAGGCGCGAGTCGTCAACCGTGGAGAACCGGGCGGTCGCGGGCTCCG
>NZ_JSYE01000028.1:0-144350 GCF_054824025.1 Microbacterium sp. HJ5
CTGCCCGACAAGGCGATCGACCTGATCGACGAGGCCGGCGCGCGCTTGCGTCTGTCGATCCTGTCCAGCCCGCCCGAACTGCGCGAGTTCGACGAGAAGATCGCCAAGGTCCGCGAGCAGAAGGAAGTCGCCTCCGAGGAGCAGGACTTCGAGAAGGCCGCGTCGCTGCGCGACGAGGAGAAGTCGCTCCTCGCGGAGCGCCTCCGCCTCGAGAAGCAGTGGCGCTCGGGTGACGTCGCCTCGCACGCGGTCGTCGACGAAGGGCTGATCGCCGAAGTGCTCGCTCAGGCCACCGGCATCCCGGTCTTCAAGCTCACCGAAGAGGAGAGCTCGCGACTGGTCTTCATGGAGAAGGCGCTGCACCAGCGCGTCATCGGCCAGGAAGAGGCGATCGCCGCGCTGTCCAAGACGATCCGCCGCCAGCGCGCCGGCCTCAAGGACCCGAAGCGTCCGTCGGGCTCGTTCATCTTCGCCGGCCCCACGGGCGTCGGAAAGACCGAGCTCGCCAAGGCACTCGCCGAGTTCCTGTTCGACGACGAGGCCGCGCTGATCTCGCTCGACATGTCGGAGTTCGGTGAGAAGCACACCGTTTCGCGTCTGTTCGGTGCTCCTCCCGGCTTCGTCGGCTTCGAAGAGGGCGGCCAGCTCACCGAGAAGGTGCGCCGCAAGCCGTTCTCGGTCGTGCTCTTCGACGAGATCGAGAAGGCCCACCCCGACATCTTCAACTCGCTCCTGCAGATCCTCGAGGAGGGTCGCCTGACCGACGGTCAGGGCCGCGTGGTCGACTTCAAGAACACCGTGATCATCATGACGACGAACCTCGGCTCGTCGGCGATCGCCGGTGGTCCGGTCGGGTTCCAGGTCGAGGGCAACGCCGCGACCTCGTACGAGCGGATGAAGGGCAAGGTCGACGAAGAGCTCAAGCGCAACTTCAAGCCCGAGTTCCTCAACCGTCTCGACGACGTCATCGTGTTCCCGCAGCTCTCGAAGGACGAGCTGGTGCAGATCGTCGACCTGTTCACGAAGCGCCTGGGCGAGCGCCTGCTCGACCGCGACATGACGATCGAGCTGTCGCAGGCCGCCAAGGAGCGTCTCATCGACATCGGGTTCGACCCGGCGCTCGGAGCGCGCCCGCTGCGTCGTGCGATGCAGCGGGAGGTCGAGGACCGCCTGTCCGAGAAGATCCTCCACGGCGAGCTCGACGCCGGCGACCACGTGAAGGTCGACGCCGTCAACGGGGAGTTCATCTTCGAGAGCGGACCCCGCGGCGAGAAGGTGGCGGTCGGCGTCGTGCACAACGGTGAGATCACCGCGACGCCCGACCTGGCGATCACGTCGGACTGACCTGACCCCATCGAACGAGGAGCGGATGCTGCGGCATCCGCTCCTCGTCGTTTCGGCGTCGGGCGGCAACTACCCTGGACGGATGACCGAGATCACGGTGCGGCCCGCGCGCACGCGCGACGTGCGCGGCATCCAGGACATGCTCGAGCCGTTCGTGCAGCGCCGGATCCTGCTGGGCAAGGACCTCGTCGTCCTGTACGAGGCGACCCAGCAGTTCGTCGTCGCCGAAGACCCCGACGGCAATCTCATCGGCTGCGGCGCCCTCCACGTCATGTGGGAGGACCTCGGCGAGATCCGCACGCTGATCGTCGTAGACGAGTGGCTGCATCACGGAGTCGGTCGCGCGATCGTCGAGGCGCTCGAGACGCAGGCCCGCACGCTCGGCCTCTCGCGGCTCTTCTGCCTGACCTTCGAGGTCGACTTCTTCACGCGCCGCGGCTTCACCGAGATCGGAGAGCAGGTCGTCGATCCCGACGTCTACTCGCAGCTCATCCGCTCGCCTGACGAGGGCGTCGCCGAGTTCCTCGACCTCGCGCACGTGAAGCCGAACACCCTGGGCAACACGAGGATGCTGAAGAACCTCTGAGCGGGTGCCTCTGCCCGCGAGCGGTCAGTCGAAGAGGTCGCTGAGCCAGTGCTCCTTCTTCTTGCGGCGGTTGTAGCCCTGGTCGTAGCCCTGCTGGCCGTAGCGCGGGTCGTACTGCTGCTGGCCGTAGGGATCCTGGGCCGGCGGGGCGTAGCCCTGTCCGCCCTGCGGGTAGCCCGTGCCGTAACCCGGGGCGGCCGGCGCGGCGGGTGCGGCCGGCGCGGCGGGAGCGGCCGAAGCGCCGCCCGCCTCGCGCGCCGCCCGCTCGAGGATCTTGTCGAGCTCGCCGCGGTCGAGCCATACCCCGCGACACGTCGGGCAGTAGTCGATCTCCACGCCTGAGCGCTCGCTCATCACGAGAACGGAACCGTCGGTGGGGCACTTCATGGGATCCTCCTGGGGTCGCCACGAGCCTACCGAGCCGGTCCCATGCGCGGGCTGTGAGCGCGCCGGCGGGCGCGCCGACCCGGGGGACCGGATGCCGCCGCCTACCCTTGTCTCATGACCTCGACCAGCCCGCGCAGGCGACACTCCCCCGCGGTGTACCGTCGCCGCCGGATGGTCGTGCTCAGCGCGATGCTGCTCGTCGTCCTCGGTGTGGTGTGGCTGCTGGTCGCCCAGCCGTGGAGCGGATCGGCCTCGGAGGGCACGCCGGCGGAGGCATCCGATTCGCAAGGCGGCGCGGACTCGCTGCCGGTCCCCTCGACGGAAGCGACGCGCGGTGCGACACCCGCCGACGAGACGATCGGCTCGGCGGCGTCGCCGAGCCCGTCGCCGTCCGGCTCTCCCGCCGCCCAGGCGTGCACCGAAGGCGACGTGACGGTCGAGGCCGTCACGAGCGCCGACTCGTACTCGGGCGACCAGAAGCCGGCCTTCTCGATCAGCCTCACGAACAACGGCTCGACGGACTGCACCCTCAACGTCGGCACCAGCGGACAGTCGTTCACCGTTACAAGCGGCAGCGATGTGTGGTGGCGCTCGACCGACTGCCAGAGCCAGCCCAGCGAGATGATCGTGCTGCTCACCGCCGGCCAGACGGTCTCGAGCGCCTCGCCCCTCACGTGGGACCGCACGCGCTCGGCGGTCGGCACCTGCGACGACGACACGCGGCCCCGGGCTCCCGGCGGCGGCGCCTCGTACCACCTCGCGGTCGAGATCGGCGGCATCGCCTCGACCGAGACGGCGCAGTTCCTGCTGTACTGACCTCGCGGCCGTCGGGCAGTCGGCCCGAGCCCGGAGCCGGATCCGGCCAGCAGCCACCGAGGCCCACGGCGGGGCCGGGTACGCCGTCGTTCTCGGCCTCGACTGCGCGGCGGTCCGAGGCATCCGTTCACGGGCCTTCATGAGGGCATGAAAAGGCCCCCGGGGTTGGGGACTCCCGGGGGCCTGCCATCGTCGGTCAATTCGGGCACACCCCATGGCGCGCGATGTCCGACAATGATGAGAGAGTGCTGGGGACACTGCTCTCGGAGGTGCTGGGGACACCTCGTGAACTAGGGTACGACGATTGGTTGGACCTTGTCTGTCCCCACTTTGGAGGACAAGGGCTCAGGTTTTGCGCTATATTGCCCGCTGCATGTCCGCCGAACGGGGGACACCACCCTCAGGATTAGAGGCGTAGCCTAGTAACAGCTCCCGTGACCCGGCTCGACGCTGTCCCCCAGCAGCAGTCTCGAACCCCATCGAGCAGGCGAGCCACCCGGCGAGCAGTGTGCCCTCTCGCGTCGTCCCTGGGAGGACGGCACGAGGGGGTCGCTCGCGTCCGGCGGGCGATCGGTCCGAGGGCGGCGTCCGAGACCCGGTGGCGATCAGCACCGAGCCCCGGTCGCGCAGCAAGGCCCGTGCGCAAAGGGAAGGGGCGGAGCGTCCCCCCGGACCACTCCGCCCCCGTGTCCCCCTTGCTAGGGCTTCTTCTCCCCGCCGAACACCTCGGACTCCATCGCGTCGTATCCCTCGGC
This sequence comes from Microbacterium sp. HJ5, assembly GCF_054824025.1. NCBI lineage: Bacteria > Bacillati > Actinomycetota > Actinomycetes > Micrococcales > Microbacteriaceae > Microbacterium > Microbacterium sp. HJ5. Next base: position 3,889 of record NZ_JSYE01000028.1, read on the forward strand.
CTGCGGGTCGCCATGCGCGCCGCCGGACAGCGCGTACTCCTCCTCCGGCGAGAGCACCAGGCGCGTGCGGCCCCACAGAGCGAACAGCGCGATGCCGACGACGAAGACCACGAGGAACGTGATGACGGCCGTGGCGAACACGCTGTTCAGCAGGATGCCGAGGAATGCCCCGAACGCGATCACGCCCGCGACGACCGCACCCCAGATGCCGGTCGGCGACTTCCACGGGCGGTTCGCGTTCGGGAACTTCTTGCGCAGCACGACGAAGGCGATCATCTGCATCATGTAGGAGATGACGGCTCCGAAGACGGCGATGAAGAGGATGACCCCGCTGGCCGAACCCGCTGCATCCGGGTTCACCGCCGGGATCACGAGCAGCACGAGTACCAGGATGAGGTAGCCGATGATCCCCCCGACGAGGAGCGCCACCCACGGCGTCTGGTGCCGCCGCCCCGTGAGCGAGAGGAACTTCGGGTAGTAGCCGGCCCGCGACAGCGAGTACATGTTGCGCCCGTAGGCGAACATGATGCCCTGCAGCGAGGCGAGCAGGCCGACGAGCGCGAAGAGCGCAAGCACCGCCGCGAGCTCTTCGGGCAGGAAGACGCGGAACCCGGCGAGCAGCGGCTCGTCCCCGTCGCCCGGCGAGACGGTGATCGCCTCGGTGCCGGTGACGGCCGGGTTGAGGAACAGCACGATGAGGCCCGAGATCGTGAGGGTGACGACGCCCCAGACGCTGGCCTTCGGGATGTCCTTCGCAGGCGTGTGGGATTCCTCCGCGGCGAGCGGGAGCTCCTCGATCCCGAGGAAGAACCAGATGGCGAACGGCAGCGCGAAGAGGATGCCGATGCCGCCGAACGGCAGGAATTCGGTGTTGCCACCGGTGGGGGTGATGTCGAACAGCCGCGAGAAATCGACGGATCCGGTGGCGAACGCCGCGATGGCGAAGAACGCGATCACGCCGAGGGAGATGATCGCGACGACCAGCGCGAACCGGAACCCGATGGAGGCGCCGAGCGAGTTCAGGCCGATGAACAGCACGTAGAAGATGCCCCACCACACCGGCGCGGGCAGCGAGACGCCCGTGAGCGCGGAGAGCGCCGAATCGGCATAGACCCCCGAGAACCAGACGATCACGGCCGTCGTCACGACGTACTCGATCGTCTCGGCGAAGCCTGTCAGGAACCCGCCCCAGGGCCCCATCGCCGCGCGCGAGAAGGAGTAGGCGCCGCCCGTGTGCGGCATGGCCGCCGACATCTCGCCGATCGAGAAGATCATCGTGAAGAACATCACGGTGATCAGTAGCGTGCCGATGAGCATCGCCCCCCACCCGGTCGTGCCGAGCCCGACGTTCCAGCCCGAGAAGTCGCCCGAGACGACCGCGGCGACGCCGAGTCCCCACAGGCCCCAGACGCCGGCGCTGCGGCGCAGCCTGCGCTTCTCGAAGTACCCGGCCTCCGCCCTGGTGTAGGTGACGCCGGATACAGAGCTCTGGGTGCCGGACATGCGACCTCCGCGCGTTCGGTTCGGCGGCGCGGCCCGAGTGCCTGCGCCGGGGAGAGGGCGATTCCAGGGTCGGGAACCGCCGTTGCGCATGATTGTGACGCCTATTGGCTGGTTGTGTCTACCTTTGGATGCAGATTGGTCGTTACAGTTGACGGGCGCGGATACGGGGGCATCCCGATCCAAAGGTCGGAGTCGGAACCGGAAGGACGGATGAATGCCGGGCAACCTGAGCGTCGAGGACCTGAACACCGCGATCGCGGCGGGCGAGATCGACACCGTGATCGTCGCGTTCGCCGATGCCCAGGGGCGGCTCGTGGGCAAGCGCGTGTCGGCGCGCCTGTTCCAGGAGGAGGTCTTCCCGCACGGCGCCGAGGCCTGCAACTACCTGCTCTCGGTCGACGTCGACATGAACACCGTCGACGGCTACGCGATGTCGAGCTGGGAGAAGGGCTACGGCGACATGATGCTGCTCAGCGACCCGGCGACGCTCCGGCGCGTGCCGTGGGTACCGGGCAGCGCGCTCATCATGGCTGACCTCGGGTGGGAGAACGGCGATCCGGTCGTGCAGTCGCCGCGCGACATCCTCAAGCGCCAGCGCACCCGCCTCGCCGACCGCGGACTGGTCGCCTACTCCGGCACCGAGCTCGAGTTCATCGTCTTCGACGATTCGTATCGGGATGCCTGGGCCAAGGGCTACCGCGACCTCAAGCCCTCGACCGACTACAACGTCGACTACGACCTGCTCGCCTCCGGGAGGCTCGAGCCCCTGCTGCGCGACATCCGGCTGAGCATGGACGGCGCCGGGCTCTACACCGAAGGCGTGAAGGGCGAATGCAACCTCGGGCAGCAGGAGATCGCGTTCCGCTACGCCGAGGCGCTCGAGACGGCCGACCAGCACACGATCTACAAGAACGGCGCCAAGTCGATCGCCGACGCGCACGGCAAGGCCATCACGTTCATGGCCAAGTTCAACGAGCGCGAGGGCAACAGCTGCCACATCCACCTTTCGCTGCGCTCCGACGCGGGCGAGCCCGTCATGGCGGGCGACGGCGAGCACGGCTTCAGCCCGCTCATGGAGCACTGGATCGCCGGCATCCTCGCGACGCTGCGCGAGTTCACCCTGCTGTACGCGCCGACGATCAACTCCTACAAGCGCTACGCCCAGGGCTCGTTCGCTCCGACGGGCGTGGCGTGGGGCGTCGACAACCGCACGTGCGCGCTGCGCGTCGTCGGTCACGGCTCGTCGCTGCGCGTCGAGAACCGCGTGCCGGGCGGCGACGTGAACCCGTACCTGGCGATCTCGGCGATCATCGCGGGTGGGCTGCATGGCGTCGAGCACGAGCTGCCGCTCCCCGACGCGCTCACCGGCAACGCCTACGCGGCCGGCGTCGACCACCTCCCGACCACGCTGCGCGAGGCCGCGCAGCTCTTCGACGAGTCCGCCATCGCACGCGCCGCCTTCGGCGACGAGATGGTCGACCACTATCTGAACCAGGCGCGCATCGAGGTCGAGGCCTACGACGCCGCCGTGACCGATTGGGAAAGGGTGCGTGGATTTGAGCGCCTCTGAGACGCGGCGGCCGGTCATCGGCCTCACCACCTACCTGGAGCAGGCGAAGCAGGGGGTGTGGGACGTGCGTGCCGCGTTCCTGCCGCAGCAGTACTTCGACGCGGTCACCGCGTCGGGCGGCATCGCGGTGCTCCTTCCCCCGCAGCCGGGACCGGATGCCGCGGCCCCGGCGGTGCTCGACGGCCTCGACGGCCTCATCCTGACCGGGGGACTCGACGTGGAACCCGCCCTGTACGGAGCGGAGCGGCATCCGCTCACCGACGCCGCGCGGCCCGATCGCGACGCGTGGGAGCTCGCCCTGTTCCGCGGCGCGGAAGAGCGGCGGATGCCGGTGCTCGCGATCTGCCGCGGGCTGCAGCTCGTCAACGTCGCTCGCGGCGGCACGCTGCACCAGCACCTCCCCGACGCGCTCGGCACCGAGCGGTATCGCATCGGCGGCGGGGTGTTCGCGACGAACGAGGTGACCGTGGACGCTGACTCGCGCCTGGCGGGCCTCGTCGGCGAGGGTGCCCTCGACGTGCACAGCTACCACCATCAGGGCGTCGATCGGCTCGGCGAGGGCCTCGTCGTCAGCGCGCGCACCGACGACGGGCTCGTGCAGGCCTTCGAGTCCGAGGGTGACCAGTACGTCGTCGGGGTGCAGTGGCACCCTGAGGAGAATCTCGAGGATCGCCGGCTCTTCGCCGGACTCGTGGCCGAGGCATCCGTCTTCTCGGGATCCCGCCGCGCGGGGGTGCACGCGTGAACAGCGCCTTCACCCTCATCAACCCGACGACGGCGCAGCCGATCCGCGACGTGGCGCGTGCTTCCGTCGACGAGGTGGATGCCGTCATAGACCGAGCCGTCGTGGCGCAGAGGTCCTGGGCCGGGCTCGCCCCCGTCGCCCGGGCCGATGCGCTGCGGCGGTTCGCCCGCGTGGTCGAGGACCACGTCGAGGAGCTCGCGCAGCTCGAGGTGCTCAATTCGGGGCATCCGATCGAGTCGGCCCGGTGGGAGGCGTCGCACGTCGCGCAGGTGCTCAACTTCTCCGCCGGCGCGCCCGAGCGGCTGAGCGGGCAGCAGATCCCGGTCGCCGGCGGACTCGACGTGACCTTCCACGAGCCGTTCGGCGTGGTCGGGATCATCGTGCCCTGGAACTTCCCGATGACGATCGCCTCGTGGGGCTTCGCGCCGGCACTCGCCGCGGGAAACGCCGTGGTGATGAAGCCCGCGGAGCTCACGCCGCTGACGGCGGTGCGCCTGGGCGAGCTCGCGCTCGAAGCCGGGCTGCCCGAGGGGCTGTTCGCCGTCGTCACCGGGTCGGGCTCGGTCGTCGGCCAGCGGTTCGTGTCGCACCCCGACGTGCGCAAGGTCGTGTTCACCGGCTCGACCGAGGTGGGCACCGAGGTGGCGGCCGGCTGCGCCCGTGCGCTCAAGCCCGTCACCCTCGAGCTCGGCGGCAAGAGCGCCAACATCGTCTTCGACGACGCCGATCTCGAGCTCGCCGCCGCCTCGGCGCCTGGCGCGGTGTTCGACAACGCCGGTCAGGACTGCTGCGCCCGCAGCCGCCTCCTCGTGCAGCGGTCGGTGTACGACCGGTTCCTCGAGCTGCTCGAACCGGCGGTGCGCGACTGGAGGGTGGGCGACCCGTCGCTCGCGTCGACGCAGATGGGCCCGCTCATCTCGGCCGGTCACCGTGACACGGTGTCGTCGTTCCTCGACGGCGCCGATGTCGCCTTCCGCGGCTCGGCGCCCGAGGGCGACGGCTTCTGGTTCGCGCCGACGGTCGTGCTCGCCGGACGCCAGGACCGCCTGGCGCAGGAAGAGGTCTTCGGGCCGGTCGTCGCCGTCCTGCCCTTCGACGACGAGGCCGACGGCATCCGGCTCGCCAACGACACCATCTACGGCCTTGCCGGATCGATCTGGACCGAGAACCTCGGCCGTGCCGTACGCGTCTCGCGCGCGGTCAAGAGCGGCGTGCTGTCGGTCAACTCCCACTCGTCGGTGCGGTACTGGACGCCGTTCGGCGGCATGAAGGCCTCCGGCCTCGGCCGGGAGCTCGGACCCGACGCCGCCGAGCATTTCACCGAGACGAAGAACGTCTTCTTCGCGACGGATGCCTCGTGACCGGCATCCGCTCATCGACCCACCCGGAGGAACCATGACAATCGACCTCACCCAGCGTCTCAAGGACCGGGTCGCGATCATCACCGGAGGGGCGTCGGGGATCGGCCTCGCCACCGCGCGCCGCTTCGCCGCCGAGGGCGCCATGGTCGTGATCGCCGATCTCGACCCGCGCACCGGCGAGGCGGCCGCCGCCGAGGTGAGCGGCGTGTTCCGGCAGGTGGACGTCGCCGACGAGGCTCAGGTCAACGAGGTCTTCGACGGCGTCGCCGCCGAGTTCGGACGCCTCGACATCGCCTTCAACAACGCCGGCATCTCACCCGCCGACGACGACTCGATCGAGACGACCGAGCTGCCCGCGTGGGACCGCGTGCAGGACGTCAACCTCAAGAGCGTGTACCTCTGCTCGCGCGCGGCGCTGCGGCACATGGTCCCGGCGGGCAAGGGCTCCATCATCAACACGGCCTCGTTCGTGGCGCTGCTCGGGTCGGCGACGTCGCAGATCTCGTACACGGCGTCGAAGGGCGGCGTGCTCGCGATGACCCGCGAGCTCGGCGTGCAGTTCGCGCGGCAGGGCGTGCGCGTGAACGCCCTCTGCCCCGGACCGGTCAACACCCCGCTGCTGCAGGAGCTCTTCGCGAAGGACCCCGAGCGCGCGCAGCGCCGGCTGGTGCATGTGCCGATGGGCCGGTTCGCCGAGCCCGAGGAGCTCGCCGCCTCGGTCGCCTTCCTCGCCTCGGACGACGCGTCGTTCATCACAGCGACGGCCTTCGTGGTCGACGGCGGCATCACCAACGCCTACGTCACCCCGCTGTGATGACGTCGTCGCCGCGCGTGCCGCAACTCCGCCTCTTCGCCGGGCTCGGGGGCGGGCTCGCGGCGTGGCGCGCGGTGTACCGCGGCGACAGGCGGAGTTACGGCCCGGCAGTCCTGCAATCGGTACGGTGGCCGGGGGTGACGTCGTGACCGAGACGCCGCTGCGCGAAGTGCGCAAGGCCGTGTACCGGCCGGTGCGCGAGGGTAACGCGCTCGAGGACACCGTTGCGCGCTTGGTGCAGACCATCCGGCTCGGCGTGGTCGCCCCGGGGGAGTCCCTGCCGGCCGAGCGCGAGCTCGCGACGCTGTACGCGGTGAGTCGCGACACGGTGCGCGAGGCGATCCGCGAGCTCGCCGATGCCGGGTACCTCGTCCGCCGGCGCGGCCGGTACGGCGGCACCTTCGTCGCCGACCCGCTGCCGCAGCCGCCGCACCCCGGCGACGTCGACCCCGCCGAGCTCGAGGACGTCCTCGGCCTGCGGCGCGTGATCGAAGCCGGCGCCGCCCGGGCCGCGGCATCCCGCGCCCTCGATGCCGACAAGCGCGATGAGCTGTGGGCGCGCTATGAGGCCGTCGCCGCGGCATCCGAATCCGATTACCGACGCCTCGACACCCTGCTGCATCTCGCCATCGCGGAGGTCGCAGGCATCCCGTCGCTCGTCGCGCTCGCCGCCGAGAACCGCGCGCGCGTGAACGCGTGGCTCGACACGTTCCCGCTGCTGCCCCGCAACATCGAGCACTCGAACGCCCAGCACGAGCACATCGTCACCGCGATCCTGGCCGGGCGAGCGGATGCCGCGGAGGCGGCGGTCCTCGATCACCTGGCCGGCACGGAGGCGCTGCTCCGCGGCTTCCTCGGCTGAGCCCGGCGTCTACGCTGGAGGGATGGCCGGCAAGAAGCGCGCGAAGAAGGAGCCGCTGGAGTTCCGCAACACCCAGCTGAGCGACGCCCTCCAGACGCAGGACATGGCCGCCGTCGCCTTCGCGCTGCGACACGGGCCGACCGTCGTGCCGCTCATGCGCCCGGGTCAGCGCGACAACCCGCTCGATGTCGGCGAGGTGTGGACCTATCGTGATCCCCGCACCGGCGACGTCGCGCTGCTGCTGTTCAGCGACGCGGCGAACAAGCCCGAGACCCTTCCGCCCGGCGTCGCGCTGCAGTCGCCGGCGTGGCTGCGGGCCTTCCTCGGCACCCACGAGGACCAGATCACGGCGGTCTTCTTCGACATCGCCGGTCCGCACCCGCTGCAGGCGTCTCCCGCCGATCTCATCGCCGCGCTCGACGCCTGACCCGGGCGGGGGCCGGGGCGACGGCCGACCCAGCCCTGCCGGGGCACGAGCGCCTCCCGTTCTCGGAGGATCGCTCTGTTCTCGGAGGAATGCGGCCGGATGCTCCGAGAATCGGCCGATTCTCCGAGAAAGTCTCTGGGGCGAAGGCGCGGGCGGCGCTACTCTCGGGCCATGCGCCGGGTTCTTCGTTGCGCCGCCCTCGCAGTGGTCGGCGTGGTCGGCTCGGCCGCGCTCAGCGCATGCGCGCCGGCGGGTGCGTCGATCCCTGCGTCCGGGCCGCTCGCCGTGCACCCGCGTCCGGAGATGGGGATGGATGCCCTCCTCGAGGGCACACTGCGCACCGACGAGGGCTGCCTGCGCATCGAACACGACGGCGGCATGGCGGTGCCGTCCTTCCCCGCAGGCGACGCGACGTGGTCAGGGGGAACCCTCACATGGCGCGGCGACGACTACGCCGACGGCGACGTGATCGCGCTCGGCGGCGGCTTCTCGGGCACAGCCTCGTACCCGTCGGACGCCGGCTACATGCCGGAGGAGTGCGTGGGGATCGAGGTCTTCATCGTCTCGCCGTACTGAGCGAACGACGCAGTCTCGGCCGTCGCGTCGCGCGACTCGACCTCGGGAGCGAGCCGCGAGGCCCGAACGGGCCGGCACCGACCCCCGGCTTCAGAACTCCGGGACGTCGTCGCCGCGCCCAGGGCGCACCCGCGCCCGCACGTCGCCGAGCGCTCCGCGCAGCGTGCCGGAGCGGTTGTCGATGAGGTCGGCGTAGCCGAGACGCGCGGCCTCGCTCCGGCGCTGCGCCGACTGGGTCACCGGTCGCACCTCGCCCGCGAGGCTGAGCTCGCCCACGGCGGCGAGCGTCTTCGGCGTGGATTCGTTCCGCAGCGCGCCAGCGACGGCGATCGCGATCGCCAGGTCGGCGGCGGGCTCGGTGAAGCGAACTCCTCCGACCGTCGAGACGTAGACGTCCTGGTCGCTCGTCGTGACACCGGCCTTCTTCTCGAGCACTGCGAGCACCATCGCGACGCGCGCCGCGTCGACGCCGTTCACGATGCGGCGCGGATTGGGCGACGACGCCTTGATCGTCAGCGCCTGCACCTCGACGGGCAGCGCCCGCTTGCCCTCGAGTGCGATGGCCACGCACGTGCCGGGCTCGGGAGTGCCGTGGCCCAGGAACAGAGCGCTGGGGTCGGGCACCTCGGCGATGCCGGCGCCTGTCATGTCGAAGCATCCGACCTCGTCGGTCGGACCGAAGCGGTTCTTGAGCGCCCTCACGAACCTCAGCGACGTCTGCCGGTCGCCCTCGAAGTGGCACACGACGTCGACGAGGTGCTCGAGGATGCGCGGACCCGCGATCGACCCGTCTTTGGTCACATGCCCCACGATGATCACGGGAAGCCCGCGCTCTTTCGCGACGCGGATCAGCGTCGAGGCGACCTCGCGCACCTGCGACGGGTGCCCCGCCATGCCCTCGGACAGCGACGACGCCACCGTCTGCACCGAGTCGACGATCAGCAGGTCGGGCCGCACCTCGTCGACGTGCCCGAGGATCGTGGCGAGGTCGGTCTCACTCGCGAGGTAGAGCTCGTCGTGCAGCGCGCCTGTGCGCTCAGCGCGCAGCCGCACCTGGGCGGTGGACTCTTCGGCCGATGCGTACAGCACGCGCCGGCCGGCGTGCGCGGAGCGGGCGGCGACCTCGAGCAGCAGCGTGGACTTGCCCACGCCCGGCTCACCCGACAGGAGGATCGCCGCTCCCGGCACCACTCCTCCGCCGAGCACCCGGTCGAACTCGCCCACGCCGCTCGTGCGGCGGGGGGCGTCAGTGGTGTCGATGGTCGTGATCGGCCGCGCCGCGCGAGCGGCCCCGGGGGCGACCGGCGTCACCGATCGCAGGAGGCCGGTGGGCTCGGATGCCTCGACCACGGTGCCCCACTGCTGGCATTCGCCGCAGCGCCCGACCCACTTGATGGTCGTCCACCCGCACTCGGTGCAGCGGTACGGCGCGGTCTGCGTGGGTCGTCGGGTGGCGGCCATGGCCTCAGCGTACGTCGGGGCCGCGACATCGGGCCCAGGCGCGGCGTAGGGTGACCGCATGCGGGTGGATGCGGCATCCCGGTTCATCGCGGCGGAGCCCGACGACGTCTTCCGGGCGTTCGTCGACCCGGCGGCGATGCTCGCGTGGCTGCCGCCCGCCGGGATGTCCGGGCGCTTCGAGACCTTCGACGCGGCGCGAGGATACCGGATGGTCCTCACCTACGACGAGCCGCCGGAGGGCGGAGGCAAGGCGTCGGCGGACGCCGACGTCGCCGAGGTGCGTCGTACCGAGGTCGAGCCTCCCGAGCGGATCGTCGAGGAGGTCGACTTCCCGTCGGACGACCCCGCGTTCGCCGGCACGATGACCATGACGTGGACGTTCACCGAGGGCGACGGCGGCACCTATGTCGAGGTCGCGGCGACCGACGTGCCGGCGGGGATCGATGCCGACGACCACGCCGCCGGGCTGAGCTCGTCGCTCGAGAACCTCGCGCGGTGGGTGGAGGACGGCGGGAACGGCGTGCGCTGAATCCGTCGTGCGCGGCCGGCGCGCGGCATCCGCTCGATCATGAGCACGGCGCCCGCCGGACCGCCCGGCCCTCACCCCCGCAGCGAGTCGGCCACCGCACGCAGCGCCGCGGCCGACCGGTGGAACAGCTCGAGCTCGTCGGGGGCGAACTGCGTCTCGCGCACCGGCGCCGCGCCCGCCGAGCTCACAACCGACGGGACCGACAGCGCGACGCCGTCGACGCCGTGGAAGTCGCGCAGCACCGGCGAGACCGGCATCACCGCGCGCTCGTCGTTGAGGATCGCCTCGATGATGCGCGCGCTCGACAGGCCGATCGCGTAGTTCGTCGCGCCCTTGCCCTGGATCACCTTGTAGGCGGCGTCGCGTACGTCGATGGCGATCTGGTCGAGTTCGTCGACCGTCATGCGGTCGCCCGCAGGCGTCACCCATTCGAGGATGGGCACGGTGCCGATCGTGGCCCGCGACCACAGCGGGAACTCGGTGTCGCCGTGCTCGCCCACGATGTAGGCGTGCACGCTGCCGGTCGAGACGCCCGCGCGCTCGGCGAGCTTCCAGCGCAGGCGCGATGTGTCGAGCACCGTGCCGGAGGCGAAGATGCGCTCCGGTGGAAGGCCGGTCTCCTCCTGCGCGAGCACCGTGAGCACGTCGCACGGGTTGGTGACGATGACGTAGATGGCCTCGGGTGCCGCCTCGAGCAGCTGCGGCATCATCTTCTTCATGATCCCGGCGTTCACGCCTGCGAGCTCGATGCGCGTCTGGCCGGGGTTCTGCTTGGCGCCCGCCGTGATCACGACGACGTGCGACCCCTCCACGACCGAGATGTCGCTGCCGCCGATGATGTCGCTCGATCCCGTGAACTGCCCGCCGTGGGCGAGGTCGAGCACCTCGGCCTCCGCCTTCTCGGTCGCGATGTCGTAGAGCGCGACGTGCCGGGCCGACCCGCGGATGAGCGCCGCATACGCTGCGCTCGATCCGACGCTGCCGGCGCCCACGATGGTGACTTTCGAGTTCTCGATAACGGCCATGCCGCCAGTCTTGCAGTGAGCGGATGCCCCGGGCCAGGCGGCCGGCCGTGACAATCACCCTCCGCGGGGCAGGCGCCGCAAAGGGCGCCGGGGCTACTCTGGCGCCGATGCGTCCGAGCGGACGCCGCTCGACACCTCGGGAGGCAGCATGTGCCGCTGGCTGGCCTACACGGGTGAGGCGCTGGCGCCCTCCGCCCTCGTGCTCGACGCGCAGCATTCCGTCGTCGCCATGTCGCTGAATTCGCCGCTCGGCGCCGAGACCGTGAACGGCGACGGCTTCGGGCTGGGGTGGTACGGAGCGGATGCCGCGCTCGGCGCGCAGCCTGCGGTCTTCCGCTCCATCGAGCCGGCGTGGCACGACCAGAACCTCCGCGAGATCAGCCAGGCGGTGCGCTCGCCGCTCTTCTTCGCCCACGTGCGGGCGGCGGCGGGGCCGCCGATCCAGCAGACGAACTGCCACCCCTTCCGGCATGATCGCTGGCTGTTCATGCACAACGGCGGGATCGCGCAGTTCGCCTCGATCAAGCGGGAGCTGGTGCTGGCGATCGACCCGTCGTTGTACCCGGGCGTCCAGGGCACGACCGACTCGGAGGTGCTGTTCCACCTCGCGCTGACCTATGGGCTGGCCGAGGACCCGATCGCGGCGGTCGGCGCGGCCATCCGGCGCGTGGAAGAGGCGGGGCATGCGGCGGGGGTGCGATTCCCGATGCAGGGCACGATCGCTGTCGCCGACGGCGACACCGTATGGGCGTTCCGCTACTCGTCGCAGGGGCGGTCGCGGACGCTCTTCCATTCGGCCGACGTGCCGACACTGCGGGCGATGTACCCCGACGCCGAGCGTCTCGACGCGTTCGGCGATCACGCGCAGGTCGTGGTGTCGGAGCCGCTCAACGATCTGCCGGGGGTGTTCCTCGAGGTGCCGGAGTCGACGGTGGCCGTGCTCGATCGCGAGGGCTATCACCACCGAGAGTTCCTCGCCGGCTGACGCGGCCGAGACGCCGCCGACGCGTCGTCCCCCGCACCGGCGGACCTCTTGCGCGCGTGCCGCGCCCGGAGGAAGATGTGGCTCGCCGCAACGGGGGTTCTGCCGCACGCGTCTGATGGGAGTCGACGCGCCGGCATCGGGGTTGCGACCGTTCCACGGAAATGCCACACACGGGCGAGCCTTCGGGGTCGCTCCTTCGGTGATCCATCCTGCGGAAAGGGCGCCATGAGCCTCTGGGACACACTGTCCGGAGCCGGCGGCGGTGCGGATCGGCTGCGCCCGCTGCTCGAGCAGATGACCGGTGCGGTCACGACCTCGACCGAGACCGACGAGTTCGGCACGTGGGATGTCACCTCGGTGACGCAGAGCGTGACGAGCATCCCCGGCCTCGACCTCACGACCGGCGGGCTCGGGGGCGGCGGCTCCGTGCTGCAGCTGCGGGATCCGAACGTCACCGTCGCGGTGGGCGAGCTGCAGGCGCCCGCATCGGGGTGGCGCGTCGTGATCACGGCGCCGCTCGCGGCGATCAGGGTGCCCGGCCTCGTCGGTGCGAAGCTCGACGCCCAGGGGCAGCTGATCCCCGATCCGGCGTTCCCGGACGTCTCCTTCGTCATCCCGCAGCTGCGCGTGCGCGTCATGCAGCTCGCCGGGCAGTCGGTCGCCGTGAAGCTGCTGTCGTCGGCGACGAGCTCGGGCGGCGGCACGGAGGACATCTACGAGTTCGTGCGCATGGAACCGCCCTACGCGCTCATCGGGCCGGGGTCGACGGTCGGCTTCGCGTACCGCACGGCGGTGCTGGATCTGTCGGGGGAAGCGGCGCCGAGCGGCCTGCCGCCCGAGGCGCGCGTGCAGCCCGCCGCCTGGCAGGGGCTCTTCCTGCCCGAGGTGCGCCTGTTCGTCTCGCCGTCGGGACTGGAGGGCGTCGCCGTCAGCGCCGGCGTGCGCAACCTGTGGATCGGCGTGGGCGAGCACCAGGGCGTGACCGGCATCTTCGAGGCCGAGGTCGTCAACCGCGGCGGCTCGCCGCGCATCCATGTCAGCTTCCGCGGGCCGGGCGGCCGCTACATCGCCGACCCGGGCACGGGCACGGCGATGCTGCCCGAGAACTCCGAGATCGTCGTCGACACCGAGGGCGGCATCGCGCCGGTCACGACGTCGATCACGGTCGGTTCGAACGCCGCGGTCACCGACGACCGCGCTCCCGTCGTCACACCGGCGACCGGCACCATGACCGTCACGGTGACAGCCGACGACGCCGGCCCGGCCGCGGCGGTCGTGCGCACGATCACCGTCGCACGCGACACCACGGCCTCGGGCGGGTCGGGGCCGGGCGGGTCGACGACCGAGGTCAGGCCGACGCAGCGCGGCACGCACGTGATCATGAAGGAGAGCGAGACCGCGACGCACGTGACCGTGCGCCTCGAGCCCCGGCGCCTCGTGGCCTGGACCTGGAGCGGCGGCAGCTCGACCGGCGAGACCCTCACCGTGCCGGTCGCCGCCGGCTCACCCGTGTCGGTCACCGCGACGATTCCGGCCGGGGTCGCGCAGACGGCCGGATGCTGGTTCCTCTTCGACCGCCCGACCGCGGGCCAGCTGCCGCCGGCGCCCGTCCCCCCACCCGTGCCACCGCTGTCGGCCGAGGAGCAGACGCGCGAGGACGCGCGGCTGGCGTGGGCCGACAGCAACGCCGACATGCGCGACCGGCCGGCCTCCGGGCGCACGACGAGCGCGACCGCGGGCTCGTCCTTCGAGACCGCGATGACCGCCAGGGTGGCGCAGATCGGTGCGGGACAGTTCATCACCGTCGACGGGTACGCGTCGCACGAGGACCCGGGCTCCACCGCCCAGGACAGCCACAACCTCGCGCTGTCCCGCCGCCGCATGGAGGCCGCGATGCGCGCACTGCGCACGGCGGGCTTCACCAACGTGCAGGCGGGCACGGCGCACGGCTCGGCGTTCGCGAACTCGACGGCGACGATCCCCGGTCTGATGGACGGTGTCACGCCCCGGCCCGCCCGGGGCGCGGCCTACTGGTGGCTCGCCGTCGCGCGGTGGCAGCCGATGCCCGCGACCGAGGAGATCTGCCGCGCCGAGATCACGCGCACGGTGCTCCCGCCCGCACCGCGGACCGATCCCCGGCCGCCGCAGGCGCAGCGCCCCGACTGCTTCCGCAAGATCGGCGTGCGCGTCGAGATCGTGCGCGACACCCTCGTCCGGGCCGAGATCTACGGCGAGTTCGACATCGAGACTGCGGCGGAGTCGTCGCTCGCCCGTCGCGGCGAGAGCCCGCTCCGCTCGGGAGCGCGCAACCCGTCGGACGGGATCTGCCTCTTCCTCGTGCGCCTGCGCCTGAGCGAGGACCGCGCGGCGTGGGACGTGACGGCCGAGTTCCGCGCGGCCGACCAGGACCTCGACGGTCTCGCCCTCATGACCGAGGGCGAGGCGGACGCCAACACCCTCAACGTGCTCGGCGCGCTCGCCGTGATGGCGCCTCTCACGGCGAGCGCCGTCGAGCTCTCGCCCGCCGCCGGGGCGATCGTCGCGCTGGGCAGCGTCGCCCTCGGCGCCAGCGACGTGCTCCACACGCACGAGCTGATGCTGCGCGGCGGCGAGCTCGTGGTGTCGAGCGGTGTGCTCGGTCCGGACGGCATCACCGCGGCATCCGATCGCGGTGTGCAGATCAGCATCCTGCTGGATCTGGAGATCGCCTTCAGCTTCGATATCGAGCTCGTCCGGGTCGATCCGGCCAAGCCGATCAAGGCGCGGTACAAGGCGATCGGCGTGCGGTCGGAGTGGGGCACGGGTTCGACGCCCGTGGAGTACGTTCCGCTGCCGGTGTTCGACCCGAGCCGCGGCTACTCGCTCGACGTGCCGGCCGGTGCGCTCACGGCGACGCCGCCGCTCGACGAGATCCTGCGCATCCTCGGCTTCCGGGTGAGTCGCGACAATCCCACCTACCTCGAGGTGGAGGTGGGGCTCGGCGTCGATCTCGGCATCGTCAGCGTCGACGCGGTGCGCGTGCGCGTGCGGCTGGACGGACCGCCCCTCGACCTGCAGATCACGAAGCTGCGAGCGAGCATCGAGATCCCGGGCACGCTCCACGGCTCGGGGTCGCTCGAGTTCACGGAGTTCGGGTTCCGCGGCGCGTTCGACCTCACCGTCACCCCGGTCAACATCCGCGTCGCCGCCGTGCTGGCGGTCGAGCGCGACCCTGCCCGGGGCGTGACGGGCGTGCTCGTCGGCGGCAGGGTCGAGTTCCCCGTGCCGATCCTGCTCGGCAACTCGGGCCTGGGGATCTACGGGTTCATGGGCGGCATCGGCGTCAACTACAAGCGCGACGAGTCGCCCTTCGCGGGATCGCTCACGCCCGCCCTCGACTGGGTGATGGCGCAGTACCCGCGCACCGGCGAGGTCATGGCGCCGGAGGGATGGAGGCTCGAGCCGGGCGCGTTCGCCTTCGCGGCCGGCATCGCGGTCGGCACGGTCGACGGCGGCTTCACCGTGCACCTCGACGGGATCGTGCTGATCGAGCTGCCCGGCCCGCGGCTGCTGCTCATCATGAAGGCCGACGTGCTGAGCCTTCCGCCCGTCTTCGGCAGCAACCAGACGGCGACCTTCCTCGCGGTGCTCGACATCGACTTCGCCGCCGGCAAGATCCTCATCGGCATCGTCGCGGCCTACGAGATCGAGAGCATCCTGACGGTGCGCGTTCCGGTCACGGCAAGCTTCGAGACGGCGAATCCCGAGAACTGGTTCGTCGACCTCGGCCGCTACCCGGAGGCGGAGCGCGTCACGGTCTCGGTGCTCGACGTCATCCGCGGCAGCGGCTATCTGATGGTGCACGGCAACGGCATCAGCCTCGCCACGACCCCGCCGCTGTCGGTGCCGTCGGGTTTCGCCGTCGCCACGGGGTTCCACCTGCAGGCCGTGCTCATGGGCAGCAAGTCGATCGGCCTCTACCTCGAGGTCGCCGCCGGCTTCGACGCGATCCTCGGACTCGACCCGTTCTACCTGGCCGGCCTCATCTACGTGCGGGGCGAGCTGCGCCTGTGGATCGTGGGCATCTCGGCCAGCGCGACGCTCGAGGTGCAGGTCGGCACGCGCACGAATCCCGACGGCACGATCACCCAGGAGCCGTACGTCCACGGTGAGGTGTGCGGCAGCGTGGACTTCTTCTTCTTCTCGGTCAAGGGGTGCGTGAGCCTCACGATCGGCGGGCCGCCGACGCCCACACCCACGCCGCGCGAGCTCGTCGCGGGAGTCTCGCTCATCTCGAGGACCCCTGCGAAGGTCGAGGGCACCGGGGCCGGCGACGTCATCGACGGCAAGCTCGGCGACGCCGCCCGGCAGGGCACGGCCGAGCCGGTCCCGGTCGTGCCGATCGACGCCATCCCGCTCATCGCCTTCCACACGGCGCCGCAGATGAACGGCGGTCCCGGCGGCACAGACGTCGAGATCCTCGGTGAGCCGCCGGTGAACCTGCCGGCGGGCGGCCCGAACTTCTGGACGCGCATCGGCGACCGCTGGTGGCGGTACCGCGTCAACGCGATCACGCTCACCGGCGGCATCGGCCCGGGCGACGCCCCCAGCACGTGGATCAAGCCGCTCGCCGCCACCGGCCCGCACGCCGGTCCGACGCTGGCTCTGCTCGACTGGCTGCCGACGGCGACGCCGACCGCCGTTCCCTACGGCGAGAATCTCGTCGAGACCGTGCGGCACCAGTGGGGGAGCGTGTGCTCGCAGGGTGCGCCGCCCGCACGCATCCTGTGGACCTTCCACGACAGCCCCGACGGCCCGAGCGACGACGGCTGGCGGCTCACCGGCGTGGCGTGGCCCGACCCGCCCGGCACCGTGCGCACCCAGGCCGCCGATCTGCGCGTGCGCGTGATCGAGCTGTGGCGCATCCGTCCGCGCGTCGATC
The DNA here is from genome assembly GCF_054824025.1 of Microbacterium sp. HJ5. Taxonomy (NCBI): domain Bacteria; kingdom Bacillati; phylum Actinomycetota; class Actinomycetes; order Micrococcales; family Microbacteriaceae; genus Microbacterium; species Microbacterium sp. HJ5. The sequence continues at coordinate 20,668 of NZ_JSYE01000028.1, forward strand.
TCGTGCAGGGCACCGCGCCGGCGATCGTCATCGGCGACCAGGTGCTCTGCTTCGATCCCGCCGCCGACCCCGTCGACCCGCGCGATCCCTTCGGGCGCTGGGATGGCCTGCCGCCCACCACGTTCAGCGCCGGCGCGTTCGCGAGCGGCGTCTCGCTCGCCGAGGCGGCGGAGTACCTGAGCGACGGAGGGTCGCTCCACGATCTCGGCGCGGTCGCCCAGCGCAACGGTTGGGAAGCCCAGGCGGCCGCGCCGGTCGACGACGGACGGCGAGCGCCGGTGCGCCGCCGGCGGGGGAAGAGCGGATGCCGCGGCGCCGTGCTCCGCTCGCCGTACCGCGACCTCGATCAGCCGGCCCCGTGGGGCACCGAAGACGAGCAGCTCCTGGTCAAGAGGGCGTGGGAGGAGACCGGGTTCCGCCCGCACGAGCTGGGCGATGCTGTCGCGTTCGTCCGCGACGACGACACCTTCGTGGCCTTCCACGCACTGCTGCTCGTCGACGAGCGCGGGCTCAACGACGGGGTCGTGCTGCGGTGCGAGGCCGCCGACGGCACGACCCTCGACGAGCGCCCGGTGAACGCGTCCGACATGCTCGGCGGCGCCCACCGCCTGCCGGACGAGTGGGTCGAGCCCGGCGGTCCGTGGGCGGATCCGGTGTGGCGCGCGGGGGTGATCGCCGGGCGGCTGCGTCAGGGCGGGCGCCTGCTGCTTCCGGTCTTCGTGCCCCTCAAGAGCGTGCCGGACGGGACATCCCGCGTCGTGATCGGCCGCCGCCGCGACGGCGGGCAGAAGCAGTTCAGCGATCCGTTCGTGGTCGTCGCGGCGACGGGAGCTTTCGCCAGTGAGCGCGAGCGCCACGAGTGGGACGAGCTGACCATCGACCGCGATAGGACCGCGCTGTCCAACGCCCTCTCCAAAGGCGCCGACGATGTCGCGCTGCTGCATCCCGGCACCGACTACACGATCGCGGTGACGTGGGAGGCGACCAGCAAGGAGGGCGAGGCGCAGCCCGGCACGGGTGACGACGGCGACGGCTGGAACCCGGTCGGCACGCCGCAGACGTTCGCCTTCCGCACGGCCGGTGCCGCCCCGATCGACCTCGACCCGTGGATCACGAGCACCTCGCCGAGCATGGACGAGGTGGGCGTCTTCACTAGCGAGAAGGTGCGGATCGTCTTCGCGACGCAGCGCGTGACGGGGCTCTTCGATGCGTACGGCCGCGAGCTGCGGGTGACCGTGCGCGCGGCATCCGGCGACCATCCCGCCCCTCCGGGCGGCGGCTCACCCGCCGACGGGGTGGTCCTCCCGCTCGATCCCGACGGCGTCATCGCGACCCTCGAGAGCGCCGACGGGGTGCTCAAGCCGTGGCACACGGCCGTGCTCGAGGTGATCGGCGAGGACGGCCTCGACTGCGTGAACGTCGACGAGGACGCCACCAACGTGTACACGACGACGCTCGAGTACGACTTCGAGCCCCTGACCGACTACCTCGTCGACGTGCACAGCGTCGTCAAGGGAACCGGCGCCGACCCGGTCCTCGTGCACCGCGTCGGATTCACGACGTCGCGGTTCCGTGACACGCCTGATCTCGCCGCCCTCACCTCGGGAGCAGTCGTCGAGCATCGCGCGGTCACCGACTTCTCGGCCATCACCGCGCTCGCCGACCAGCCCACAGGCGCCGCCGTCGACGACGCCCTCCAGCGTGCGGGCCTCGACGTCGAGCCGGTGCCCGACTGGCCGCGGACGCGGGTGCTGTGGAGCACGGATGCCACACCCCAGCCTCTCGCGGTGGTCGTCGAGGGCAGCGAGCCGATGTGGCGCACCCGCACAGTGCCGACGTGGATCGAGGCGCCGCCGGACGCTCCCGATCCGAGTCACGGCTATTGGGCCGGACGCCCGGGCGAGTGGCTCGTGCTGCGCAACGACGCCACTCCGCCCGCCACCGGCGACCTGCCGCGGGCGACGGTGCAGCGGATCATCCGCGGGCCGGGCGGCACGCGGGCGATCGCGATCCTCGGCCCCTCCGCGCGTGGCTGCGAGGCGCGCTTCGCCCTGGTGCACCGCGACGTCATGCCGACGACCACGACCGAGACCGCGACGACCGCCGTCCGGGTCGATCTGCAGCGGGCGCCCTGGGAGGTGGAGGACTGATGGCACGCATCGCCGATCCGTTCCGCATGCGGGCGCAGGCCGTCGAGATCGACTGGACCCGCGTCGCGCGGGAGCGTGAGCAGTTCCTCGGGGAGAAGGTCGACTGGGAGCGCGTGAAGCGCCGCTCGGGCGATGTGCGCGTCGTGTGGGCCTGCTCCGCCGAGCTCGGCGTGCCGCACGGCCCCTTCATGGTGTGGCGGCGTCCGGTCTCTCAGCGACGCAAGCCCGAGCGCGTCGACGCCGAGGTGACCGGCACGACGGACGGACTGCGCCTCGGCTGGGGCGGGGTCGACGCCGGACGCGTCGTCGTGCACTGCCAGCCGCTCGACCCCGCACGACCGGTGGGCCTCTTCCTCTACCGAGTCGGTCGCGACGGGCTGGCCGGCAGCGTCGGCGCCGCCGCGCAGCGCGTCGCCGCGGGTGCAGCGGCGCAGTTCGACCTGCGCACCGGCGGAGCGACGTGGGCCCTGCTCGTCAACGGTCACTCGCCGTCCGTCGCCATCACGACTCTGCACGACATCGTCAACGCCGACGACTGGAAGCCCCTCGAACTCGTCGGGCTGCCGGCCGACGATCCGCTCGGCGACTACGACACCGGCGACCAGGGGTGGGTCGATGCGCCCCGCCGCCCGGTCGACGCCGCGCTGCACCGGCTCACCCGGGGCGCGCCGCCGCTCGGCTGGGACGGCCTGACCCCCGCGGGCGTGCAGGCCCCGGCGTGGGAGGAGCCCGACCCGCCCTCGCTCGTCGAGGAGGTGCGCAAGTTCGTCTTCCCCGCGATCGAGGCGCTCTACGACCCGGGTCTGCCCGAGTTCGGCCAGATGCAGACCGAGGCGTGGATGCCGACGACCGCTCCGCACGTCGACGAGGCCTCGACCTCGTCGCTCGACGCGAACGCCGACGTGCGGCCCTGGGCGGTGCTCGGCCTGACGGCGCAGGTCGACCCGTTCCTGAATCTCGCGACCGGGTTCGGGTCGGTGTACTCGGTGGAGCGGTTCGACGACGACCAGATTCCTATCGGCGGCGACGAACTGCTCATCACGGCGAAGTACGGCAACGTGCTCGCACCGGGGGAGCAGGTCGTCGAAGGTCAGCCGCTGCCGGGCGGGATGGGCTCGGCGGAGTTCGCCGCGTACGCACCCCGCGGCGCACGGCTGACGCAGGTGCCGTCGCCCAGTCAGCTCACAGCGACGCGCGCCGGGCTGGTCGAACCGCGGCAGCCCGACGAGGCGTGGGGGGAGAGCATCCGGCTCTCGCACAAGCGCGCGCTCGCCTCGGCCATGCTCGGCACGCCCACGCAGCAGGCGGCCATCGTCTCGGACGCGGGCGCCCCGGTCGCCGACGCGATCATCGAGCGTCGCGTTCCGCAGGGCTGGCGCACGGTCGCGATCTCGCCGGATGCTCCGCAGGGCCAGCCCGGATTCGACCGGGCCTCGCTCATGCACGCGCCCGCCGTGATCCCGCTGGGCAGCGGCGGACGGTCGGTGCGCTACGGCATGGCCGTCGCCGACGTGTTCGGGGTGTGGTCGCCCTGGCGCGATATCGCGTACGCGGGGAACGAGCCCGAGCCCGAGCTGCCGGCGATCATCACGGCGAAGCTCGACACCCGGTACGCGGGTTCCGCTGCGGCGCCGACGACGCTCGAGGTCGACGTCGCCTCCGAGTGGTCGGAGCGGCGGCCGTCGCGCATCGACGTGCGGGTCGTCTTCCATCCGGTCGCGCCTGCCCCCCCGGTGCCGTCGGTGCTGTCGCCGACCGGGGCGATGCCCGCGGGCGGATTCGCCCGTGACCTCGCGATCACGTTCGCCGGCGACACGCCCACCGGCGTCGGCTGCACGGTGATCGAGCTCAACGAGGAGGGCACCGCTCCGCTCGGCGGCGCGCCGCGCGGCTCGGCCCGGCGCTACCGGCTGACCGCGACCGTGCCGACGCTCGATTTCGCCACGGTCCGGCGGTGGGGCGCCGCACTGTGGGCGCGTCGCCACCTGCTCGCCGGACCGAGTCCGACGCCGTTCGGGGCGCAGACCGACATCCAGGCGGCGAGCCCCGTTCCGGTGCATCCACTCCCCCCGCCCCTGCTGCCCGACGTACCGCTCGCGAGCCTGCCCGACGCCTCCGGCTGCTCGCACGCGTCGGTGGCGTGGAGCCTGCCCGCCGGAGCCGACGCCCGCACCGCCGTCGTGTGGGAGTGCGCCGAGACCGCTCTGCGGCAGACGGCGGGGCTCTCGCCCCAGGCGGACCCGGCGCTGAGCCCGTCGGAGCGGCTCGTGGCGCTGCGCGCGGCATACGACGGTCTGACGCCCGACCGGCAGCGCGGTGCGTTCCGCCGGCTCGCCGAGGTCGACGCCGCGGCGCGCACGACCGACGTGACGCTGCCGCGCGGGTCGACCGACATCCACCTCTTCGCGGTCACCATCGTGTCGTCGACGGCGGTGGAGTCGCCGTGGCCTCAGGGCACCGGCGGCACGCAGCCGCACGAGCACCTGCGCGTGGTGATCGCGCCGAGGCTGAGCCGGCCGGAGCCGCCGGTGGTGCGCTCGTCGCCGGTCGCGACGACGACCGGCACTGAGGTGCTGCTGAACCTCGAAGCGGCCAGCTCGCTCCCCGTCGAACGGTTCCGGCTGCTGCGGACGCGCAGCGACCGCGCCGCCCTGCGCGCCGACACGATGGGGCCGGCGTTCGCCGAGGCGGTCGCGGCCGTGAAGCTCGACGGCACGACGCCCGTACGCGACGCGGTCACCGGGCACCTCGTCTACGAAGCACGGTGGCAGGGCGCGATGCCGCCGGCGTGGCAGCCGTGGCTCGTGCGCGCGATCGCGGTGCCCCAGGCGATCGAGCCGCAGCGCGCGGTGCGCGGCCTGCACTCGCCGCCGTCGGACGTCGTCTCGGTGCTCGCGGCGCCTGAGACGCCGCCGGTGCTCGAGGACCTGGTGTTCGCTGAGACGGATGCCGGGCACCTCGGTCTCGTGGTGCGTACGGCCACCACCGCGCCGATCGCCGCGGTCGGCCTCGGCGAGCACACGCTGCGCGCCGTCGTGACGGGAGCCGGACCGGCGCCGATCTCGATCGGGCCTTTCTCTCTCGCATCGTTGACCGAGACGGCGCTGAGCGCGGCGCCCGGCGGCGCGGCCGTCTTCGAGCGCGGGGCGCGGTCGGCGGGTCGGTCGCCTCTAGCGCTGTGGTTCTCGAGAGCGGATGCCGCGGCATCCGTCACCGTCGACATCACGATCACCGACCCGCGCGGCCGCAGCACCACCCGCTCGATGACGATCCCCGGGTGGACGCCCCCGCCCCCGCCGCCGGCTGCCACGCTCGATCTCATCGGGATCACGCCGCGGTCTCTGACCGGGGTGGTGGTCGTCGTCGCGACGGATGCGGCGCTCGACCAGCCGTACCGGCTGCGGGTCGTCGCCGCGCGGGGCCGCGGCCGAGATCCGTTCCGGCGTCCGCGGGATCCTTTCGAGCGGCCGCGTCCGTTCCCTCCGGGACCGATCCTGCGGGGGTTGAACGCCGAGGTGGAGCTGGCGGCGGTGCCGACCGCGCCGCGACCGCCGCTGGTGGAGGGGACGATCTCATTCCGCCGGGTGCGGCGCGTCGGCCGGTTCATCGGCTCGACCGTCGAGATCGGCGTGCCGCTCGGCGCGCCGGTGCAGGTGGTGGTGACGCTGATCGCGCCGGACGGCGCCGAGATCTCGGTCACGGCGGAGTTGTAGGGCCGTTAGGCTGTGCGCCAATCGCCGTCGGGCGGTCGCCGTTAGCCCGCCGCCCTTTTGCCAGTCGCACTTTCTCCATCGCCCTTTGCCCGTCGTTCGGAGGCTCGCCCGGGGACATCACGACCCTGCTCGCATTCGCGCTGGCCGCCGTCGTGGCGATCGCCATTCCCGGCCCGACCGTGCTGCTCGCCCTCGCGAACGGGTCGCGCTACGGCGTGCGGCGCGCGACGTTCGGCATGCTCGGCGCCGTCGCCTCGGACATCGTGCTGGTGGTGGCCGTGGGCGTCGGCCTGGGTGCGCTGCTCATGGCCAGCGAGACGGCGTTCACGGTGATCAAGTGGGTCGGGGTCGCCTACCTGGCGTTCCTCGGAGTGCGGATGATCCTCTCACGCGGCGCGCTGCTGCACGACGATCCGGCCGCCGATCCCCGCGGGGCGCGAGGAGCGATCTTCACGAAGAGCTTCCTCGTGGCCGTGACGAATCCCAAGGGGTACCTCTTCGTCGGCGCGCTCCTGCCGCAGTTCATCGTGCCCGGATCACCGGCGCTGCCCCAGTACATCGTCATCGGCATCGTGTTCTGCGCGCTGGACTTCGCGATCATGTTCGCCTACGCGCTGCTCGGCTCGCAGGCCGTCCGTCTGCTCAAGCGGAGGGGCGCCGTGTGGATCGAGCGCGTCTGCGGCGGCATCCTGCTCGCACTCGCCGCGTGGCTCGCGGGCGCTCGCCGCGCCGTGGCGTGAAGGGTCGCCGTGGCCGAGCGCTGCAGCGCCTTGGGGCGTGCGCCCGCCTCGATTGGCGGGTTCGCTCGACGTGACGTAAACTCTTCGGCGGTGACGTGTCCGAGCGGCCGAAGGTGCAACTCTCGAAAAGTTGTGTAGGGTAACCCCCTACCGTGGGTTCAAATCCCACCGTCACCGCCATAGACAAGCCCCGCGAACCCTTGGAAACAGGGGGATCGCGGGGCTCTCTTCTTGCCCGGAAACGCCAGGTGTGAACAAAGCGTGAACAATCACGTCCGACTCGTGTCTCCGGTCCGGCTGTGGACGGGAGAACGGTGACGTCTTGACGTCAGTCGTGATTCTCAACTTCGTTCACAGCGGGACTCGTACGTTCGTTCACAGTGGGACTCATGCGTTCGTTCGCAACTTGACTCACACGTTAGTTCACAGCGGGACTGACATGTTCGTTCATAACTTGACTCACATCATCGATCACGTCGTGACTCACAACGTGAGTAGCAACTTTGCACGTATGGAAAACCTGTAAAGAATCACGTCGAATCTTTACAGGTTTCCACGACGTGTAAGTACACTTACTGCATGGGTTGGTCCGCTGAGGTTCCGTACAACGAGCTCCCGTCGCTTCCCCCGACCGCAGAGTTCGAGACCAAGGCGGTTTTGCGAGCCACGATCGAAGCGCGTGCATCCATCGCGGCACTAGACCAAGCGGCCAGGCGCATGCCCAACCCGTCCGTATTGATCAACGCACTGCCCCTGCTTGAGGCGCAGGCGAGCTCGGAGATCGAGAACATCGTCACGACAACTGACGAGCTCTTCCGCTACGCCCAGGACCCGTCTGAGGCTGCGAGTCCGGATACCAAGGAGACGCTCCGATACAGAGCGGCCCTCTTCGCGGGTCTCGAGTCAGTCAGGACACGGCCGCTTTCGGTCTCGACGGCTGTCGAGGTCTGCACAATCATCCACCGACGCGACATGAACGTGAGGCGGCTACCCGGGACTTTCATCGGCAACCCGTCGACCAAGCGAGCAATCTACACGCCTCCGACTGGAGAACAGACGATCCGAGACAAGCTGGCTAACTGGGAGGCCTTCCTGCATGCCAGCGATGGGCTCGACCCACTTATAGTCATGGCGATCGCGCACTATCAGTTCGAGGCGATCCATCCGTTCGAGGATGGGAACGGCCGTACCGGTCGCATCCTCAACATCCTGTTCCTGGTCCACGCGGAGCTTCTACAAAATCCGATCCTCTACCTCTCGCGATACATCATTCAGCAGAAGGACGACTACTACCGGCTGCTCCTCGCGGTCACACGCGACCACGCGTGGGAGGAGTGGATCCTCTTCATGCTCGGCGGACTACGAGAGACCGCAGAGAACACTCTCCGGAAGGTTGACGAGATTCAACAACTCCAGAGTCAAGTCCGCGAGGACATCAGAGCTTTGACCAAGGCGGGCAGCAACTCGGACCTTCTGGACGTCCTCTTCGAGAACCCGTATTGCCGGATCGCGAACGTCGTAGAGCGTTGCGGTGTGTCGCGTCCGACCGCGACCGGATGGCTCAACGCATTGGTCGAAGGTGGCGTGCTGATGGACATCAAACTCGGCCGCGACCGGCTGTTCATCAACGCTCGATTCTTCGACGTGCTGAAGCGCTACGAACCATTGGAACAGCGCGCGGAGCTGACTCTCTTCTAGGACCGCTCCACCCTGAATTGGCCGGCACTCAGAATCAGCTCAACTCCGGTCCACCGACAGACGTAGGACCGATCGCCGGGAGAACGATCACCGACTGATGACGTGCCTGAGCAAGCGCAGCGGCAACGGCATCGAGGTCATCGTCGAAGAGGTCGGCATAGGTGTCGAGTGTCATCGCAGCGGAGGCATGTCCCAGCATTCGCTGCACGGCCTTTACGTTCGCGCCGGCGCTGATCGCCAGACTCGCGGCGGTGTGACGAAGATCATGGGGCGTCACGCGAGGAAAAGTGGAGTCCTCGGCACGGGCGCGCTTCACGGCGCCGGCAAACCATCCGTCCTTGGAGTTCGGGAGACGAAGCGGGGATTCACCCGAGCCGAAGAGGAAGTCGTCAGGCTGCTTCGCCAAGAACAGGATCCGGATGGTTGAGTCCAGGAAAGCCGGATACGGCGCTGAACGGCTCACATGCGACTTCGGAGTTCCGATGTGGAGCTCTCCTCCTACGAGAACAGCGTTCTGGTAAACGGTCACCCTCCTGCGGTTTAGGTCGACGTCGCGTAGCCGCAGACCAGTGGCCTCACCCCATCGAAGTCCCGTGTAGGAGAGGAAGAGCACGAGTTCTGGAACCCGTGCGTGGTGCGCTAGCCGGGCGACTTGGCGATGACTCAGATAGACCCTCGGCTTCGCCTGCTTCCTGGGCAGACGCACCCCGCGCGCGGGATTGTCGGGGATGCGTCGATCGCGCACGGCGATGTCCAGGATCGCGGCGAGGATGCCGTATGCCCGGATCACTGTGGTGGCGCCCCGAGTGCTTGTGAGTCGGGTCACCCAGGACCGAACATCGCTGTGTCGGATCGAGCCCACGGGCCGCACTCCCCATTCCGGTTGAACGTGGATCCGCCAGGCCGACTCCAACGGATGGATGGACGAGGGTTTCAAGACTGCCGTTTGATCCTCGATCCAGGTGGAGCCGAGCTCGTCTATCGTGATGCGGGCATCAGTCGGGTCGATGTAAGAATTGTCCGCGATCGAGGTGGTTACTGAGGCGAGGAACTTCTCTGCGTCGCGCTTGGTCTTGAAGCCGCGCTTCCCCGCTTGGCTGTTGTCCGGCTTGCGGTATCGAACGACGTATCGTTTGCCGCTTGGAGTCTGGTACGCGTGGATGCTACCCATCGGCCTTTCGGCCGGCGGCTGCTGTCATACCCTCGAGGCGTCCCGCAGCTCTCGCCTTCTGAGTCCAGTCTGATGCGGTGCGATGCGGGATTCCGAGCTCGTTCATGATCATTCGGAGCGGGGCTTGCCCGGAGAGGGCGCCAACGCCGTAGAGGATCTCGACGACGTCGAGACGGGCTTCGGATGATCCACGCTTGACCACATCCGTTGCGAGCCATTCGGGGATGAGGCGTCCGTCACGGGTGGAGAGCTCAGAGACGCTCAACCAGGCGGCGTCTGCGCCGTCATCGAGCGTAAGTGCGATGCATTGCGGTGCCGCCGTTTGCACGATCGCCTGCACAGTGACCTGGCGCAGCGTGTTCGCGTTCACCTCGACCGAGTCCACGGTGCTTGTGACAGCGACCGATGTCACGACATAGCGGCCTGTGGTGCGGATGTACTTCGCTTCGATGCGCGTCGCGAGGCCCGTCGTTTCATCTGTCGTGCTGGCAGCGAACCCTGGCGCGATGCGAAGCCCGGATCCCAGCGGCTGCACTGCCGCTGCTGCGGACATCGGGTTGCCATCGAGAGTCTTCACGTCGACCTTCACCTCCCCATTATGTCTAGTCGCGTCAGGGGTTCACGCTTTCCTCTTGACGAGTGTATCTCTAAATGCTTCACTCATGTCAAGTCGAGACGCAAGTACGCAACGGAGGTCGAGATGAGCACGCTGGATCACACGGTGACGCTGAGCCTTTCGCACACGTTCGTCACCCCGGCGCAGGTGGTCGCGATGCTTCCGGGCATCACCCTGCGCACGCTCTCGATGTGGCGCTACCGCCAGATCGGGCCGCCGTATCGAAAGCTCGGCGCCCGGATCGTCTACCCACTCGACGAACTGGACGACTGGGTCGAAGCGCGGGCCCACGGCTCTGATAGGAGGCGGTGAGTCATGACCAGCGTGACCGTCTACTCCGCAGGGCCGGCGTGCGTCCAGTGCACACAGACTTTCGAGCACCTCAAACGCCGCGGCGTTGACTTCACCAAGGTCGATCTGCGCACCAAGGTCGCGGCCCTTGAGTACGTCACCGATCAGCTTGGTTACTCGCAGGCGCCGGTTGTCGTCGTCGATGACGAGCCGGAGAACCACTGGTACGGATTCCGCCCGGACTTGATCGATCGCCTCTTCACGGGAGCGGTCAAATGAGCGACCGACGGCCGGACCACGAACATCCCGACCTGACGGCAGGTGACAACAGTCCCGGCGCCAAGGATGCAATGAGGGCGTGGCGGGAGCGGAATCGCGATCATCTCAGGGCATACAACGCGGCATGGCGGGAACGAAACCTAGAGCGCGCTCGGGAGCTGAACCGCCTTTACATGCGTCGACAGAGCCAGAAGAGGAAGCGCGAGGAGGAGAAGCGTGAGCGGCGACGTGCGTATGCCCGCGATTGGTACGCGCGAAATCGAGAGCGATACGGCAAGCAGCAACGAGAGTCGCGTGCACGCCGCAAGGCGGAAGACCCGGAAGCTTTCCGGGCGATGGCTGCCGCTCGGATGAAACGGTGGCGGGACAAGAATCGTGAGGCATACAACCAGAGCGTCCGCGACCGGCGCCGGGAGAACCCGGGCTCCCGCGTAGAAAGCTCCCGGCGATACTACGAGCAGAATCGTGAGCAGATCCTCGAGCGGGCGCGACAGCGGTATGCCGCCAATCATGAGACCGCGCGCGCGAAGGCGAACGCCTACGAGGCTCGGGAGCGGAGACGCCGCGAGGTGGGACTGCCCCCCAACCGGCTGCACGCCGTCCGGCCGACCGAGCGTGACGCGAATCAGCGAGCTGCAGACGAATTCTTCTCGCGCACCTTCGACCGGTGGGCTGTCTCCGACATGCGGCTTGGCGGCAAGGAACCTACTCCACCCCGACTCATCGCTGCATGGAAGCGGGATTGTCTCCGTGCACGCGCGGCTCATCACCAAGCGACCGCGGAACCTGCGACCCCACCCAGCGCCCGCGATGAACTGAGAAGCGCGCGACTTGCGGCGAAGGCAGCAGACGATGCCCGCCTGGACGCAATCGGAAGAGCAGTGAACGCGCGACTTCGAAACCAGCGCAGCAGCGCCGCGCTTCTGCCTGATCCCGGTGCTCCCCACCATTCCGGCGCGACCCCCAACAGTCCACACATCGCCCGCTGACAAGGCGGGCTCACAATTCAGCCGCAAGACTTCCCTCGAAAGGACCATCATGATCGACCGAGCACACACCGAAACCACGCTCTGGCGGACTGCGGTGTCGGCATTCAGCTACTACCCGACCAAGCACATCGACGAGCCCGGGTACGCCGTCGGCGAGGACATCGCATGGTGCCTCGAGCCGCTCAGCGACATCGACCATACCGAGCTTGCGCGGCTCTCGGATCTCGTGGCGACCGCAATCATGGACCCAACCGCACACCGAACTGCACTCACAAAGGAACTGGAACGCCTCGCCGATCGGTAGACGGCGCTGAGGAGGTCAAGGAAATGCTGACGTTCGAACTGACGGTGGCGGACATTGCCACCATCGCGCTGCCCTGCGCAGCGATCATCTTCGGGGTTGCCACACTGATCGCTGCTGTTCGTCGTCGGCTTCGCCGCGCCACGACCCTAGCCCTGATCTCCTCGGTCTGTGTGCTCGGGACGTTCGTCGCGGCCACCATCGCCGCTCACGTGGACGGACTCGTGACCCCCGTCTGACTCGCCCTCCGTTACGCCGGTACCGAGAGTGCGCGCTGCACGGCGCTCGGACTGACGCCGATGACGCGCGCAATGTGTGCAATCGAGCGGTGCTGGCGGCGCAACTCCTCCGCCACTGCGACGCGCTCGGGAGTCATCACCGACGGCCGGCCGGGACGCCGGCCGGCAGCCTCGGCTCGCAGCATCCCTTGACGTGTCCGCAAACCCGCCAGCCGTCGGCGGAGCCCCTCCAACGCGGCAAACACTTCCGCAGGATCGGCCACGCCGGCATCGGTGGACAGCGCGGGCTCGGCGAGCGAACGAAATCCGATGCCTCGACGACCCAAATCGGCGATCGTCTGAACGACTCGCGGAAGCGAGGATCCGAGCCGCGCCGCACTGGTCACCAGCAGGATGTCACCCGGCTCGAGCGAGCGCAGCGCGCTTCCGTCATCCAGGGGTGCCCCGACGGCACCAGCGTCGGTCAGAGTTGCCGTAGCACCGGCCCCGGCCAGGTTCTCGATGTCGATGGTGAGGTCTTCGCCCGGCCACCACGGTCGCGAGTATCCGACCAAGCGGCTCATCGCGAAGGCCCGTCGGCGGTCGCGGCTGGCGGCGTGGGAACGGCCGCGGCCGATCCGCGTGCCCGTTCCGGTGCAGCGTGTCGACGGAGCACAACGAGCTCGCTCGCGAGGCGACTCTCCAGGTCGCGGGTCACGACCGAGCCGACGGGGATCCGAAGGCTCGGCACGACCTCCCGGATCGCTGCCTCATGGAGCGCGACCAGATGCGGCGCCAGCTCCGGCAACGGCGATGAGGGCTGACGGGCGTACGCGGTTACTCGCTTCAGCTCGCTCAACCATTGCACCGTTTGGAGCGTGGACATTGGGGATCTGCTGGCTCGATTGAAGGCTCGGACCGCGGAATGTCCATCCACATGATCGGCGGCTACGCCACCGTCTCGGTCGAACACAGTCAGACGGGCCCCCACTGCCCCCGCGGTCGCCAGCAGTGCGCGCGCTTCTTCCAGATCGCGATCGTGCTGCTCGACGGGAACCAGCTCTGAGCGGCGCCTCACGCGGTCGCTCGACGCATACGCCGACGCCACCGCCAGGAGGCTCTCCGCACGCGCTGAAGCGACCACTGCGACATGCGTGCGGTATCCGACCTGACCGAATGTCGTCAGGATGCCTTCGGCCGCTGCCGCCGGTATGGGTCCGTCGAGGAGGAGCGAGAGTCGGTGTTCACGAGCGTGTCGCATGCAAGCGATCAGCCAAGAAGTCGACGTCGCGGCGACCCGGTCAGCGTCTGCGTCCTCGTCCTCCGCGCGCGGAACAAATGAACGAAGCAGGCTGGCCGAGATCACCGCCATCCCGTCCGCATCCTCCCTCAGGAGCGAGCTGATGGCACGATGACGGCCCGATCCAGTTTGCCCAATGAGGAGAACCAGGCGAGGTGCATCCGTCGGTCGCGTATCAGCGAAGACCGCCGGCAGGATCCGCTGCGCAAGAATTACTTGGGGGTGATCGCTCGTGCTTGCGGTCCCCGGGTGTGGGTCAGGTGCCGGACCGAGCGAATCGACAGTGGGGCGGTCGAATCCGTCTGCCTGCACGACGCTCGCGCGATGGGCCACGGCACGACTCAGATCGGAATCGGCCGCGAGGCCATCGTCTGCAGCGCCAAGAGCGGTGTCGTACGCGACGGCATCGCTGACTCGCCAGGCCGATGAATCGGGTCGCATCTAGCCTCCTGCCCCCAAGTCTATCGGCCATCCGAAAAGGCTCGTCGGCGCATTTCGATTCGCCACGCCGAGGCTCGCTGAGTCAAAGAGGGCTACCGCCTGAAGGCGGGGGTCCTCGCCGGCGGCTTCCTCCCCCTCCGACGGCGAGAGGATAGCGGGACGGAAACGACTCCGTTCCTGTCGCTCGCTATTTGCAGACTCCGCTCTTCGCTCCGCTCCGAGCTCCACTTAGCTTTCACGTCATGAGTCAAGGTCCGGCCTGGGCGTGGGCGCTCGGCCTGGGTGCGTTGTTGCGTCCAGGCTGGTGCGTGCGATGAAGTGCGTCGGCGTGGAGGCTGGGCCGTTGGGGTGTCGGCAGGCTGATCAGGCGCCGTGGTTCGGCAGGCTTTCGTATTCGCCGTGAGAGCGGCCCAGCGCGGACGGGCGGCAAGCTAAGTTGCGCCGTCGAGCGGCATAGCAATCGTGGCCGTCACCGTCCGCGGCTGAGCCTCCTTCGACGGTACGCCTGTTCATCAAAGGGTTGTTGGGTCACGAGCATCCGGTAGGCGAGGCGGCAGGCGGCGCGGGCCAGTGCAACGCGCGCCTGGATCGGGGCCATGCCGCGGGCGCGCAGCTGCGCGTTGCGTTCGGCGAAGGCGGGAGAATACATAGAGAGTCCCCACGCGATGCCCATGAGCGCGTCGCGGTGCTCGGCCAAACCTTGCCGGGAAATCCGTCCGCGTCGCCGCAGGGTGGCGGACTCGTAGAGCGCTGGTGCGAGACCCGTTGCAGAGTAGAGGTGCTCTGCGTCGGGGAACCGTGCGATGGGGAGGCTGTGCGCGGCGAACGCTGCTGCCCGGATCGAGCCGACGCCGGGCAGCGTGGTGAGGATCTGGCCGGCGCTGGGGGCGAGGAGCCGGGTGATGTCGGCCTCAAGGGCCGCGATGTCCTCCTGCAGGGTTCGGTAGCGCCGCATGTCGCGGCCCAGCCGTTCGGCGCGGGCGTGCGCATCGGGTGGCGGTGGAAGGCAACCACGCCAACGGTCCTGCCAGTACTGCGCGGTAGCGAGGGTGAGCCTGCCCGGCGCCCGGACGATCAGCGAGCGGACCGACGGTGGTCGGCCCGCAAACGTCACCGCGCACGCCAGGACGGCCTGACCGGTCGGCGATTCGATCGGGAGCGCGCGGCCGTGCGGTGCCGGCGCGGACAGACCCGGTGCGAGAGCGTTGAGCTGATCATGCAGACGCTGCTGCGCCTTCGTCCGGTCAGCGATCAGCCCTCGCCGGTGCCGGACAACAGCTCGCAGCTCGTCCACGGCGGTCTCCTCGGCCTGTGTCCGTCCGGCGCCCTGCCGAGCCAGGTAGGTGAGCGCCGCGCAGTCCCGGTCATCTGTTTTAAACCGGCCTGACCCGAGCTGGGTGCGGGCGGCTTTGGTCTCCGAGGGCGCGAACAGCCGCACCGACCCCGGATGCCGTCGCTCGAGCTCCGCAGCCCACGGCTGGTGCAAACTGCCGGTCGCCTCGATCGCGATCACGAGATGGCCATGCCCAGCCGCGTGCTCACTCATCGTGCGTTCCAGGGTCTGGATACCGGCGCGGGAGACCGGCATCGAGACCGGTTCAGCCACCGGGCCGTCGCCGTCACTGACCCAGACGCGGTTCATCACCTTCCCGGGATCGATCGCTACCACCAGAGTCGAAGGCGCCAAAGGCGCTTGGAGAAACATCACCGACCTCCTTCACCGCCAAACGGCGATCAAGGCCGCGTCACCGGCTGGACGCGCGAGTGATCACGACAGGCCATCGCCTCGACGGCCCATCCTCAGCCTGCGCTTGATGATGTCAATGTCGTTCATGCTCGCTGCGCTGCGCGTGCTCCACATTGACATCCCGGCGCTCCGGCCGTGGCTGGCCGCCTATCGAGCCGATGTCCCACCCATGACCTATCAGCAACCGCTCGCTCGGGCACTGCGTCATCCCCGACCCGCCTAGATCAGCCGATTGTCGGAGCGAGAGCGGAGTGCGAGGGATGGGAGATCGGATCTTTATGCGGGCGATGCGCGGGGGAGGGAGCTTGGGCGGTGCAGTGTCGCCGAGAGGTGCGGCTTTGGTCATGCCTTCCCGGCGAGGGTGTGACCAGATCAGGTTCGCGTAGATGGTGGCTCCGCCGACGAGTCCGGCGATGAGGAGTCCGAGAGCTGACTACACGATGACGCGCGTCCAGTCGATGTAGCGAGGTGATCGGGTGCCCGCGCCGATCCCGGCCGCGTCGGTCCAAGCCACGAACTCGTCGAATCGCATCGTCACTCGTGGAGGTCGTGCTGACGAGGAGTTTTGTGTCGGAGCTTGGGTCGGGGGTGCGTGTGGCCGGTCCTGCGGCTCGGGCTCGGCTGATTGGCTTGGGCGCTCGGTGGTTGGAAGGTCGAATGTGGTTTGCGGAGCGGATCGCTGGTGTAGCGGATGAGGATGTCGCGGGCTTCGCGTGCGCTGTTGAACTCGCGTCCAAGACGGGCGCGATCGTCGTGGTCAGCGCCCGGGTGCAGATCGGGGGGGAGCGCTCGCGCGCGGCGGCGGAAGGCGTCTCGGATCTCGTCGACCGTGGCGGCTGCGGTGACGCCGAGGTGTGCGCGGGCTTCGTCGAGCGTCATGCGAGCGCCGTCAGGTAACGCTGATACTCACGGGTGAGACGCTCCTGCTGGCCGTGCTGCGCCAGGACCGCGAACTGTGGGAGCAACTTCTTCGTTAGCCGCGCCTTGAGGGACTCGTGAACGATCAGCAGGGTGATCGAGCCCAAGGTGGCCGAGACGCGGACTCCCGAGAGCAGCGGTGAGGGACCGATGAACGCGGCACTGATCAGCGCGGCGAGGAACACGAGCGCGAGCACATTCGAGAGCCGTCCCCAAATGGCGATCGACCGGTAGTGCGCACCGGTGGTCTGCCACCAGAGTTTGTTCGGTGCCCAGAACTTCCACCCCTCGGGTGCGGTCGGGGTGCTCGGGGTTGGCGTCCAGTCTGCCGGGGGCAGCCAGAATGCGTTGTCGCGCACCCACCTGTCGGTCGGCGTTGGCCATCCGCTGGGCACGCGGAAGTCAGCGGGCACCCCAGCCACCGAATGCGCGTCCGCGTCCTGCCAACGGTGTCGTCCTCCCCAACAAACGGATCATCGTCGACGCCAGACTAGCGGCGCCGGGAGTTCACGATGCGGACGCGCGATCACACGCCTGCCATGCTGTGTTCGTGGCCCAGCAGAACGACCTCGTCGCCGTCCTCGTCGACGCAGACAACGTCTCTCCCGCACGCATCGGTGCGGTGATGACCGAGATCGCGCAGCACGGCACAGCATCCGTCAAGCGCGTATACGGCGACTGGACGAAACCGAGCCTCGCCAGCTGGAAGACAGCGGCAAGCGAGCACGTCATTCAACCCGTGCAGCAGTTCGCGAACACGGTCGGCAAGAATGCCACCGACAGTGCCCTGATCATCGACGCGATGGACCTGCTGTATACCGGCCGGTTCCAGTCGTTCTGCCTCGTCTCCAGTGACAGCGACTTCACCCGTCTCGCGTCCCGTACTCGCGAGAATGGCGTAACCGTCTACGGGTTCGGGGAGCGGAAGACGCCCGAAGCGTTCCGCAACGCTTGCGACCGGTTCACCTACCTCGACGTGCTCACCGAGCCGTCGACAGAGATCGCTGACACTGCCGCGCAGAAGTCCCGCACCTCGGCGGCGAAACTTCGCACCGACGGCCCCCTCGTGAGTGCGCTGCGCGCGGCGATCGGCGGTGCGTCCCTCGACGACGGATGGGCAGACCTCGCCGCTGTGGGCTCGCTCGTCCGCAAGCAACGACCCGACTTCGACTCACGCAACTGGGGATACGCGAAACTCTCCGATCTCGTGCGCGAGATTGGACTATTCGAAGTCGCACCGCGCCCAGGCGGCGGCGTGCGAGTCAAACTGACGCCGCCGAGGAAATAGACAAGGTGATCCGAATCGATCCCTGAGCGGGCCGCGCACGGCTGAGGCTCCTGGTCGTGCACCGCGTGTAAACGCTGAGCAGCGCTACTTGGCGATAGCGCGTTTCTCGGCAACATCTAGCCGGCGGTGAAGCAGGCTTGCCAATGCGAGATACTCCAGCGTGGGTTCAGGGTCGAGCTCCCGGTGAGGGTCATGTGCCTTCGGATTTCGGACCGCAGCGATCGCGCCACGGAACAAGTACATGTATCCCGTCTGTTGGTCTTTGCCCGACTGACCCGAAGCGGTCGACAGATCGAGCTGAGGCTGGTTTGGGCTGAATGCTTGAGTCATCAGGCCGTCGCCGCTGAGATCAAGTCCTGTCAGCCGCCGGACTCGATGCTCGAGTGTCTTAAACGCCTCCAACTCAGCGTGGAAGTAGTTTCCTTCGCGGAACAGCCGGCCGGCGGCGTCGGTGACGACGGGGTGCATCGAGGTTAGTTGCAGGGCGTGGGGGGTCTCGCCGCGTGTTGGCTGGGATACGAATGTGGACGGCCTTTGGGCCGTCGTAATCGACTCTCGGACCGCGTTCATCATCGCCGATGCAGTCTCGTCGTCACGGGTATAGACCGTGACTTCGGTGCCTGAGCCAATCGTCGACACTCGAACACCAGCGATCGATGTGTCTCCCGGCGCTCGGTGGGTGACCGCGCCATACGAGAAGGACTCGGTGCCTTTCGAAACCATCTCCACGAATGTCTCGAATCCTTGAAAGCTCCTACCGGAGCTGCCGCTCCTCGTGCGCATCTCGTAGTCAGTGACGATGTATCCCTTCGGACGCGGAAGAGCCCCGCGTGCAGCACGGAGCGTCGGGACGCCCGCGACGAAGGGGAACCGCTCGTCGAGCTGGATGATATCGTTTCGCGCCACGCAGCCATTGAATCAGGCAACGCGGTACCGACGTACGAACCCGGTGCCGGCGACTGCTTCAACCGATCCCTATCCGAGCGATGCCCGCTGGGCGCACGTCAGGTGCGAGTAGCGCGGCTCACTAGTTGTCCCTTCGCGGGCGCGGCGCGACGACGGGCACGCGTTGGTCCTCAATACCCGAGCTTGTTCAGCCGCGGCGCCGGCCATTGGCACCGAACCACTTGCGCCAGAGATGGTGGACGAAATCCGGGACCCAACGCGGTCGGCTGCGGGCAGCATGGTACTCGTGGAGGTCGCGGGCGTCTCGCTCAAGTACGGCGTGCATTTCCGCGTCCGTGAAGGCTCGAGACCAGACGACCTGATTTTCGCGAATCCAGTAATGCGACTTGCAGGGCAATTGCCAACGCCCAATCGACGGCCAAAGTGAGACCCGGTCGCCTTGCTTAGTCAGCTCCCACTTGGCCGGCTTGAGCGGTGTGACGACTCTGCTCCCGCATCCACAGGCGCAAAGATGCGAGGCGGTCCGGAAGCGCTCGGAGATGTAGAGGTGACCAGGTTCCAGGTCCTCTGGGACAGTCTCCACGAACTCGGGGACGAATGCTGACTGCCTCATGCCGGCAGGTCACCGCTATTCAGTTGGTTGCTCGCGATGACGAAGGAACTGTTGGCCTCCTTCTTGCGATCGACGTAGTATCCGACGACCTTCTTCCACTTGAGTACTGCCAGCGCCGCGTTAAGCATGTTCAAATCAGCCGTCTGAATGTTCATGTTGTACTCGTCGGCGTTCACGTCCGCGTAGGAGATGCGTTTCGACAGATGCTCGTACCGGCCTGGTAGTCCTGCGGTCACACGGAGCGTACCGAGGAGCGAGTTCTCCTGGCGCCGGATTCCCATGCCGCAGTCGACGAACGGGATCGTCCATTTCTGCAAGTTGTCGACTATGGTGCGCTTCGATGGGCCCGCGTCCATGGACAGGAACACGAAGTCGTAGTCGCGTAGCTCCTCAACGTTTGTCTCGTCCAGCCGGGTCGCGTGAGGAACGATGTTGCGGCGGATCGGCGCGTACTGCTCCGCGAAATGCTCAACCTTGAGCGGCGACTCCTTTAGTTCGTCGAGCGAGGCGGCGCCGGGTGCGCGGAAGGCGTTGTGCGCATAGAGAACGTCGTCATCGAACAGATGAATCTCCTGTACCGGGGTTTTTGCGATGAGGTCCAGGATGTAGGACCCGGTGCCCCCAAGGCCAACGATCGCAACCCTGCCAAGCTTGAGCTTCTCCGTGACGGCACTGAGACCGGCACGGCTAGTCGCCGAGTCTAGGTAACGAAAGACGGACTCCTCCGCAGTGGTCTCCCTAGGCGGGAAGTCCAAATGGCTGGCCAACGGCTCGATGGCGCGCGCGTATTGCCCGAGAACCTTCACGTAGTTGCTGACCTTGACGTAGTAATCGCTCGGATGCTGCCCATGGGGCTTACCCGACAATCGGCACGACGCGACTAGACCCCCTCCGTAGTCATGGCGGTCCTCGTCGGCGATGATCGAAATCTTCCGACCCATGTGGTCATGCGGCACCTCTCCTACCACCCAGACCTCATGCCGCCCCGGTGTCACTGTCTGCGTACCGTTGGTGGAGAGCTCGGATACGAGGATGCATCGGGCGACATGACCGGTGCCGTTGACGTAGGGGACGTGATGGACGAGCAGATTCTCGCCCCTCACCTCGACGTCGTACCCCTCTTCGACCAGGCGGGTCAGATCGGGGCTATGACCGACCAGTGTCATCGACGTCGAACTGAGTGTTGTTCTTGATTGTCACCGAACCGCCCTCGACGAGCTCACCCTCCTTCGGCTTGCGTCCATGTTCGTAGCTCACGGCGTAGATCGTTCCGTCGACGGGCTGCGCTACAAAGAGGCGCACTACCTCGTCGTAGGTGAGGACGTCATGATCAACGACTTTCTCGACGCCGTTCACAAAGATCTTGTACGTCTTAGTCTTGTCGTCTTCCTTTGCCATATCGGCCTCCAATTGAATGCTGACTTCATGGTGACGTTCAGCGGGCCGCGTGCAGGGAACTCCGCGCGGCGTCAGGTTCACCGTACTGGGAGACCGCCGACATCAGGTGCCCGACGCTTATGTTCCGCAGTGTCGCTGGGCAAGACTCAGGGGGCCGCCGGATCGATCGGTCACCATCCCTATTCGGACAGTGCCCGCGGGCGGGCCGTCCCGGGCGGTGTTGTGGGCTAGCGAGGGAGTGTCGGAGCCACTCGGTATCCTCGCGACATGCGAGGTGTGAGATGTCGAACGCGCCGTGCCCCGATCGGAACCCAGGCTGAGGCAGCCGCGATCGCCGCCGGCGTTTTCAAGGGCGCGAGCGCTATGCACTGCCCTTACTGCGGCGGGTGGCACGTTGTGGGACATGGTTCGCCGATCGAACGCCCGAGCAAGCCGCGGAAGCGCCATCGATAGCAGCGAAGCGACCTGTCGTACGGGCGTGGTGCGGAACGGGCACCCCCCGTGCGTGCCGGCGGTGTCATACCGGTCGCAGAGCGCGTTAGGGGAGGCGTGCTTCGAATCTCGTCACCAGGCACCGATGGCTGGCCGCGGTGGGCGGGATCTGATGAGCCGTGCGAGGAAGAAGGCACCGACGACGCAACCGATAGTCAGCACCCAGCCAACGTACGGGATGGCGAGGAGTACGAGACCCACGATGACGGCGATGATCCACACCCACTTTGCCGAGTTGGCGGCGGGGGCTGCTGGCACGACTGCGGGTTCTGCATGGGCGCTGGGTAGCTGGATAGTGGCCTCCCGTGGAATGACGGGGACGATGTTCGGCGCGCCGTCGAGCCATTCGTCTGTGATGTCGGTGGCGCGTGGGAGCGAGAGCGTGACTTCCGCCGCCACGCGAGAGCCTGTGAGCTGACCCCACGCAGCTGTCTGAAGTCCGCGGGCATGCTGAGCGTCGATGAGTGGGAGCGCGCTCTTCGAGGTTGTCGGTGACAGTTCGCCGACAACCTCTCCGTCGAGAAGAACAATTGCGACACTCTTGATCCCGGTCCGGGTCTCAATGTCACGACGCTCGAGCGTGAAGAGCAACTCCGCCACACCGTGCGCTGACAGGTACGCCGTCAAGTAGTCGAGGTGTTGGTCCTCTCCGGTGACCTGAATCTTCCGACCGCGCGGCACGATCGTGTACAGGCCAGCCGGAGGATGGTTGTCGGGGAAGATCTCAGTCGGTGTCGGGAGCGCGATTCGAATGGCGCTCTTGAGCTCCGGGCCCCGCCTAGTGTTCCTCGTCACAGCCCAGATGCGAGTTGCGACGACCGGGACCAGGCCCCGCTGCACGATGCCGACGATGAACGGTTGGACTAATTCCGCGACATCCGCGCTCACATAGCCGACTGTGTATCCCTCGACCCGCACCGCGACGGCGTTCCGATCATGAGGATTGTCGGGTTCAGGAATGAGCTCGGCGGTCGTCACCTCGATGACCTCATTGTCAATGCCAGGCCGAGATCTGAGCGCGGCCACGATCTGTGCCTCCCGGTAGGCCTCGCCGACGATGTCGACGATCGGCCCGGAGGGCGACGAAACATCCACTCGCGGGAGCTCCGGCGCGTACACCAGAGGCTGCAGTCCTTCCCGAGCCGGCCAGAATGTCTGATGCCACTGCCGGCCGTCCCACCATTGGCGGAATCCCTCGCGCGTGTCCGTTGCGTACCACCCGGCCGCAGCCGACTTCTTGACTACCTGCGTCATTGCACTCCCCAAATCCGCATGCTTCCCCACGGCCCAGCTCACCCGTTGCCAGACACGCCGCACCCTCCGCCTCACCTTAGAGGACACGTACCCGCGATTTGATGCAGGTATGACCACGGTGAGGATTGCGCCCAGATGGCGAAGATGAAGTCGGCAACCCACAGCACTCCGCACTGGGCGCGTCCTCATTATGAAGCGCCCGCCGATCTGTGGCCGGACATCTCGAAGCTGCCGACCCAGCGGACGCTGGCCGTCCTCGGCGCCGCACGGCGCTCACGCCCTGACGACTATCTCGCGGTCGTGAACGGACTCCGATGGGCGACGACCGGCGACATGACGTCGGCATGGTCCTTCATGGCGACATGGGTGGCCATGATCGCGGTAGTCTTCGCCGCGCTCACGGCGCTCACCCCGTGGGCATTGATTGCCGTGTTCATCTTCTTCGGTGCGTTCACGTTCATGCTCAACCACATTGCGGGCCTTGTCTCGAGTCACTCAGACCGAAAGCGACACGCAGAAGTGTGGCTCGCTGCACTCGAAGACGCGAACCGTTCGCCGCGCCACCGCTTCTGCCGAGCGCGATAGCGGCAGCAGGCGAATGGACCACCTCCACAACGAGCATGAATGTGCTCGTCCGCGCACCCGCTACGACTCCACCGGTCTTCGATGATCCTTTCTCGGGCGGTGCACGGACACGGGCTATCGCGTGCGGCTCAAACTCCATGCAGCGAGAGCGATGGATTGGACCCCACTACGCAGACCTGCGAGGCATTGATCAAGACGCTTGTCATCTTTGCCGAGCTTGAGCACTCATTCATCCGGGAGCGCATAACGCCAGAACTCGCCGCCGCGAACCCCTCAGGGCAGGGTCGGCGGACGCCCCAAGGTCACCGATTCGAAGCAAACTCGACAGGCTCAGGCACTCCACGACTCTGGCGACAGTGTGCCCCACGTCTCCCGTGCGTTCGGAGTAGCGTCGCGATCGTCGATCGCATCACGAGGTCTGTGGAAACTCAACTTCTGCGACATGATGTCGGCTATCTGCTCGTCGGTAGTCCGGATGTTGCGACCCTCGCGCCTCGGACGCGAGGCGGTCGGCGTAGCTGTCCGAAGTGAGCAAGTTTCTGAATACTTGGCAAGGCAGTCCGATGGATATATAGTTCGCCCTGCGAATCGGAGCTCTTAGCTAGCTAATGCAGTACCTTAGATAGAAGAAACCGCCCTCAGCTGGTAGCTGAAAGCGGTTCTCCCGGCCCTGAAACAGTGCGTGCACTGCGACAGAGGTCGCCAGCCACTACGAGAGCAGTGGACTTCACGAGTGGCCCCCCGTCCCTGCAAAGATGAGGGGGCCATTCCCTTGCATTCAGTGTACTGGTGGGGGTGAACATCCGTCCGAGAGTTAGTGCTTGAATCGAAGTTCTGGGTGCGAAAGGGCGTCAATGCCCCCGCTGGACTCATGCACAGGATTCTTGTCACGATGACCGCTCAGCGATGCTTACTACTCGCTATCCGTTACAACTCTCGCTGAGCGCAAGCGCTGCAATGCGGCCTGCGCGATCCATAACGTTAAGGTCACGGTCGCTGTCGCAGGTTCGACGGTATGTGGAGAGTGGGGAACGCGCTGCGCGTTATCTCAAACGCTGATGCTGCCCGCCCGAGCCCGTCTTGCCCCCACGCTCCACAATCGCGATACGGTCGGGCCGCGCTTGCACCTGTGTGGGCCGAGGCTCAACCGCGAGCGCACATGCTCCCGGCGCTTCTCAATCCGGAGAGCTGGCCGTCAGCACGCACGAATCGGTATCCATAGCCACCGAACGACCATCCGCGACGAGCGTTCGCAGAGCGCCGATATCACGGTGGCGCACGCCGCGCTGACATACTCGCGATGGAGGTTGTCGATGAAGGTGTTTATCAGTTGGTCCGGTGATCAGACGCGCGACCTTGGGCACGCAGTCAAGCAATTCCTTGAAACGGCATTCGCCGGTCACGTGGAAACGTTTCTGTCGGACGCGGATGTTGCGCCAGGCGAGAGATTCCTTGCATCGATCAACTCGCAGCTGGATGCCGCGGACCTGGGGTTGTTGCTCGTTACACGTGCGAACCAGCATGCACCGTGGCTGCTGTTTGAGTCTGGTGCGTTAGCAGGAAAGACCGCTCGAGGGAGCGTGATTCCAATCCTCATCGACATCGAGCGCGCGGAGCTCGATGCGCCGTTGAATCAGTTTCAGAATGTGCTGGGTACCTCCTGGGATTCCTTCTCCAAGCTGTGGGATCGTGTACGCGCGGACCTCGGGAACACCGCCGGCGAGGCCGCCCTTCGAATCCTGCTGAGAGAGGCCTGGCCCCCGCTTGAAGCGGCTCTCCGAGCCGCAGTCTCGGCCGGGCCTGCAGAGCGCGACCCGCACCGCAACTCAGATGAGGTGCTCGCAGAGATCCTTCTCGGTGTCAATGCGCTGGTACGCCGCGATGCCGAGGCGAGCTGGCGGCCCCCCGGTACACTCCGCGCTGAATCGCGTAGGCCGACTTCGGTGGTCGACAACAGCAAGCTCGACCTGGCAATTGGTCAGTGGATCACACACGACGACTTCGGTGATGGTGTGGTGGAAGACCTGACCGGCGAAGGTAGCAAGCGTGTCGCGCACGTAGATTTCGAACGTGCCGGGCGCAAACGCCTTCTGGTCAAGATTGCGCCGATCCACCTTGCTGCGTCCTCGTCGTGAGCGGCCGAGCGTTCCCGCAGGTGCCTGCCATCCCTATGCCGTGGTGGCACACAGGGGGACTGCTGCGGCAGCCGACTCGGATCCTCAATGGCGTTCGGGGTCGACGGTACGGGGATCAGTCGGCAGCGACGCGCAGTCGCGTCGGTTCCTGCGGGTGATGCCGACCTACCGGTCGGATGTGACCCGCGATGCTGTCGGTGGTTGCCCAAATACTGACTGCATCGTGCCCGAGCTCTCGGGAACGGGTCCCATAGACTTGGCGCGACGACCACGGTCTTGATGGACGCACGATGCGAGGAGGCGTGATGGCTGGCTTAGGAGAACACATCACGGCCATGGTGCGCAGTCACGCTTCAGGTGACGATTCGGCGTTCTATTCTGTGGCGCTACAAATCGCTGCTCGTGAGGCTCGGCAGGGCCATCACCTCCTGGCAGAGGACATCAAGAAGGCCGTCGACAATTCTCGGCAAGTCACACCGCGCAGCAACGTCACGAAGCTGGCGAAGCCGCGAGGCGATCTGGCCGACCTAGTCGAAGTTTCCCACCCGGAAGTCAACTTGAAGAATCTGGTCGGCCCGGGAGATCTGGTTGAACGGCTCAAACAGGTGATTGCGGAGCAACGGCAACGAAAGACTTTGCTCGAGCACGGGTTCGACCCCACGCATCGGCTTCTACTCGAGGGCCCGCCAGGGACCGGCAAGACGATGACCGCCGCGGTCCTCGCGCGCGAGCTCGCCCTACCTCTGTTCACAGTTCGACTCGACAGCCTCCTGAGCAAGTACATGGGTGAGACCGCGGGCAAGCTGCGACTCGTGTTCGATGCGGTCGCCGAACGCCGCGGTGTCTATCTCTTCGACGAGTTCGATGCTCTAGGCGGGGACCGTTCCGGGAACGATGTCGGCGAGGCTCGGAGGATTCTGAACTCGTTCCTGGTGTTCCTTGAGCAGTCCAGCCCTGAGAGCATCGTGATCGCGGCGACAAATCACCGCTCGATCTTGGACAAGGCTCTGTTCCGGCGGTTCGACATGGTGCTCACCTACTGTCTCCCAGACAAGACCCAGGCACGGGCCGTCATCAGGGGAAGATTGGGCTCCTTGATGAAGGGCTTACGTTGGGATGAGGTCGATGCCCATGCTGATGGTCTTAGCCATGCTGACCTGGTCAAGGCCGCCGAGGCAGCCGCAAAATCGGTCCTGATGCGCGGCAACACGCTCATCACCGCCAACGATCTGATCGCTGCGCTGGATACCCGGCGAACGGCGAGCCTTGGCTGACGAACTTCGCCGTCTCACCCATCTGTACGTTCTCGACCGCGCGCGCAATGAGAACTTCTCCCGAGGCGGCCAAGGCAACCCGAAGATCCGACCGGTCGAGTATCGAGCCCACGGGCTCGCGATCAAAGGACAACTCCAAGACACGTTTGCCGCGATTGATGGCGAGCGTGGCCGCACAAGCCTGAGCGCTGAAGAGCTCAAAGCACTCGGCAGCATCGTCACCCTCGAAGGCGATGACGCCGCATATCCCTTGAAAGTCGAGTCACTTCAGACCTTCTCCAAGCACCGCAAGACGCCTAAGGTGCCGCAGTGGTTGCTTCTGTCTGTTCAACCGGCCACTGAAACTCTGCCGGAACGAGCCGTCGTTTGGGTTGCGGATTCCTACCGCCCGCAGTTCCTGAAGATCTTCGAGGACTATCTCGCCAAGAAGTCCACCAAAGCGGCCGAGGGCAAGTGGGAAACGCCCGAAGGAAACCCGGCAAACCGTGCGCTCGTGGCCAATATCTCAAGGATCCGCCAGGCCATCCTCGACGACCTCTGGCAATCTAAGGGTGAACCACCCAAGGCGGGAGTGCACTGGTGGGAGCTGTGGCTGGATCCGTCGCAAGCGGATATCGACACCCTTGAGAAGTTCGCTACCGCTCTTGGTCTCAAGCTCCTGAACCGTTCACTTGCGCTGAACGACAGGGTCGTCGTCTGGATCGAGGCGTCATGGCAGCAACTGGAAGTCCTACCATTCACGAACGTCCCCATCGCGGAGATCCGTCGCCCCGAGTTTGTCGACACGGTCGAGGATCTCCTCCCTGAGGAGCAGGACGAGTATGTCGCCGACCTCGCAGGACGGGTAGTCGCCGCACCGAACCTCGCGCCCGCAGTTTGTCACCTAGACACAGGCGTGGCCAGAACGCACCGGCTACTGCACGAGTCTCTCGACAGCGGTGACCTGCACACTGCCATCGGGATGTCTGGGTTTGATACACACGGCCACGGGACATCCATGGCCGGCCTGGCCCTCTACGGCCCCCTCGATGATCTCCTCGCTGAGACCGGATCTATCCAGCTACATCACCGACTCGAGTCGGTACGTATCCTCCCCGAGCGCGACGAGCCAGACACCGACCCCCTCGATTTCGGCACAGTCACTGTCGAAGCGGTCGCTCTCGCCGAGATCGCAAGCCAACGCAAACGTGTGTTCTGTATGCCGATATCGACGGATCCAGATCGCGCGGGGGTGCCCACACTATGGTCCGCGACTGTCGACGCGCTCGCGGTTGGGACAGAAATCATTCGAGACGGCAACCAGTTGCAGCTGCTGTCTGAACCCGACCATGAAGCGAGCCGCCTGCTCGTAATCGCCGCCGGAAACGTTGGCAGCTACCAGGCGAACCATCGGCTCGAGTCGGACACGTCGCCGGTGGAAGACCCTGCGCAGTCGTGGAACGCGCTGACTGTCGGCGCACATACCGACCTCGTGAATGTCCCCACCGACCCCGAGTATGCGGGATGGTCGGCGATGGCAGCGGAAGGAGAATTGTCTCCCCACAGTCGGACCTCGCTTCTCTTCGGCAAGCGAACCTGGCCGATCAAGCCCGACATCTGCTTCGAAGGCGGCAACGTACTCACCGATGGTGGAACGGCCTTTGAGGATCGTCACCCGTTGCTCTCTCTTCGCACTACGGGAATCCACAGCGACCTCGCTTTGACATCGGCCAACGCCACGAGTGCTGCCGCCGCGCAGGCGGCGCGTCTTGCAGCGCTCACGATGGCCCGATACCCGAATTACTGGCCAGAAACTGTTCGGGGGCTACTTGTACACGCCGCCGATTGGACCCCAGCTATGCGAGCCGAGTTCGATGCAACCGGCACCAAGAAGGATCCGAAGCTCGAGCTACTGAGGCGATATGGGTGGGGGGTTCCGACGGAGGCCGCGGTCTTGAGCTCGTCTAGACAGTCCGTAACCCTTGTGGCCCAAGACACTTTCGTTCCATTCGAGGGAGCCGAGTACAAGATGCGTCGGTTCAGGCTCCACTCGATGCCGTGGCCCACGGAGGTGCTCGAGAGCATCGGGGCTGGCGACGTCACACTCAAAGTTACGCTTTCCTATTTCGTCGAGCCGTCGGCGTCCCGTCGAGGCTGGCGGCAGCGCTACTCCTACGCGTCTCACCTTCTCCGATTCGAACTCAAGTCGCCGACCGAAACTGAAGGGGAGTTCATTTCTCGCATCAATCGGGAAGCGGAGAGCGACGAAGACTCGGCAGGCAGTTCGCCCTCGTCTGGCTCGGACCGCTGGTTCATTGGACCCAACCAGCGCAACCTCGGCTCGCTCCATCAGGACATCTGGGAGGGCTCGGGCCAAGAGTTGGCTGCCTGTGGCGTGCTCGGGGTGTACCCGGTCGGTGGTTGGTGGAAACGCAACTCGCGCAAGGACCGCCTCGATCTCCCTGTCCGATACTCGTTGATCGTGTCGCTCAAGTCCCGTGAACAGGACGTCGATCTGTACACACCGATCGCGACCGACCTGCAACTACCGATCGAGATCGACCTCGCCTGAGGCTGCTATTCGTCGGCCTCGCTTGTCCGGCGGGCGTGCAAACGCTTGCCCTCGGAACGAGGTTGCGTGACAGGTACACTTCGCGGCGATCTCAGAAGCTGGCTTCGCGTGGTTGGGAAGGAGATATCGAACCGGACGTTGCGTCGAAAGGTGAGTCGCTAATGCGGGCGATGGTCTTCAGCGCGACACTCTGCCCGTAACCCCGTCCTCCATCGGGCCAAGGCGTCGGTAGATGCGCCGGACCGTCCGCCGATCAAGAACCCGGGGCGGCGGAGTCGTGGATGACCCGACCGCGGCCGCGAGCGAAGGCGGCACCACATACGCACACCGTCGACACCAGCGCGCCCGCCGAGCCCCTATGGCCGTAGCGTGACGGACTCAAGAGTGCGTGATCGATGCAATGCACGTAGGCACTTCTTGCGAAGGTGTGTCGCGGGTAGGCAAACACGAGTAATCTGGCCGCATGCGCGGCGGGCTGCGGAGATGGAAGCGGGGGGTGGATTCCCGCGGCGTGAGCAACGCGGTCGCATACGCAACGGAGGCGAGCTGCGATGCGCACTTCGGCAGTCTGCAGGGTGTCGAGGCAGCTCTCGGATACGGTGGGGGCGCTGCCGTCACCCGGTTCATTGCGACCAGTGATGCGATCTATACGGGCGAGCTGAGTGTCGGCGCACTGCGCCGTTGGATCTCCGGGGAGGACCCCGCATTTGGTGAGCCACGCGGTCGGCGGATGCATTCGCCGAACGCGGACCTGATGCTCGACGGCACGATCAACTTCCCCAAGTCGTACAGCATCGCCGCGATCATCAACCTGGAGATCGCCGCCGAGTTCGAGGCCCTGCAGGACCGGCTCCGCGATCGCATCATCACCATCTGGCAACGCGACCTCAATGCCCGGCGTGGTGCGGGTGGTTGCATCCGGGAAGGCATCGCACGGCTCGAGGTCGTCGAGCTGCAGCATCGTCGCTCACGCGCCTTGGACCCGCATGTGCATCGACACCTCTGGCTGAACATCAAGGTCCAGGGCACCGACGGGAAGTGGTCCAACGTCGACTCAAGGGTCGCCATGAAACTGCACACCGTCATCAACGCCGAGGGTGAACTGGCGGCGCGCACAGACCCGCAATGGCTCGCCGCCCTGGCGGCCCACGGGTACACGCTCGACAGCGCCGGAGAGATCTCGCAGCTCGTGGAAGCGGTGCGACCGTTTTCTCGACGCTCGAACCAGATCGAAGCCAACCGTTTCGCACTCATCGCGGCGTGGCGGGAGTCGCATCCAGACACCGAGCCGGGTCCGGAGGAGTTGCACCACATCGATGAACGAGCGTGGGCGATCGGCCGCCCAAACAAGCCGGGCCGTTTCGACGAAGAGGCGTGGAGCGAACGGGTACGGGGCGAGCTCGTCGCGATCGACTCAACGTTGCTGTGTCGCAGTTCTCCCACGATCGCCCAGGCGGTCCCCATCGGGAGCGTGGATCGCGCGCGGCTTGCCGGCGTCGCACTCGTGGACGCCGACGATCGCTCAGTGTCCAGCAGTGGAAGATTCAGCCCGTGGGATCTCCGGGCCGGCGCGATCAGAGCACTCGCGCAAAGCGGCATCATCGCCGACCGCGCCGTCATCGAGGAGCTGATCGATGACATCGCCGAGCGTGCGCTCGCGCAGACCATCGACCTCATTCAAGACGATGAAGATAAGCCGGCGCACATCAAGGCGCTCATGGCCGAGCGCACGGTCATGCTCAAGCTCCGCGTCGCCGCTCTTTTCGCCCGCCTCTCCACGCCCGGACGCGCGCCCGCTCGCGACGCGGTTGTGAGGCTCGCAAGCGTCCTCCAGTCGGAAACGCAACTCTCCAAAGGACAGCTGGACGCCGTCACTGCGCTTGTGGGCACGGACCGCCTGGTGACCGTGACCGGGCCCGCCGGCGCCGGCAAGACCACCATCCTGAAGATCACGTCACACGGACTCGCCGCACAGCAACGACGAATGATCGTGGTCGCTCCGACCACGAAGGCAGCCACAGTCGCCGAACGCGAGATCGGCGCCACCGCATCCAGCCTTCACGCCCTTCTCCACGACCACGGCTACCGGTGGAGACACGACGAGACCGGGGCGCAGGTGTGGAGCCAGCTCGCTGTGGGTGAGGTCGACGACGAAGGCTGGGTCTACTCCGGTCCGCGCCACCTCTCACTTCAGGACGGGGACCGCATCATCGTCGACGAAGCCGGCATGGTCGACCTGCACTCGGCAAGCGCACTCGCCGAGCTCGCACTCCAGACCGGGGCCGGGATCGCGATGGTCGGGGATCCACACCAAGCCGCACCCGTTGGCCACGCCGGTGCGATGGCTCTCATGCATCAGCACGCGGACAGAATCGTCGAGCTCACGGACGTCCACCGCTTCGCCGACCCGACGTACGCCGACCTCACCCTCCGCCTCCGCAACGCCGCAACACGTGAGGAAGCCCTCGCGGTGGCCGTCGACCTCGACGCCGGCGGCCACGTCGTCCGAGTGGAGAGTGGCGACGAAGCCCGCGGAACGATGGTTGACGCATGGCTCGCTGCCCAGCACGCAAGGATGCGGACGGCCCTAGTGGTCGGCAGCAATGACGAAGCGGACGCGGTGAACGAAGCAATCCAGCAGCGACGGGTCGAGGCGGGTCAGCTTCTACCGAACCGGGTGGCATTCGGTCAGGACGGTCAACGGCTGCTCGAGGGCGACGTCGTTCAGACTCGACGCAACGACGCCCATGCAGGAGTCCAAAACCGTGCCACGTGGATCATCAGCCGGATTCGAACCGACCGAGTTGAACTTCAGAACGTCAGCGATTCCACCGACCGGCGAAGGATCCTGCTGGATTACGTCGCCGACCATGTTCACCTCGCCTATGCAACGACAGTTCACGGCATCCAAGGCGAGACGACAGATGAATGCATCGTGGGCCCGGACGTGGATGCCGCCGGTTTCTATGTCGGCCTGACTCGGGGACGACAGCACAACCGCGCGATCGTCATCGCCGCGGCTGCCGACACAGCGAGAGAAACCATCGCCGCCACCCTCGCCCGAGGCGTCCCTGAAGCGACCGTCGAGGACTCGCGGGCAGCGGCGCGCACCGACCTGCAACGCGCGGCGCGTAATGCCGGCCCGACACACCCAACCGCAACTGCTGCCGACCTCGGCATGCAGCGCTGATGAACGCGCGCCTCAAGTCAGTCGATGCTGGTTGTTGGTGCCGCCCAGGCGCTAAATTGAGCGAGCGGCTGTCCTTGGGGGCCGGTCGAGGGGGAACGATGACGAACGGTGCACCGAACGCGCCCGCTGGCTGGTATCCGGTCAACGGGGGTGGGAAGAGATTCTGGAACGGGCAAGCGTGGTCAACCGACGTCATCGGTGCACCCACACGCGAGGCGGAGTACGCCGCGTTAGATCCGTACCTCCCGGCGCCGACGGCGCCAACGCTTCCCCTTCCCCCTGGGCCTTTGGCGCGTCAGTACTCTGCGGTCCAGACGCATCCGTCGACCACACCTCCGGGCTGGTATCCAAGTCCGAACGGAGCCATGCAATGGTGGGATGGCATGGCCTGGGGTCCTCTCGCACCGCCACAAGCCGTGTCCGTACGGCCGGTGAAAGAGACGGGGATCGCGTATCTGTTCTGGATTCTCCTCGGCGGATTCGGTGCGCATCGCCTCTACCTCGGACTCACCGGCTCCGCGATTGCGCTCATCGTGCTGTGGGTCGGCGGGTGGCTCCTCACACCGCTGTTGGTCGGCGTTCCCATGGTCATCGCGGGTGGCATCTGGCTGTTCGTGGACCTATTCCTTATCCCGGGACTGGTCCGAAGCCAGAACGCCAGCCAGGGCTACTTCCGATAGCGTGCGCTCGCGCTGCGAGTGACTCAGCTCAGGTGCAGCGAAGAGCTGTCGATAGAGGTGGCGGCGGGCACTCCGCACACAGTGGCGCGAGCCTAACGACCGCCGTTCAGCAGTACGTGTGATGAACGTGCCAGCCAGCCTCCTGGCGATAGACGTCGAACACGTAGGTGTCGCCGTCTTCGTCGGTGGCTTGGAACCGCCACCCGTACAGCGCGTGGCCGTCGGTCGGCTGATCCCAGATGGAGTGTATCAATCGGGTAGGTGTGTCGGTGATGCGCCAGCGGCGGCCTGCGTAGAACATGCGCGTGGGGATGTCGTCGGTCATCCATATCGTCAGTTCGTGTTCGATGTCGATCGCGCTCATGACATAAAAGAATAGAACATAGATTCGATGCACGGTAGAGTGCTCGTGACGGCCGGGAGGGAGGTCCCGGGGTCGGTGACTACGAATCGTCGCTACGCCGAGCAAATCGACAGGCGGATGGACCAGCGCATTCTGGAGCGCCTCGCGAAGACCGGGCGCCTGGAGACTCTGACCGGCAGCGAGCTCGAGTTGGATCGTCTTCCGATGACGAAGGATCCGCAGCCGGCGACGGTGGAGGCGTGGGTGCGGTTCGGGGGAACGCCCGCGCGTGTGCTCGCAGAGGCGTGTGCGTGGACCGATCGGGCGGTCGCGATCCGGTTCCGTGTAGCGGGTGAGGAGCAACGGTGCTGGGTCTGGCGAAGCGCGGTCACCGCGCAGACAACGCCGGATCCCTGAGTCCCGTATGGCCATCATTTTGCGCTCGAGATCGCTCCTCCCGCCAGCGCAGGAAGCGCCATATCGAGCACTCTTGCGGGAACCTTGAGAAAACGTCAGCGGTTCTAACTTGTCCCCCGAATGGGGGACAGGTACCGTTGCCTTCAGCGACGCCGAGCGGGACGCAGGGGAGGTTCTGGGGATCTCGTTCCGCGAGGCTTTGCGACCTGGGAAACACCACAAACGCGGCGAGCTTGTGCTCGCGCATTTGCAGCCCCCCTCGAGCCGTACCAGGCACCATCCCGATTGGGCCCGAGGGGGACCGGACGGTCGCGACGCCGGAGCCTGTGGGACAGGTTCCGGCTCGCACCCCTGGGGTGGATGCGTGCCCTCGAACGGCAGTTGGGGACGGCCTCGGGCGATGCGACGTCGCGACCACCCTATGGTGCTGAGCGTCGCGGGGCATCAATCCACGGGGTGAATGAAACAACGCCCACCACGCGATAGTTGGTTCAAGCCCTGGAGCGAACATCGCTCGGCGAGCGCCGGACGCGACGATGCGGCCGCGTCGGGAAGCTCCCTGGAGATGGTGGAGCGGGTGGGAGTACTGTGACTCCCACCCGCTCCTTCTTGCAGAGGGGTTCAGCGAGTGATTGTTGCGCCGGTGGCCACCGGTGCGGCGTACGGCCCCGTAGCGTCTGCTGCGGGGCCGTCAGCTTTTGGGCTGCGCTCGACGGCGATGTCCGTGAACTTCAGTGAGGCGCCGACGTTGTCCGCGACGATGTCGCGGGTTTCGCGGGTCTGACCGGAGTCTTTGTCGACGTAGGTGCCGAATCGTAGCTCTCCGGCGACGAGGACGCTGTCGCCTTTGCGGAGCGAGTCGGCGACGTGGCGGGCCTGTTGGTTGAAGACGACGACGCGGTGGAAGACGGTGCCGGCGTCTTCCCATCGCTGCGTGGTCTCGTTGAGGCGTCGGTCGTTGACGGCGACGGTGAATCTGGCGTAGTCGGTGCCCGATTCTCCGGTGCCGTGTTCGGGGTCGCCGGTGAGGTTGCCCTCGATGGTGACCGGGATCTTGGTCGTCATGGGTGGGTTTCCTTTCGTTGTGAGTCACCCGGGTGGGTGTCTCGGTGGGCGTGGGCCTGGCTGGTCCACGCGTCCCAATCCGCACCCGGTGTTGACCAGGTGCGGGGTTTCGAAGTTTGGTGTCCGTTGTTGCAGCCGCCGCCGTATGCCTTGGCGAGGCGGGGGAGGGCGATGGCGAAGCGCTCGTGCCAGCCGATCGGCCCGAGGCCGGCGTCGGAGCGGTCGAACATGGCACGGTGCGCGGTGTGCAGTGCAGAGAGTTCCTCGACGAGCGCGCCGTGCTGGTACCAGCAGACGGGGATCACGGTCTGCGGGATGTTGTAGCGGACCGTCACCCACTCCACCCACCGTCGCAGCCGCTCCCATTCATCGGCAGCGGTGGCGTCGGGGAGGGTGTACCAGTCGACGATGTGCGCCCCGATCGCCTCAGATGACACACTCCGGCTGGCGCGTGCACCGGTGAAACCGGCCGCGAAGGCGCGTTCCGCCCTGCTGACGTCCTCGTCGCTACTCATGGGGCACACCATCCAGCTCGGTGAGCTTCGCCCGGAGACGGTCGAGCGCGAGGGCGGAGGCGGTGCGCCGGTCCCGGCCACGAGACAGGACGGCGTCCCGGTCGATGAGGCGGTGCAGCAGCTCGTGGCATGCCGGATGCAGCGGCACAAGGTCGCCGTGCGCCTCTCGGGCACGCCACTGCTCGCCCTCCTGGTAGACGCCGTCGTAGTCGGTGTGATGCAGCTCGAGCTCCGCCGGAGTCGCTGAGTTTCCGCAGGCTTGGCAGGCGAGGGGGATGCCGATGCGGGCGTGTGCACGGAACCATCGGTCGCGGCGCTCGAACCACGCCGGCGATTTCAGGTACCCGCTCCGGTAGGAACGACCGGTGCTGGCGGGACGGCGGGAGTTGCTCACTCGGGCACCTCCTCGACGGCCGGCTCTGGGTCCTGTTTCACTGCCGGCATCGAGCCGCGGAAGACCTGGGCTTGTTCGGCTTCGGTGGCGGCTTTGGTGGTGCGGATGTCGGCGGCGTCGCGGCGTTCGTCCCAGCCGGTGAGCTCGAGCAGCACGCCGCGGCGGTTGCGGTATGCGAGCAGGCCTGCGGTTTGCGGCATCCGCCGGATCTCGTCGACCGACATCAGCGGGACCCGTTCGCGGTGTTCGCTGGTGGAGTGCCCGGAATCGCGAGTGGACCAGGACCGGTTCGTCTGGCGGGTCTCTCTAGTGCCGAGGAGCGCCTCGATGTCACGGAGATGATCGACATGGCTCGCGCCGCCGAGGATGACTTTGGCGGTGGCGGCTGCCCAGATGGTGTCGGCTTCGGCGCGAGACCAGGCGGTCTCGGCTTGGGAGAGGGCTTGGAGGACGACGAAGGTGCAGATGCCCCGGCCTCCGCCGTCGGCCATGATCCGGGGCAGATTGCCCCACCGGAACATGTTGACGATCTCGTCCAAGATCAGCCCGAGCGGGTGCGGGAGCCGTGAGCCGGGGGAGGCGAGCGCGCGGATGCGGGCGACCTCGACGATGTCGTCCAGCACGGCGGACAGCCACCCGCCCATCGCTGATGCCCCGGAGGCGGACCCGATCAGGTAGAGGGTATTGGCGTCGTCGAGGAATGCGCGCGGGTCGAAGAGGTGGTCGCCGGGGGTGGGGTTGAGGGCGTCGCGGATCTGCGGAACAGCGAGGGGTGCGACGGCGCCTTGGACGCCGAACCAGATGGACGAGGCGAGCTTCTCGTCGCCGGCGATCGTGGACTCGAGACTGTCCCCCCAGCCGGGGGCCCCATCTGAGCGCAGCACGTCGACGGCCGCGCGGGCCAGGTGCGGGCTGGAGCCCCAGTCGTAGATGTCGGCGATCGACCGGCCGCCGACGGCCGCGGCGTGGAGGAGTCGGCCGAGGACGACACCGGCTGCTTGCGCCCATTCCCCATTGGTCTGCGACGCGCCCAGGGCAGTGCCGGTGATGATGGCGGTGCCGCGTTGCATCGCGACCAACGGGTTTTCGCATCCGGCGATAGGGCTGATGCGCAGCGGATGGGGAATGCCGGAGAGGCCCTGTGGGTCGAAGACGTGGACGTCGCCGCGCCGCTGCCGCATCCGCATGGTCGCGATGAGGTTGTCGTTGGTGGTGGAGGTGGTGATGAGCGGGCCGGTCCAGTCGAGGATCGCGGAGATCAGCACCCGGTAGCCCTTGCCGGAGCGGGGCGGGCCCTCAAGAGCGACGGAGTCTTCGATGGAGACATAGACGTCCATGCCGCGGGAGCGTCCCACCCGCCATCCGACATCGGACGGTCCCGGCTTCGCGATGTCTGGGCGCAACTGGCTCGCGCGGCGGAGGACGGCTTTGGCGGAGAGGTGGTCACGGATCTCGGACGCGGGTGCGAAGCCGGGGCGGAGGCGGAGGTCGGTGAGGAAGGACCGGTCGGAGTGCCGGTACCGCCGGTACGCCGCCAGCGCCCAAACCGCGATCGCCCCGACCACCAGGACCGCGACGAGGTCGAGGACGCGGATCTGCCCCACCGGGAGGGCGCACCCGACGGGGGAGGTGTAGGTGGCGGGGTTGCCGGTGAGGGCGAGCCACAATCCGGAGAACAGGTTGGTGGGGGTAGGGCGGGTGCCGCAGATGAGCTGAGTGGTGGCTTCGGCGAGAAAGGCGAACAGGAGACTGAGCAGGATCGCGGCGGCCACCCCGACGGCGGCGATCCTGCCCAGCAGCCCCTCAAACATCAGCCGGCTCCTGTCTCAGAGTTGGGCGGCGGCGTGCGCGGCGACCGTCACCCACGCATCCCGGGTAGCCGGTCGGAGCGCCTCGTACCGGAGCGGCCCGGACTTCAGCGCCGGGTCGAACGGGATCGTCGCGACCTGGCGTACGTGACCGGTGAACCCGTCGACGATGCGGTCCACCTCGAGCCGCCGGGTCGGCTCCGGGTTGGTGACCACGACGACTGCGTTCTCGGCGAGGTGCGCGGAGCGGTCGTCGCGGCGCCGAAGCGCGTCGAGAAGGAGTGAGGCGGATTCGGCCGGTTCGGGGGCGGCGAGGGTGGGGATGACGAGCTGGTAGCTGGAGTCGACCATGCGCAGCCACCGCTCAGCGGACTCGTCGTTTCCGGAGTCGAAGATCACCAGCCGGTAATAGCGGGCGGCGACCTGCATCAGCAGGTCAAACTCGGAGTGCTCAATCCGCTGATCCGTCGCGAGCAATTCCGGGTTGGAGCGGAGCACGTCGTACCGGTCAGTGGTCTGGTGATGCACGAACCGGGAGATGTCCGACACCCCCGCGGCCGGACCGAGGAGCCCTTCGGCGGCGGGGAGCAGGTCGCGGACGGTGGTGTCGTAGAGGCCTTGCTCGGTGCGCCAGCCGAGCGTGCCGCGGGTGTCGTTGTTGTCCCACGCCAGCACGTTCCCGCCCCCGAACCTCGCGTAAACGGCGGCGAGCATCGCGGTGGACATGGTCTTCCCGACCCCGCCTTTGCCATTCACGACGGCGATGGTGCGGCATCCGGCCCACTGCCTCGACACCACCTGCTCACGGTCCCGTCGCGCCACGTCGTCGGCGGACGGCTTGATCGTGATGCCGAGGCTCGCGAGCGCTCCTCGCCACCCGGCGGTCGCCGTCTCAGATCCGGTGTGCGGCGTGATGAACGAGGTCCGCGACGGGACCTCCGCCAGCGCCTCCTCTTCTGCAGGTGTTTCGGGGGCGAGTTCGGTGGATCGGATGTCGCGCCGCAGTGTCTCCTCGGGAGCGGTCGAGTCGTCGGGTTCGGTGGGTGCGAAGGCGTCGGCGTCGGGGGCTTCGGTGATGTCGCCGGTGACGGTGATAAGGAGGCGGTGGGTGCCGCGGTCGCCGGCGGTGACTAGCTCGACGGGTTCGCCGCTGCGGCGTGCTTCCTCGGCGGTGCGGGCGACGATGAGCTGCCGGATGTCTTCGTCGGCGCCGACGATGAGGGGTTCAGTGTGTCCGTCGGGGGTGGTGAAGGTTGCGGTGGGACCGGTGACGGTCGCGTACGCGCGTGGGGTGGTCATTGGTACTCCTTGGTGGGGATAAGCCACCCGTCCACGCCGGTATCGGTGGGGGCGGGCCAGTACTCGTCCAACTCGTCCGGAGCGAGGACGGTGAGGTGGGCGGGGTCTTCATGGTCGGAGGCGCGGACGGCGTCATCGGTCTTGAACAGCTCGTACTCCCACGGAGTCGACGTGGCGAAGCAGTCCACGAGGTAGGAGTATTGGCCGACGTACGCGAGGAACTCGCCCTTGCGCAGCTGCCGGGCCATGTCGACGTGCGGGGCGGGCATGTTCAGCCGGGTGCGGAGGGAGGTTTGTTCTTGGTGGTTGGTGCGGAAGATGAACTTGTTCTCGATGTCGCCGACGATCGAGTACGCGAGGTTGCGTTCCTGGGAGTCGGCGTCCCCGACCGCGTCGAGGTCGCCCATCTTGTGCAGGATCACGATGTTGCTAATCCCGTAATGCCGCGACAGCTTCAACCACTGCTGGTACATCTGCAACGCGGCCAGCGACGTCATGTCACGCCAGCCCTCTTCGCGGATCACGTACCGGGTGCGGTGCGCGGACCGGTCCGACACCACCGCCTGAATCCACGCCGTCGTGCACACCTGCGTCAGCTGCGCCACCAGGTCCCCGCGCGCGAACAACTCCGACGTGTCGACGACGACGATGGGGGCGTCGGCATCGAACGCAACGGTGGACTCGTCCTCGAACAGGCCGGAGAGGTCGCCTTCGACGAACCGGCGCAGCACGAACCTCGGCTGCACCGCCGCCTCCGCAAGGCGAGTGTCGGCGCCCGGGTCGGTGGTCATCCGGCCGAGCTCGTCGTAGACGCCGCGGAGAGTGGGCTGGTCATTCGTGTCGGCAATACACCGTTGTAGGGCGTCGTGGATGCAAGCGTGCTCGACAGCGGTGAGGCGTTGCCCGCCGAGGGCCAGTTCGATGAGGGTGATCAGGGTGGCGATGCGCCGCTGCCGCACCATCTGCTCATGCTCCTCATCACTCGCATCGGAGCGGCGTGGTCCACGGTCGAGGGGGTTGAGGCGAGCGGTGGTGCCGCCGCCGAGGGTGATGACCTTCCCGCCGGGGATCGCGTCGGCCACGATCACCCACTCACCCTTCGCGTCCGACGGGACGACGGCTTGGTGACCGAATGCGAGGGAGCGGGTGACGAGGGTCTTCACGGCGGCGGACTTCCCGGCCCGGTACGCGCCGAGAACAAGAATGTTGGTGGAGAACGTGCCGCGCTCGGAGGCGTCGACATAGGTCTCCCAAGGCGAGAAGTGCCACAGCGCGTCCGCGTTGAGGTCGACGCCGACGATCGGGCCGCGATGGCCGAGGCCAGCGTCGGCGACGAACGGGTAAATCCCGGCCAGGTGCTGCGAGGTCGCCTGATGCGCCGGCACCCATGCCGGCGCGAGATTCCAATAGCCGCCGTCGATCAGCCCTGGTCCGAACGGTCCTCGCACCGTGGGTTCGGGCAGGCTGCGGTCTCGCCGCGACCTCCGCGGTGTCTGGTTGCGGAGGCTGGGCGATACGGTGCGTCTGAGGGCGCGACGCTCCTGCCCGCTGAGACCGGCCGGCTCGAAGAACGGGGTGTGGCGGGTCATCACTTCATCCCCAGCCCGACCGGGAGGGCGTTGACCATGAGCGCTTCGGCTTGCTGGCAGTACAGGATCTGCGCCTCCATCCCCGCCCGCGACAGCGCGTTACGCATCCCCGCGAGCGCCTGGTCGAGGCGCTCCTCGTCGGGCGCGGTGACAGTGAGGTAGGCGCCGTAGCGGAACTCACCATGCCCGGCGACGATCTCATGCTCCTGCTTCTCCAACGCATCCCAGTCCGCCGCATCTGCCGCAGACCCATCGGCACCGCGCTTGGCGCGCAGCTTCTCATTGCCGCGCCACACCTTCTTCTCATCCCGGATTCGCTTGAGCGCCTTCGACACCGGGACGGGAGTGAGGACCAGAGAAAAGAT
Source organism: Microbacterium sp. HJ5 (assembly GCF_054824025.1). NCBI lineage: Bacteria > Bacillati > Actinomycetota > Actinomycetes > Micrococcales > Microbacteriaceae > Microbacterium > Microbacterium sp. HJ5. Next base: position 61,401 of record NZ_JSYE01000028.1, read on the forward strand.
GTGCGTGACAGTCTCACCGGTGTGCGGGTGACGGGCGAACACCACCGGCGCAACGAACCCGACCGGCGCATCCGAGCGCGGCCACTCGTGCACCCACATCGTGGTGTGCACCCCAGAGTCGGTGTAGACGACTCCGTTCTTCCCCTTCGGCTCCTCCAGGTGCATCGGTCCCACCGCGACGGGGTCCACGCCGGCGTGGGTGTCGTCACGGTTCTGCACCACCGGAGCGAACTCCGGGTCGAACGCCACCCGAGCCAGTGCGGCGACATCTCGGGGCGACAGCCACTTTCTGACGCTGACTTTCGCGGCCCGGAGGGCGTCGGCGAGGTTCCCGGCTTCGAGGTAGGCGAGGGTCTGAATGGCTTCCTTGCCGCCGCCGAGAGATTTCAGCTGCGGACCGAGGGCGATGAGGTCGAGGGTGAAGGTGAGGTAATTGCGATGCGCGACCGCGAACCGCTCCGACTTACTCATCACCGCCTCGTAGTTCTCCCCCACCGGCGTCGCGGCGTCAAGCTCACGGCGGACCCGGACGGTGTCGTAGTGCTCGCGGGCGGCGCGGATGGTGGTGGGCAGGGTGCGCTCTTGGAGCGTGATCCGCTTGACGCCGGGGCGTTGTGTGAAGGACGCGAGCACTTGAGCCCATTGCTGGGCGAGGTCGTACCGGTCGGGGGTGTCGTGCATCAAGAATCCCTGCACCTCGAGCTCGGCGGTGACGGACACGGTCCGGTCGTGCGGGTTGTACAGGCAGGCGACGTCGTTCACATCCCAGAACTGAATCGACGCCCGCACCCCCGGCAGATTCAGCGTCCCCACCAATTCGCGACGTTCCGGCCGGAACCGCTGCTCGGTCGCACCCGTCGCGTGACGAATTCGCTTCATCACCCACAGCCCACCCATCCGTGGGGCGGAAATCCCATGGATGGTCGCGACGGCGGTGCCACCGAGGGCGAGGTAAATCGGCGCCGCGTAGAGGAGTCCGGGCGGGCCGAGCCGGTTAACGGCGAACAGCACGGTGACGGCGGCGGCCGCGAGGAACGTGAGCTGCCACCCATCCATACCCATCACAATCCCCTGACGGGACCGACGCGGCAACCGGACCGGGCGCGCGAGATCAGGTGTCGTGTTCATCACGGAGTCCTCTCCACTCGAGGCGACGACGGCGGCGTAGGCGAACCGGCGCCTTGCTGCTGCGAGGGCGGCGACGTGCGACCCTGCGTCGGGGCGGTCGAGGTCGCACCGGCGGTCTTGTTCGCGGGCGAGCTGGCACCTTGGGCGGTCGATGTCTTCGCCCCGCTCGCCGCGCTCGACGTCGCGGTAGCGGTGCGGCTCGTCCCACGAGCGGCGCTACTCGCGACACCCGCTGGGGCACTCCCCAGTCGGCTGGGAATGGCGACCGCGGCGCGGGCCGCGCGACCCCCGAGCTGGCCGGCGTGACTGCCGAGGCGGGAGCCGACGCCGTCCGCGGCGACGGCGCCGACGAAGCTGAACAGACCGAAGATCGCGAAGGGTGCGAACGCGACGAGGGCGAGTCCGAACAAGAGTGGCCATGCCTGCGGATCCCAGATCGTGCTCACCGCCGATAGCCCGTTGATGATGAGGGTCACGAACCCGATCGTCAGCGGCCCGGTCAGCAGCAGCACGACTACGGCGGACACGTAGCGGATCACCCACTGCGGGCCGACACCGCGCACGGGGAACAGCATCCACGCCACGGGGCTGACAGCGATGAGAGCGGCCAGGACGATATTGCGGAAGGTGAACACGAGCATGAGCAGCAGCATCCCGACCATCAGCAGCCCGTGGATCAGGAACGCGAAGAAGTAGTTCGCCTGTCCGCCGGCCCACATCACTCCCTGCAGGGTTGCGAAGAGGGCGGAGGGACCGTCGCGGTTCATGATGTACCAGGTCATGTCATCGACGGCGTTGAGAAGGTGCCCCGTCAGCCACAGGGTGATCGGCACAGCCGCGACTGCGATGAAGGACCGGCCGATCGCCGCGATGACCTCGCCGCGGTCGCCCGAGACGACGGCTGCGGTTACGGCCCAGACCATGGAGCCGAACGTGACGATCAGGATGGCCCAAGCCCAGAACGACCATTCGCCGGTCGCGGCATCCCACAGCAGTGACGAGGTGTCGAAGCGCATGTTCGCGGCGACGGCGTACATCATCGAGGTCGCCCCCATCGCCATTCCGCGCCCCGCGTTCTCAAAGGTGACGCACGCGACGTCCCCGATGCTGCAGCCGTACTCGACGAGAGCGATCTTTCCGCCATCAGCCTGAATGGCGTCTGCATGATCCTCGTATGTCGTGCAGACGGTGGTGCGCTCACCGGCGACGAGCACGCCGAGGTAGCAAGTCTGGGCATCCACGTCGGCCGGATTCGTAGGTGTGCACGTCACTTGGTTGCTCGCCACACGGCAGTCCACGGGGTGGGCGGGTGCGGACCAAGGTTCGCCTGCGACCGTGCTGTGCGTCGAAACGAGGTCGGTCGGTCCATCATCGGTACTAGTCGCGGAGGCGGGTGCATGCGCGCTGATCGCCAGGCCGGCGCCGATCGCGAGCGAGGCGAGCAGGATGCCCACGGGGTGCATGTCAGAAGCCGAAGTCGAAGTTCACGAAGAAGGCGAACAGGCCGCTGGCTGCGCCGAGGACCGCGGCGGCGAGGAAGATCCACATGATGCTCTCGCCCGCCCAAGTGCGCACCCTGTCCGATGCGAGCCCGCGGAAGGCGAGGGCGGCTCCGGCGATGATGAGCATCACCAGCACGACAAGCATCGCCGCGGCAAGGATCCATGACGCGATGACTTGGAATCCCGCGAAGAACGGAGCGGAGTAGTCCGGTTGGATGTCGGGGACGTCGACGTCCAGCGGGATGCGAAGCGGGGTGGCCATGGCAGTTCCTTCCAGTGGGGACACTCAGATCAGGGGGAGGCCGCGGGCGGCCATGAACGGTTGCGGATCGAGGCGGACGTCGTTGTCGCGGACCTCGAAGTGCAGGTGGCAGCCGAACGATCGGCCAGTGTTCCCTTCCGCGCCGAGGGCGGCCCCCGCGGGGACGGGGTCGCCGACCTTGACACGGATGGAGTCCCATTGCATGTGGCCGTAAATCGTCACCAGGCCGTCGCCGTGGTCGATGCGGACCGTGTTGCCGTAGCCCTGGTACACGCCGGCGGTGATCACGTCGCCGGGTCCGGCCGCGTAGATCGTGCTGCCGCATCCCTGCGCCATGTCGTACCCGCCGTGATCGACGGAGCAGTAACTGCAGCCGACCACCGGGTTGTAGCCGAAGCCACGCCCCTTGGTGTACGCGCCGGCGAGCGGGTATCCCCAGTCGCCCTTCACCGCGGGACCGCCACCGGGTGCCACGGCGGCGGGCAATCCTGAGCTGGCGCCGACGATGGCGAAGGGGATTGCGATGAGTGGGGTGAGCGCGATCGCCGTGATGAGCAGGAGGGCGATCAGCACGCCGACCACTGCTCGGCGTCCCGTCCTCGTTCCGGCGAGGGCAGTGACGGCAGCGGCCGGGGCGGGCATGTCAGGGCTCCACGGGCTCCGTGAAGTAACGCACCACCTTGCAGTCCCCAGCCTGCTGCGCCGAGTCCGGAGTCGGAACCGACCCCGCACCGCACAGCACCTGCACACTCACCCGCACCGACTCCTCGAAGGACGACTCGCGCCCATCGCCATCCCTGCGTGTGAACGCCAGCACGACATCCGCCGTCGCGATCGCCATATCCCCCGACACGTCATCTGTGACGAGACCGGTCACGACGCGCCCCGCGTTGGCGACCACTCGGCCGTTCTCGGCGGCGAGAGAGTCCCACTCTTGCTCGGGTAGGACCACTCCCTGCCGGAGTTCTAGCTGGGCGGCTTCGATCTCGGCCTGCTGATCAGCGGCTGACTTGTAGCGGGTGTCGGGAGTGAACCACGAGTCGAGATACGCGAGCCATTCATCTCTGGAGGCCCTTGTGGTGTCGAAGGTTGCAGCAGCTTCGAGGGCGGCGGCCGCGTACAGTTCGGCGTCGGTGGTGATCGGCTCACCGCGCCAGCCGGCCTCCTCGGCTCCCGCGTCCACCACCGCGTCGGTCGGATCGGCAGGCGCAGGGGTCGAGGACGGGGAAGACTTAGCCGTCTCTGTCGGCGCGGGGGACGGTTGATTCGAAATCGCGACGATGATGATGGCGAGGATCCCGGTGAGCAGGATCGCGCCGCCGACGATGGCCCATCTTTGGGCGCGGCGCGCTGCAAGATTCCGTGACGTCATGATCCGCACCTCCCCGCAACCGGGCGGCCCCGATCGGTGCGAGTTGCGACACGTGGGGGGCACGCCGTGCTGGGCATCCTACGCACGAAAGGGTCGAACCGAAAAGGCTCAGTTTCGACGTTTCGGGTGGCGCGCAAAGCGCTGCAGCGCGGGTCGCCCGGGGGAGGGCTTGACGCACTTGCGTCGCACACTACGCCTGCCCGATAGGCGTTGTCTGTCGGAACTTCGGTGGACATCGAGCATGCCGCGAGAGCGACGCTGAGGGTGATCTCCGTCCGTGACATGAGTGTAGGGTACAGGCATACACTCGAGATGTGTAGAGCTAATTCCTACGGTTCCGCTGGACGGCGACACCCAGCCCGCGAAAGAATGAGGCATGCCGAGAGTCGCCCGCCCCGCGAACGCAGACGCGGCGGAGGATCCCATCAAGGCATTCGGCAGCATGCTCAAAGCCGGCATTATCGGACACCTTCGCGCTCACCCTAACGGCGGGCGCAAGGAGATCTCCGATGCGCTCGCCCTTCCCGAGCAGACCGTCATTACTGGCATTGACGAGCTCCTGAAGTTCGGGCTCATTGTCGCCGACCCACCCCGCGAGGTGGCTACGCGCGGACAACGAGTGCGGTACCGCGTCAATGACGAAGCGGTGACCGAGATGTACCTACGCCTGGGCATCGCCATCGGTGAGATTTGAACCACTGGTTGCACCGAGCCCCGTAGTGAGGGCGTCACGCCGCTCGACTTCCATGTGGCCAAGCGAGGCTGTCTTGATATCGAGGTCTGTGAGCGCATGACCGAGATCGTCGCGTAAGCGGACCGGGACGCGCAGTGCCTGCTGACGATCGCAGTCAGAAGAGTTCCCCGTCCTCGCCTCACACGACAAAGATCGAGGGCACTTCCCCGGTGCGAATCAGCCGAGAATGACTTGGATCTTCGTCCCCGGAGCGTGGGTTGCGCGAGCCCCGGCCTGCAAGATCCTCTCCACTTCCTCCAACCGCACCCTCGATGCAACAAGGGTGGAAGCGACATGCTGCAGTTGGGTCATGGTGTTGATGGTCTCTTGTATGGCGCTCGAACCCCCCAGCACCCCATGCACGGTGACATCCTTGAGGACCGTGGTCGCAACGTCTAGCGTCGCCGGCTCACCAGGGACACCCAGGAGTACGAGACGTCCGCCGGGCTGGAGCCGGTCGAGCGCAAGCTGCGGGACGTCGCCAGCTCCGGTGGCCTCGATGGCCGCTTCAAACTCCTGATCGCTGAGCCTTTCCGCGGAGAGCGCACGAATTCCGAGCTCCCGGCAGAGGGCCCTGCTTCGGTCGCTGCGCGCGACAACGGTCACTCCTGCCCCGACATGCTGAGCGAAAAGAGCGGCCAGCAGGCCGAGGGTTCCCGCTCCCCACACCAGCACTCGCGAGTCGGCGGTGATACGGGCGAGTTCGACGCCGCGCATCGAGCAACTTCCAGGCTCGACGAATGCTGCGGCTTCGACGCTGAGCTCGTCGGGTATCGGGTAGATCGCCGTGGAAGGAAGCGCGACCTTTTCGGCGAGAGCGCCTGGCCTGCCGCCGCGAACGCCAACTTCAGTGTGATTCGAGCAGAGTTGAGGCTTTTCAACGGCACAGTACCCGCAGTGGCCACATCCAATGAACGTGTCGCCGACTACACGCTGTCCCGGGAGAAGGCCAGTGACCCCTGCACCGACGTCTTCAATGGTGCCCACCCACTCGTGCCCAGGCCGCAGGGGATATGTCGCTAGACCCTGACGGAAGTACGGCATCGTTCCGTTGAAGAGCGCGACGTCGGTGCCGCATAGGCCAACCCGCTCTACCCGCACGACAACCTCGTGAGGGAGCGCGACCGGATCCGGGAGAGTGACTACTCCTCCTTCCCCAGCGCCTTGGATAACGAACGCTCTCATGAACAGCTCCCCACTATCACTCGGCTCGCCCTGATGCTGCGCCGTTCGCCCGTTGTCTGGTGCGTGACCCAGCGTGTGGTCATCAGCCGATGCTCAACCCGCTCTGTCAAGACCGCCTTGATGCACTCTTCAGGATGCTCGTGGGCGAGAGCGAATGCTTGAGGACCTTCGGTGAACGGAAAGACCTGAACAAACTCGATAGCCTCCGGGAGATCTGCGATCAACTGGGCGGCTTCGCGGAGTCGAACGCGTGTCCTTAACAACGCGCGGGGGACATCAGCGTGCCTGATGGCCGTGGCTCGCCTTCGGTCCCGGTGGCGGCCTCGAGGGGAGCCGCTCCCCGCAGCTGTGAGGCCGAGGTGTCGTGCGAACGCGGAATCGCTATTTGGCGATCCGAGGTACGCCAAATAGCGCCGACTCTCGTTAGAAGAGCTTGTTGGCGCGGTGCGAAGGGCGCCCCTCGATGGGGTGGTCAGAGGAGCTCGATGCGGAGCAATGGTTTAATGGCGCATCGGCGCCCACTGGCATGCTTCGGACATCGAGTCGCCCTCTTACGAAGCGGGCTCACTGGCGGTGATGTCGCTCGGAGCGGATTCAGATTCCTGCCACGCCTAACCCTCACACTCGGCCTGAATCGGAGCCCAAACACCGCATTAGTGGCGAAATCAGGAGCGCGAGGGGACAACGGGGCACGGTTGAGGTGACGTGCATTTGGGACCAAGCGCGCCGGACCAGCACCCAGGCTGCCGGGCCTACGGCAATCGGGGCCCCGTGCAAGGTGTGGCGCAGCATGGACAACAGCACGAGCAGCAGCATCCCGACCATCGACTCCGCTAACTCACAGGGTTTTCATCGGCGCGTCGCTCCGCGCGTAGCGCCCGAGACACGATCCGACGCACTGCGTGATGACCCAGGACCGACCCGCGATGACACCAGCAGCGGCAGCGGCCCGCCTCGTTGAAAAGCTCATCGAAGTACCAGCCGGAACAGGCGGTGCCGGCGCAGAGGGTCCAGTGCGCGGTCATTGCACTCCGCCCGGTCTCAAGGTGCTCGTTCCCGCCGACACATCGAATAGAGGATTAGGGTGCCGTCTCTCGCCGCAGTAATCATCGTGGCCGGCCGAACTGACGCGTCGGGTTTCGTCCCCGGAACCAGCCCACCCACAAGGGGACTCCGATCCATGTAGGTGCCGAGTGCCCCGAGGATGCGAAGTCGCTCGGGGCACTCGATGGCTCACGGTTGCGGTGGCGGGGCGGGGAGTTCGCCTCCGCCTGGGAAACCGCCGTCGGGGGGTGCGGGGAAGTCGCCGCCGGGGAAGCCTCCGCCGGGGAATCCGGGCATGGTGGCTGCGGGCGGCGTTGTCAGTTTGCCGACCGCGAAGCCGACGGTGGTGCATGTGAAGGCCAGGGCGATCACGATGCCTAGGCTGACTGCGCGGGTGCGCTTGGGTGGGACGGTGATGGTCGCGTCGCCGGTCGTGGATGTCCTGGGTGTGGCTGCCATGGTGGGTTCCTATTCGTATCGGAGTGCTTCGACGGGCTGAAGGCGGGAGGCGGTGCGTGCCGGCCAGACACCGAACACGATGCCGACCACTGCGCTGAATGCCAGCGCGATGAGGACGGTGGTGGCTGAGACGGTGAAGGCCCAGCCGGCGATGTTGGCGATGAGGGCGGAGACAACGATGCCCAGGCCGAGTCCGATGATGCCTCCCAGTAGTGAGAGCACGGTGGCTTCGATCAGGAACTGCAGAAGGATCTGGCCTCGGCGGGCGCCAATCGCCCGACGTACCCCGATTTCGCGGGTGCGCTCGCGGACGGAGACCAGCATGATGTTCATGATTCCAATGCCGCCCACGACGAGGCTGATGGAGGCAATGCCGCCGAGCAGGATTGACAGGAGGCTTTGTACGCTGTCGATGGACTCCAGGAGGGAGCTCTGGTTGTTGATTGAGAACTGCGCATCGTCGTCTGCGGAGAGTCCGTTTCGTTCTCTGAGGAGAGTGTCGATGGCGCTCTGCACACCGTCGACGCTCTCTTCACTGGCAGCCTGCACGGTGATCGTCGATACGTAGGGCAACTGCGCGAAAAGACCTCGCGCGGCCTCGAGAGACATGTACACATTCGCTCCGCCGCCGAATCCGCTGGCATCGTCGAGGACTCCGACCAGAGTGAATGGCAGCCCGTTTACGCTGACCGTCGCACCGATGCTTTCAGCCTCGACCCCCAGGTCGTTGGCGGCGCTGGCGCCGAGTACCAGCGAGCGGGTCGCGCTGCTACCACTGAACGCGGGCAGGAATGATCCGACTGCGACCTCGGGCGCGTTGGTCTCGGCATAGTCCGGCGAAACGCCGTTGAGGGTCGCTTCCGCGGTGGTGCCTTCGTGCTCGAGCGTGCCTTGACCGCTGACGCTCGCAGACACCGCGTCCACATCGTCAAGCTCACTGATCGCCTCAGCATCCGCCTCCGTCAGGTCCGTCGCGCTGGTCGACGTGACCGTCACCTGCGTAGCCCCCAGCGAAGACAACGAATCGGTGATCCCGCTCGTGGCACCGCTGGCCACCGATGTCAACGCGACCAGCGAGGCGACGCCGATGATCACACCGAGCATCGTCAGGAACGACCGGGTTTTCGTGGCGAGGATCCGGGAGATGGACAGTTTGGTTATTGTCGCGAGATTCATGCTGCTATCCCGTCGTCGCTGGCGATCCGTCCGTCATGAATATGAATCCGCCGGCTGGCGGCCTCCGCTACTTCGGCGGCGTGAGTGATCAGGACGATCGTGCGTCCTTCGGCGTGCAGTTCCGTGAGCAGCGCCATCACCTGCTGACCGCTTACCGAGTCCAACGCGCCCGTGGGCTCGTCTGCGAGGATCAGCGCCGGCGAGGCGACGACTGCGCGAGCAATCGCCACACGCTGCTGCTGACCTCCGGAGAGCATCGTTCGGTCGTGGTGGAGTCTCTCCCCGAGGCCGAGGCGTTCCAATACCTCCGTCGCCCGCCGACGCGCTTCCTTGGTCTTCACCCCCTGGTACAGCAGCGGTGCTGCGACGTTGTCCAGCGCCGTCGTCTGAGGAAGGAGTTGAAACTGCTGGAACACGAAGCCGATCGCTTGGCTCCGGAGGCTTGTGAGTTGATCGTCGTCCAACGCCGCTACTTCGTGCCCAGCGATGCGGACGCGTCCGCGAGTGGGCCGGTCCAGGCATCCGATCATGTTCATCAGGGTGGACTTCCCAGAGCCGGATGGGCCGACGATGGCGACAAATTCCCCGGCGCGAATGGTGAGCGATACCCCGTCCAGAGCAGTGGTAATCGTGCTGCCGGTGGTGTAGTCGCGAGCGACGTCATGAAGTTCGAGGACTTTCACGGTGCTCATCCGCCGAACCCGGGGGGACCCCCTACGCCTTCCACCGCTGGAACGTCTCCGTCAGCCCCGGTCACTACTTCGTCGCCTTCCTCGACGCCGGAGAGGATCTCCACTGACGAGTTGCCGACCAAGCCGACCGTTACCGGGGTCGGTTCCGAGTTTCCCTCCGCGTCGACCACATCAACGAATGTCATGTCGCCGACCTCCGTGAGGGCGGTGGCCGGGACGGTCAGAACATCGCTGACGGAGTCAACAATGATCGACGCGGTCGCTGTCATTCCGATGCGTGCATCTTCGGGAAGATCGTCCGATGTGATGAGCACCTGGTACTGCTCGACGCCCGTCGTGTTCGTGGAGGTCTGGGCAATCTTCGACACTGTTCCTTCGAAGCCCTCATCACCAGCGTTGCCGAGCACGACTGTCACCGTCTGATCGACGGCGACGTTGGCGATGTCGTACTCGCTGACCTGCACGGCAACGAGGACGTTGCCCACTCCGAGCGTGGCAACCTGTGTCGCGGCCGCGTCGGGTGCGGTTGTAATCGACCGCACCCGACCCTCTCGCGGGCTGTCGACGTCGAAGGACTCATCGTTACCATTTCGTACCGTCGCGAGCCGCTGTCCGTCCGTGACGGAATCGCCCACAGACACATCAATGCTGGAGGTGGTGAAGCCGGCCGCTGCGGCGCTCGCGCCCGTGGGCGTTCCGGCGATGGCGGAGAGGACGGCCGGAGTCTCGGGGGCGACCGAGTAAGTGTACTCGTCAACGACCTGCCCGCTCGCGTCGATCGTCAACGAGACGTCGCCGCGACTCACGGTTGCGGTAAGTTGCGTCGCCCCGGCCGGTGCCTGCGGCGGACCGATCAGCGCGACCGCCAGGGCAATTACGCCCACCAGGATCAAGCCGATAATGATGATGCGGTTGCGTATGCGTCGCTTCCGGGTATCCGGTGCGCCGTTGTCTTCGGTCACTTTTTTCTCCTCTGCTGGAAGTGGACGGGGCCGCTGTGATGCCGGCGCAGCGCCCCGTTCAGCTAGTGTCGTCCGGCCTCCGTGCTGACGCGTCAACCCGGGGGATCAACTTCGGTAATGCATCAGCGGTACTGCGACCTACCGCCGCGGGTTGATGCCGCAGCGCGGACGGGCGGCGAAGATAGGGCTGTGTGTGAAGGCGAGGAACGTCCCCACCGGGCTTGGCTGCCCGCGTGGGTGTTCGACGTGCTGATCAGCGTTCTCCTGCTCGGCAGCGCCTTCCTCCCCTTCGATATGCCTGGGCAGACGGCGCCGAGTATCTCCTCGCTGCCGTGGTTGGTGGCTGCCTGCGCAATCCTCTTCGTGCGGCGCCGGTGGCCGATCCCTGTGCTGATCGCGTCCGTCGCCATTTTCGCTGCGGCGGCGACCGCGGGTGTGGTCAGTCCTGCCTTGGCGCTTCCGCCGGCGCTGTGCGTGTACCAGGTTGCGGCGACCTCACCGCGGCGGACAACGATCATCGCGACCATCGCGACAGCCGTCCTGCTGCCCGTCCTGAGCTTCACCGTCCTGCCCCGAGAGCTATTGCAGCTGGATCTGTTCATCAGCGCACAGGCGATTCAACTCGCAGCCGTCGTCGCGTTCGCGGGAGCGTTCGGTGATGCCGCGCAGTCACGCAGAGCGACTCTCGCGGCCTACGAAGAACGCGCCCGCCGCGCAGAGGAAACCAAAGACGCGGAAGCGCGCAGCCGCGTCGCGGAGGATCGGTTGCGCATCGCCCAGGACTTGCACGATTTGATCGCGCACCAGATCGCGGTGATCAATCTGCATTCCAGCGTTGCTTCACAGGCACTGCATCAGCGGCCATCGGATGCGGAGGCGTCGCTCGCGGTGATTCGCGCGGCATCGAGGACCGTGCTCAGCGAGATCGGCGATCTGCTCTCGACCCTGCGGGGATCATCCCCTGCGGAAGTCTCCCGCCCGGTGACTCCGAGCCTGGGCGACATGGAAGAGCTGCTCACGCGTTTCCGCGTGGATGGATTGGAAGTCCGCTCCGAACTCATCGGTGACCCTGCCGTGCTGACTGGCTTTGCCGACGTGGTTGCCTCCCAAGTCCTGCAAGAAGCGCTCACGAACGCGCTGAAGCATTCCCGCTTCCAGCGATGCGCATTGAGCATCACCGTTGACGACCAGCACCTCGCCATCGTCGTCGATAACCCTGTGGATCCCGACCGGGTGCAACGCGTCGCTTCCGGTCACGGGATCACGGGCATGAAAGAACGCCTCGCGGTCGTGGGTGGATCCCTGCACATAGAGCACCGCCGCGACTACTTCCGCTTGGAAGCACGAATCCCTACCAACCAAGAAAGCACCTCACGATGATCTCGGTCGCAATAGCCGACGACCAGCCCCTCATCCGCAGCGCAATACGGGAACTGCTCGTCCACGAAGCAGACATCCAGTTCGTCGGTGAAGCCGCCAACGGACTGGAAGCAGTAGATCTTGCTGCCGCAGTAATGCCGGACGTGCTGCTCATGGACATCCGGATGCCGCAACTAGACGGCATCGCGGCCACCCAACGGATCTGCGCACGCCCCGAACTCGCTACCGTCCGGGTGCTAGTACTCACCACATTCGAAGAAGACGACAACATCGTCCAGGCCCTCAGAGCCGGCGCCAGCGGCTTCATCGGGAAAGGGGCCGATGCCGCCGAGCTTATCCGCGCCATCCGCACCATCGACGCGGGCGAAACCCTTCTGTCCTCCAGCGCCACGCGCCGACTCATCGACCGCTACATCCACCAACCGCCGACCCAGCCTCACCGATCCGCCACCCTTGACGTGCTCACCGCCCGGGAGATCGAGATTCTCGCACTCGTCGGGCAGGGCTTGTCGAACACCGACATCGCTGACGCGCTCGTCATCAGTCCCGCCACAACCAAAACCCACATCAACCGCACCATGTCAAAACTCGACGCCCACGACCGCGCCCAACTAGTGATCATCGCCTACGAGACCGGACTCGTCTCTCCCACGCGAAGCGATTGATCCCACGCCGATTCAACGCAGCGTCATCGCCAACGGAGGCCTCCTGTGCGCCACACCTCCGATCCACGTCGTTGCGCTGAGGCGCGAGCGAAGGGTCTCAGGCCCGTCGCGTTCGCCGCCGTAGCACCGTTGCGGGCGAGGATAGCCGGGCGCTAACGCCTGAGGTCGGGCAGTCGGAGTTCAGAGAAAGTCGCACCTGCTCTGAGATAGCGTTTCGACTTTCCGTGCACCGGCCGCAACAGCAGAAGATAATCGTCCGCATCGTTCGTACCGTCCGTAGTCCGTATCGTCGGTAGTCCGTAACGTCCGTATGAACGTCTTGGCGCTTCGGAACCGGATACTCAGACGGCTGGAGGGAGTGCCAGCGACAAGCCTCGCCCAGTTCGTACGCAATCACCGCGAGATCTGTAACCCGCCGGGGCAGAGGAAAGAGGAGCTGGGAAGAGGGTTGCGATGGGTTTGCGGCGCCGTTCCACTTCGCTCAGGTTCTTGTCGATGTGCCAGGGCAGGTGAGTAGCCCGTGAATGCCGTGATGTCGCGTCGGTCTCGTCTGGGTGTGGGTCCGTAGGCATTGAGCGATGACTCGAGCGTGGCCGTTCAGGAGGACGATCGCGGTGGTGTTTGCCCCAGACTTAGCCCGCAAAACTACCTCACACCCCCCGATACTTGTTCCTCTCCGCCCGTGCAGGCTCGCGCGCAGTGGCCTCAGCTCGCGCTCGGAGCGGAGATGATGTCAACGACTGCCGGCGCCCGGAACGCCATCACGCCGGGGACCCGTCGTTGTTCGAGAACGCCCAGCTCCACGAGCTTTCGTACTGCGTTGCTCACGGCTTGATAGGTGAGTCCGGTAGCGTCGCGCAAGTTCGGGATGTTTACGTACGGCCGACCGATTAGCAGATCGGCAATGTCACGAACCGCTCCCCGCGCACCTGCCTCGCGAAGGACGTCGTGATACTGCGTTTGCAACTCCACCAGGAGCCGGATGCGCTCGGCAGAATCGACGGCGGATGCCTCGATTCCTTCTGCAAAGAAGGATATCCACCCGTCCCAATCTCCCGTCGCGCTAACTTCAGCCAAGAGGTCCTGATAGGTCTCCCGCCGACGTTCGAACCAAGGCGAAACACTTAGCAGGCCCTCCGACAGTACGCCCAGGCCCACCAGTTGCAGCACGATTAGCAGCCGTCCGATACGCCCGTTGCCGTCATTGAAGGGGTGCAGTGTCTCGAACTGGTAGTGCGCCATGGCGGTCGCCACGATCGGATCGAGATCTGGCTGTGCCGTCTGCATCCATTGGATGAGGTCGCCTATTGCGGCCTCGAGTGCTGGACCCTCGGGCATGGGTATGAAGCGCGCGTCCGTGACGGGCCCTCCGCGGCTGCCAATCACGACCTGGATGCGACGCACGCGACCGGCCTCGGCGGTGTCAGCCTCCGTGCCCCGAACGAGGGTGCTGTGAAGTTCACAAAGCAGGCCGGCGGTGACCGGCCGCTGTTGTTGCACCCAGATGAATCCTCGTTCGGCGGCCTCTACGTAGTTGAGGACTTCGTTCAGCGCCGCCGAGCGCTCGCTACCCTCGATGACATCAGCCGCCAGGACATCTTCGAGTGGAGCGTAGGTGCCCTCGAGCGCGGAAGTGCTTTGCGCTTCCCGGCGCAGGGTCGGGGTGCGGAGGAGGCCAGGGTTGATTACCACTAGCGAACCTTGTTGCAGTCGGCCTAGGGCTCGGTTCGCTCTAGCCACACGGCTCCAGGCTGCTGTGCCGAGATGCGGAGGAGCTGCTAGTGGGTGCGCTGCGTAAGCGACGTGGTCGTAGTGCTGACCGCGGCCGTCGGTGCCACTGATGGGGATGAGATTGCCGATTGGGCTGCTAGCGAATCGTGCGCGCTCCATGGTCTCGCTCCGTCCTAGCGGACTTGATCGCCGCAAGGCTCTATTCAAGTAAAACCGAGTTCACTTGAACTGACAAGCATGTAATTCAAGTCGAGCGATTGACCTGGACGACGTCACAAGCAGTCACCCCCATTTGATCCGGGCGCTGACGTGGGTGTATGGACTTCGGGGATAGCCGCCGCCCAGTACACCGTCGGCCTCGTGGCCGCCTTGCTGGCCGAGTACCAGTGGCAGTGACGACCGGCTGAAGCTGTTGACCGGTGCTCACCGGGCTGCCTGGCACTGTGTCTTGGTGCTCGCCAAACGTGCTATCGACGGTGCCTCGCCACGCGACCGCGCTTCTTCACATAACCGTGCCGAATCTCGAGCCCCGATGGTTCGTGCCGTGATGGCGCCGTGCGCTCGGCTTGTGGCGACGCGCCCGGAGCAGTAACCGTAGTACCAAGCCTGCGTCAGACCGCGCCCTCGTCACCGCCGGGGGCCCAACTCGTATCCGCTCCGCACGCAGTGTACCGCGGATGCCCTACCCGCAAGATCTTCCTCCCCAAACGCGTCGGGCGGACCCGACCGATCGACCGGACCGATGCCGCGGCGCGACGGCAGTTCCACCGCTCGCTGCCCGGCTACCGGCCGACCCCGCTCCTGCGCTCGCGGTCGCTCGCCGCCGAGACGGGCCTGTCGGAGATCTACGTAAAGGACGAGGCTGAGCGGCTCGGACTGCCTGCCTTCAAGATGCTGGGCGCCTCGTGGGCGACCGCGCGCGCCATCCAGCGCGAGTGGGCTCCCGACGCCCTTCTCACCCTCGACGGGCTTCGACGAGCCGTCGAGGATGGACCGCGCCGTCGCCTCGCAGCCGCCACTGACGGGAACCACGGGCGCGGAGTCGCCCGCATGGCCGCGCTCCTCGATCTGGAGTGCGATGTGTTCGTCCCGTCAGGGACGGCTCAAGCCCGGATTGCCGCGATCGAAGGTGAAGGCGCCCGGGTCACCGTCGATGACGGGGACTACGACGACACCGTTCGCATATCGGCACACGAGGCGGACGCGCGCACACTCGTTATCAGCGACACCTCATGGCCCGGCTACCTCGACACTCCGCGAGATATCATCCGCGGCTACACCACGATGTTCGAGGAGGTCGACGATGCGCTCGCGGCCTCCGGACTCCCCGCGCCCACGCACCTGTTCGTCCAATGCGGCGTGGGTGCTTTCGCCGCGGCGGCCATCAGCCACTACGACTCCCGTGGATCCGACGGTGGCGCCGCACGCCCTGCAACGATCGTCGTGGAACCGATCGATGCCAATTGCCTTTTGCGGTCGGCCGAGCACGGCGAGGTAACTGAAGCTCCTGGACCTCACTGGTCAACAATGGCGGGACTGAACTGCGGCCTTCCGTCGCTGCTCGCATGGCCGACAGTGCAGGGGGGCACCGACGGTTATGTGGCGATCTCCGACTCCCGCGCACACGGAGCGATGCGCACTCTCGCGGCCGAAGGAATTGTGTCCGGCGAGTCCGGCGCGGCCGCGCTGGCGGGCCTGCAGGTGCTCCTCGAGGACCGGGAGGCCGCCGGAAGGCTCGGCCTCGCGGAAACCTCCGTCGTCCTCTTCGTCAACACTGAGGGAGCGACCGATCCGGTCAACTTCCGCGCGCAGGTCGGTGAAGAACCGTCCGAGACGCGCCGAGCCGCGCCGGCCCGTCACCACGACCGGCATGTCATCAACTTGTCGGAGGAGGAGCAAAGATGACCGAATTCCACGTCCCGCCCGGGGGGCCCTCACCGGGCGCACCGCGCTCGTCACCGGAGCCGCCGGGGCGCTCGGGCCGGCGATCGCGCGGCGCTTCGCACTCGAGGGCGCGCGAGTGGCGCTCGCCGATCTCGACTTCTTCACCACAAAGGCGGTCGCGGAGAAGATCGCCGAAAGCACGGGCGCACAGGTGCGCGCGATCGCCCTCGACGTGACCGACGCCGACGAGCTCAACGCCGCGGCCTTGGCCCTCGAACAGGAATGGGGCGTCTGCGACACCATCCAGTCACGGAGCGGGAGGTCGAGCGCGGGAGCGAGCGCGAGTACCCCGGCGTTCGGCACGAACCTCGCACTCGCAGTGAACCTCACGGGCGCCTTTCTCACCTCCACGGCCTTCGCGCGTCGCCTCGTTGCAAGTGGACGCACGGGGACCATCACGTTTACCTCTTCCCTCTTCGGAGTGCGTGGTGGGCGCGGTAACGCGGCCTACTCCGCCACGAAATTCGGCATCATCGGTCTGGCGCAAAGTCTCGCGGCGGATTTCGCGGCCTCAGGCATTCGCGTCAACTCCGTCTGCCCGGGCCAGATCGAGACGGCCATGCTGGACGACCTGTTCGAGCGGCGCGCCGCGCAGAACAAAACGACGCCAGCGCAGGAGCGGGGCCATCTCGAAGCGCGGATCCCTCTCGGTCGCCTCGGCACAACTGACGAAGTGGCGCGAACCTTCGTCCATCTGGCTTCCGACGACAGTAGCTACCTCACTGGGCAGCACATCGTCCTCGACGGTGGGTGGCAGGTCGGATGACCCCGAAGATCAACCGTCCGCGCACGCGGGATGCCTCGTCGCGCACGGCACTCTCTCTCATGCTGTTGCTCACCTTCTCGACCGGCATTATCGACGCCGTCGGATACCTCGGCCTCGACCGCGTGTTCACGGGCAACATGACCGGCAACGTCGTCATCCTTGGAATGGCACTCGTCGGCGCCGACGGGCTGCCGGTTCTCGGGCCCACGATCGCCCTCGTTGCCTTCATGCTCGGGGCGCTCGGCGCGGGCCGAGCGCTCCGCACCGCCGGCGCAGGCTGGTCCGGCCGCACCAGCGCGCTGCTGTGCACCGTGACGGTGATTCTTCTCGCCTGCGCCCTCACCACCCTGTTGCTCGCCGATCCTGCCCAGCCGGTCGCCCTGGGAATCACCGGGGGCCTCGGAGCCGCGATGGGTGTGCAGGCCGCCGCCGCACGTCATCTGGGTGTGAAGGATGTCACGACCGTCGTCGTCACTTCCACGATGACCGGCCTCGCTGCGGAGTCTTGGCTTGGCTCCCGGGTGCAGCAACCATGGGTGCGGCGGTTCCTCGCGATCATCCTCATCTTGCTCGGCGCCGCGGTCGGAGCCATCGTGATCCGGGCCGGCCTGGCGCTCGGCATCCTCATCTCGGCGTTGATAAGCACGGTCGTCACGGTTGCCGGCCACACGCGCCTGCGTCATCGAGGAGTCGAGGTGGCCGGATAGAGACCGTCGTCCTCAGCTCCATCCGGCAATTCGCCGTGGACTGCACCCGCTCATTCCGTTCAGCTCGGTGACTTGCCGATCTCCAAGGCGAAGTCCGTGCTCGCCGTAAACGATTCGGATGAACCGATCTTTCGTGCCTTTGGAGCGGTCCAGAGAGCCGTGTCCCCCGTCGCGGCGACCAAAGTGACGGCATCGGCGCTCGCGGAGATCGACCGGATATTGGCTGGACGGCGGATCGCCCCCGACAACCCGGGGCGGATCGAAGCGGCGCAGATCTTCATGGCTATCGGTGCCGCCGATTCCCCCATGACCCCGGTCGGTCTGGCCTGGATTGGGGCCTACGCCGAGGCGGCGCTTGAGGTTGCGAAAGTCGACGTGGACAACATCGACCTGCGTCCGGACCGAGAGAGCAAGGCCGAGATGGTGGTCGCAGGTACCGTGCTCGGCGATCGACTGTTCGGCGCATTCCGCCGGGCAGCGGGCGAGCGTGTGTCCCGGGGCCGTTACGGGGCCACGCACCGTGCGACCCGACGAGCCGGGCACGGCGGTCCAACCGAGTAGAGGCGTAGGACGGAAGCGTCTACCTCGGGGTGGATGAGTTCGGACTCGTAGAGGTGAATCTGAGGCTCCGCGAGGGACCTGTCATGTACGTTACCCCGACGTTGGCGACGGCCCGGCCTGTACCCTCGTCGATGAGACCGTCGGTGGGGGCAATCGACCCACACCGAGCGCATGTCGGGGGGATGCGTGAGCCTGGCCACCCAGCGACGTCCTCCCGTCTGCGGGTTCAGAGTGCCCTGTCGAGGCGGCAGTCGACACAGCTAGGAGATCGATGGTGAGTGAGGCGCGCGAAGTCCGTGGGGTAGTGCAAATCGATCCACACGCAGCGTTGCAGGCGGTGCCAGACGACGCCGGCGAACGCGCTGATGTGCACTTTGTGGGCGCCAATCCCGGGTTCACTGTAGGCCTTTGGGAGGCAGGCCCGCTCTCCGAAGCAATGGCGCCCTATCCCAGTGATGAGGTGTGTGTCGTCATTGAGGGCGAGATCCGGATCACTGAGGTGGACGGGACTCGCCATGTGTTTGGGAGGGGCGATGTCTTCGCGCTGCGGTGCGGTGCCGAGCTGGCTTGGTCGAACTCCGAGGGAGCGCGGAAGATCTTCATCGGCCTCAGCGCGCCTTCCGGGATCGATCGCTGACGAGAGCGGCGAGCGGCGACGATCGTGTCCTCTTCTGTCGAAGTGTGAGGATCTGCGCGGCGCCGGTCGGCCCTTAGTGGCGTGCAGGACGCTCGGCGCGACCAGTCTGATCTCCATCGGCCGCGACGATTTCACCGGTTCGAGAGTTCAGAGGCGTGACCCGTTGCCACTCGCTGCTCGTACGGGAACCCTTCCCACCATGACCTCAGATCGCTGCAATCGAGCCGAGACATTGACGGAGAGTTTCGCACAGACCCTTCACCTCATCGCCCCTCGGATCCGCCGCGCTCGGCATCGCTGCTGGCTGGCGCTGGTGACACGGTCGCCCCCGGCTTGTCCGTCGTTGGGTGCCGTCGGGTCTTGAGAAGGCTCGCTCTCGTCGCGACGGCGATGGTTGCCGCGATGAACAGCAGCGAGTATCAGTCGGGATCCCGGGCGCCCACAGAACGCCTCGCCACCGTTGATGGGGGGCAGCTCATTGACGTGCATCGCGTGGACCAGGAGCCTGACGCCGATGAATGCGAGGATCACGGCGAGGACATTTGCCAGGTAGACGAGGCGCTCGAGCAGACCGCCGATCAGAATCTTCACCGCAACAGTTGAGGCAGTTCTCGTGGAATCGCGGTCTCCTTCTGAAGCGGTCGACTTGGAACTTTTTGCTCGCTCGCCCGATCATCAGTTTCCATCGTGTGAATGACGGCCCTAAGCGCGGTCCCTTCCGTAGGCGGCGAGTACGGCGAGGATGATCAGGCCATAGATCAGGTTCTGAACGGTCGCGCCGAGATTAAAGACCACAACGAGGGTCGCGACCTGACCGAGCACGAGTGCGCCCATGAACGTGCCGACCACTGATCCGCGCCCACCGAACATCGACGCCCCCCCGACGATCACCGCGGCAACCGAGCCCAGCAGGTAGCTGTTGCCCATGGTCGTCTCGGCCTGCAAGTAGTAGCCCACGATGACCAGCCCTGCGAACGCCGCGAGCAGACCCGACACGGCGTAGCCGGAGATCCGGATGCGGGCGACCGGACGACCGGCCAGCCGAGCAGCCTCTTCCCGAGAACCCACGAGGAACAGCGAACGCCCCCACCCGGTATAGCTGAGCGCTGCCTGGAGAAGGAGCATGAGCACCAGGGAGGTCGGCAGAACCGCGGGTATGGACAGGCCGAATACGTCGAACCGATGCGACGTGAAGCTCGTCGCGACGTCGGGGACCATGGTGAGCTCCGACAACGGGAAGTTCAGCAGCAGCAGCCCGAAGAGCAGGCCGTTCATCGCAATAGTCGTGACGATCGGGGTGAGTCCGACCTTCGCAATCACGAAACCGTTGACGACACCGATGACGATTCCGCTGGCGAGCGCCATGACGAGCGCGGTGACCGGGCCGAATGTCGCCGCCCAGGTGAGGAAGCCGAGAGCGGTGAAGGCGATCGTATTGGGGACGGAGAGGTCGATCCCCCCTTGAATGACAGCGATCGTCTGGCCATAGGAGGCGACCGCGAGAATGGCGGCGAAGGTCGCTGTGCTGGTCAGCCCGGGCAGGGTGAACAGAGACGGGCGAAGCAGACCGCCGATGACGAAGAGCAAGACGAACACGGCGAAGCCCCACCCGGCGCGGGGCATGAGGGAGAGGAGTCTGTTCAGGGTGTTCCGGCTTCGTTGGCCGGCCCTGTCCTCCGTGGCAGCGGGGGTGGCGGTGGCGGACTCACTCATGACGATCCCTTCCGTAGCGAGACCCACCCAGCCGTCACGCGGATCACGACGGGGATGACGACGACGGCGAGGATGATGACCGCGCTGATCACGTACTGCCAGTACGAGTTGATGCCTGCGAAGAACAAGAGGTTGCCGACCATCCCGAGCACTGCTGCCGCGAGGACGGTTCCCAACACGCTCCCCCGCCCACCGGCGAACGAAGCGCCCGACAGCGCGACGACCGCGATGGAGTTGAGCAGGTAGGGGTCGCCGCTGCGTGGATCGCCGGTCAGGGTCGACCCTGCCAAGAGCACCGCGCCGAGCGCGACCACGCCGCCCGACACCATGAAGGCGATCAGCAGTGTCAGCCTCGAGTTGAGCCCGGCGGACTGCAGGGCGATCCGGGAGGATCCCACGCCATAGATCTGGCGTCCGATCGAGGTGCGCTGGAGAAACAGCCACAGCCCGGCCGCCGCAAGGGCGAGCCACACGAAGGCTATCGGCAGGAACGGGAAGAGTTCCCCGCTTGTGAAGAGGTAGATGTCGATGTTGAGTGCACCGCCCGGACGGTCCAGGATCTGCCGGGCCAGTGCCGCATAGATGAATGCGGTCGCCAGGGTGACGGCGATCGCCGGCAGGTTGACGTAGGCGGCGAGCACGCCGTTCACCGCGCCGCAGATCACGCCCACCAGCACGCACGCGAGAAAGGCGCCAGGGGCAGTGAGGGACGCGATCTGCGTCGCGAAGACGACGTTGCAAAGGCTCGTGATGGCGCCGATGGAGATGTCGATCCCGCCCACCAGAACGATGATGAGCTGCCCCAGGGCGATCAGCGCCAGTGGCGCGATGAGATTCGCGGCCGACTGCAGCTGGAACCGAGTCAGCAGGGTCGGGTTGACGGCGATGTAGACCCCGAAGAAGAGGACGAATGCGATCACCGGAGCCAGCGCGCCGTCGTAACGCAGACGACGGATGCCTGTACGCACTGCGCTCTCCGGGAGCGTCGGACGGGAGATCGTCGTGGTCGTGGGGCTCACGATGTTCCCACCGCCGCTCCGACGATCGCAGCCGGTGTGATCTCGTCGCCTTCGATGAGGCGGGCGATCCGCCCACGGTAGACGACGGCGACTCGATGGCATAGGTACACGAGCTCTTCCACTTCTGTCGAGAACCAGACGATCGCAACCCCCGAATCGGCGAGCTCGATCATCGCCTCGTAAAGCTCCTGCTTCGCGCGAACATCGATGCCCCGCGTGGGGTCGTGAAGCAGCAGCACCGACCGGTTGCGGTCCATCCAGCGGCCGAACACGATCTTCTGCTGATTGCCGCCGGACAACGCGCCGACCGGCTCCTTGGGGCCACGGGTCCGCACGCTCAAGCCGGTGAGAACCCGATCGATCCAGCCGCGCTCCTGTCGGAGCTGCAGATTGCCCCCCGGCGCGAACGGGCGCAGCCACGGAGCGAGGAGGTTCTCCCCGACGCTCAGCGCGAGCGCAAGCCCTTCCGTCTTGCGGTCCTCGGGCACGAATCCCATTCCCCGACGCGTGGCGCGCGTCGGCGTCATCCGCGTCACCGGCCGCCCATCGATCTCCCAGCCGTCGGCGACCGCGGGCGCCGCACCGAACAGACAGCGCAGGAGCTCCGTCTGGCCCTGCCCCTGCAGGCCGCCGATGCCGAGGATCTCGCCCTTGCGTACCGAGATGTCGACCCCGTCGAGGCCCTTGGAGCGCAACCCGCGCACCTCGAGGACGAGGGGGGCGGAATCGCTCGGCGCCGGAGGCGGTGGCGGAAAGTGCCGACGCGCGGTGCGTCCCGCCATGAGTGACACCAGCTCGTCGTCGGTCCACGACCCGCGGGTAAACTCCCCGACGGTCATGCCGTCGCGAAGAACGGTGCCGCGGTCCGCGATCTCGGAGATCTCCCCGAGCCGGTGCGAAACGTAGATGATTCCTACGCCGCGACGGGTCAGCGCCCGGATACGGCCGAAGAGCCACTCCACGCCGACCGGGCTGAGCGCCGACGACGCCTCGTCGAGGATGAGCAGGACGGGTTCCGCGGCGATGGCCCGTACGATCTCGATGACCTGACGATCGGCAAGGCGAAGCTCCCCGACGAGCGTGCCCGGATTCAGGTGGGTGACGTCGAGCTGCGCGAGCAGCTGCTCGGCTTGGGCGTGCGCACTCTTCGGCGAGAACGTCCCACGTCCGCGGCGCTCGGGGAGCGCGAGGTTCTCTGCGATCGTCCAGTCCGGGACCAGCGCGAGTTCCTGGAACGCGCACGCGACGCCGAGGGAGCGCGCCTCCGCGATCGAGCCGACGGAGTAGGGGGAGCCCCCGAGCGTGACCGAGCCGGACGTCGGCGCGACCGCGCCGGCGAGGATACGCGAGACGGTGCTCTTGCCCGCGCCGTTCTCGCCGATGAGCGCAAGCACCTCGCCGGGCAGGCATGTGAAGTCCGCGTCGGTCAGCGCCTGAACGGCGCCGTACTGCTTGGTGAGATCGGAAGCCACGAGGAGTGGCTCCGTCCGGGATGCCGCGTCGAGCACGGCATCCCGGATGGATCGGTTTTCCACGGCGTCTCCTAAGCGATTCGCGGACGGATCACTGCTGGAAGTACTCGAGAACCTCATCGACTGTCAGGTCCAGGCCGGGGAAGTCGTAGCCGAGCTGGAAGTTGTCGGGCTGGTCAGGGAGGCAGTAGTCGCCGGCGTTCTCGTCGGTGATCTCCAACGGTGGGTAGTACTGCTCCTGGTCGATGTCCTCGCCCTCGAGGAGGAGCACCGCCTGCTCGAGCCCCTTGGCGTAGATGGCCGGCTGTCCGAACACCATGTTGCCCTTGAGGCCCTCTGGTGCGTACTCCACGAGAGAGCACGCCTCGCCGTTGTAGCCGGACCCGCCCACGACGGGGACGAAGGGAATTCCCGCGTCGGCGAACGCGGCGGGAATGCCCTGCCCGCCCGTGAGGAACGAGTACACGCCGGCGATATCGGGGTTGGACTGCAGAAGTTGCGCCATGTTCTTCTGCGCATCCGCCTCGTTCCAGCCGTTCGTGCTCCGAGCGACGATGGTGGCCCCGCCCGCCGTGAGCGCCTCTTCTACTCCGGGCATCGAGCCGTCGTTGAGAGGAACGCCAGCCAACCCCTCGAGCACGGCGACATCCTTGTCGTCACCGAGCTGGTCCAGAAGCCACTCCGCACCGATCGTCCCCGCGCTGCCCCAGTCGGTGGAGACGGTGTAGACGTAGTCGTTGTCGTACGGTCCGCCGTTGGCGAATACCGGGATTCCGGCCGCCTCGGCCTGGGCGATCGCCGCGTCGGCCCCCGTCGCCGATGCGGGATCGAAGAGTATGGCATCCACGCCCTCGGCGATGAGGTTCTGGATGGCGGCATTCTGCTGGGCGGCGTCGTTGTCGCTGGTGCGAACGATCTTCAGTTCGACTTTGTCCTTGTACTCGGGCCGTGCGGCCAGTGCCTGCAGGGACGCCAGTCCCGTCTCGCGCCAGGCCTGACCGCCGAGTGGCTGCTGGAAGCCGATGACGAACTTCTCATCGCCCTCGCCGCTTCCGGACGCTCCGCCCCCAGCGTCGGCCGGAGCGGAGGTGCATCCGCTGAAGATCAGAGCAGATGCCGTCAAGGCGACGGCGGAGAGGGCGATGAAGCCCCGGCTGCGAATGTGTGTTGACTGCATTGCTTCTCCCTTGAACATGCGTGCAGCCGGCTGTTCGGCTGTTCGGGACGCCTGAATCGGTGCCCCTGGCGCCGTCATCGGATCGAATTGACGAACGCTCCGCGGCACAC
Organism: Microbacterium sp. HJ5; assembly: GCF_054824025.1. Taxonomy (NCBI): domain Bacteria; kingdom Bacillati; phylum Actinomycetota; class Actinomycetes; order Micrococcales; family Microbacteriaceae; genus Microbacterium; species Microbacterium sp. HJ5. The sequence goes on from NZ_JSYE01000028.1 coordinate 85,798, forward strand.
TACCGTAGGTTTGGCAACGTTGCCAGTAGCGTTGTCATCTGCGCTAGAGTCAACGTGTCGGCGTCCGCCGCCCCGCGTTTGCGGATCGCAACGACGCGAAGAGAGGACAAGCATCGCGATGAGCACCAAACCCTTGGAAGCATTCGCCCCCGACGCGCAGGTCAGGCAATCAGGTCTGCGCATCGGAGCCATCGGTGCGGGCATGATCATGTCGGAGGTGCACCTGGAGGCGTACCGCCAGGCGGGGTTCCCCGTTGTTGCGATCGCGTCCCGTACGCCATCCAAGGCGGCGGCGCTCGCCGAGCGCTACGGCATCCCGACTGCGCATGCGACACCAGCAGACCTCATCGCCGACGAGGACGTCGAGATCGTCGACATCGCCTTCCCCCCGGACCAGCAGCCGGACCTTATTCGGGCCGCACTCGCTCAAGACCACGTGAAGGGCATCCTGGCTCAGAAGCCGCTCGCCCTCACCCTGGACGAGGCCATCGCCCTCCGGGACGAGGCGGCCGCGGCGGGGAAAATCCTGTCCGTGAACCAGAACATGCGCTTCGACCAATCGATCCGGGTGCTGAAGCAGATCCTCGACCGCGGCGAGCTGGGTGCGCCGGTCTTCGCATCGATCACGATGCATGCAATCCCTCATTGGCAGACGTTCCTCGAGGGGTTCGACCGGCTCACGCTCGCGAACATGAGCGTTCACCACCTGGACGCGCTGCGTTACCTCTTCGGAGAGCCCGAACAGGTCCACACTGTGACGCGCACCGATCCGCGTACCGCCTTCGAGCATCGCGACGGCATCGTCATCTCCACCCTCACGTTCCCGAGCGGCCTGCTTGCACTCTCGGTCGAGGATGTGTGGTCCGGCCCCCGCGAGGAGGGGTACGAGTCGGACGCGTCGATCACCTGGCGAGTCGAGGGAACAGAAGGCGTGGCCAAGGGAACGATCGGCTGGCCGACCGGGGAGCCTTCGACCCTCACCTACGCCTCGACCCGCACGACTGATGGCGAATGGGTGACCCCCGCATGGGATACGCACTGGTTCCCTCACGCCTTCATCGGTGTCATGGAGCAGCTGCAGTACGCGGTTGCGACCGGGAGCGCACCGGAACTGACCGTCGAGGACAATGTCCGAACCATCGCGCTCATCGAGGCGGGGTACACCTCGATCGCCGAGAACCGCCCGGTCCGCATCGACGAGATCTCGATCTGACAGCGGGTTCCCCTCACCTCAAACCCGCCCCACCCACCCGTAGCAAAGGAGCACGAAAATGATCCAAGTCGGCATCTTCTCGGGATACTTCCCGTATGACCTCGAGACCACGGCGAGCAAGATCCGCACGCTGGGCTTCAACACCGTGCAGCTCGATCTGCACTTCACGGACATCGACCTCAGTGCCGGTCAGATCACCGACGACAAGGCCAGGCGCATCCGCGACACGTTCCGAGCCCACGATCTGCCGATCTGCGCCATTTCGGGCTATACGAACATCGTTCATCCCGACCTCGACGAGCGGAAGCGTCGCGTGGACTACCTGAAGGAGATCATCCGCAACGCGCGGAAGTTCGGTACGCCCTACGTCATCTCGGAGTCGGGCACCTTCAATGCGGAGAGCGACTGGGTGCACGACGACAAGAACAAGACGCAGGAGGGCTACGACACCGCGCTCGCGGTGCTGGACGACCTGCGTCAGACCGCCTACGACCACGGCGCGACGTTCCTCCTCGAGACGTACGTGAACAACGTCATCGGCTCCATCGAGGAGACCGAGCGCGTGTTCGCCGACCTGGCGGGCAAGCCGGGTATCGAGTTGCTGATGGATCCGACCAACTACTTCGAGACCCAAAACATCGACAAGCAGCAGCAGGTCCTCGGCGAGGTGTTCGACAGCTTGGGTGACCGCGTGCGAATCGCTCACGCGAAGGACGTCAAGCGGTCCGGCGACGACAAGAGCGAGAAGCACGCCGATATCGGCGACGAGCACGCTCTGGAGTCGCACACGTTCCGCGGCGTCGGGGAGATCGAACTGCCCGCCGCCGGCCTCGGCGAGCTCGACTACGAGTTCTACGTCGCACGGCTCGCGGAGAAGAGCCCGAATGTGCCGCTCATCATCGAGCACCTCGACGAGAGCGACGTCCCGCGGGCGAAGGAGTTCGTCGATGGAGTTCTGACGAAGGTGGGCGTCTGACATGACAGGGAATCCGTCGGCCCCCGGCCCTTCCGCCGTCGTCACCGGAGCCGGTGGTGCTCTCGGGAGGGCGATCGCGCTTCGGCTGGGTGCCGACGGGTTCGCCGTCGGGGTGCTGGGGAGGGAGGGAGAACTGCTGCGCGAAACAGCCGATCTCCTCGCGCGCGAGGGCATTCGTCACCACGTTCTCCCGGTCGACCTCCGCCATGCATCCGCGTTGGATGTCGCGCTGACCGAGACGGAGCAGCGGCTCGGGCCGCTGGGTGCTCTCGTAAACAACGCGGCCATTTACCCCACCACACCGCTGTTCGACATCTCCCAGGAGGAGTTCGAAGACGTGGTTCGCGTAAACCAGACCGCCTACTTCCTCGCCGCGCAGGGTGCGGCTCGCCGTATGGCGGAGAGGGGTGCGGGAGCCATCGTGAACATCGGATCAATCACCTTCCACGGCGGGTGGGCAAATCTCGCGAGCTACGTCACGACCAAGGGTGCATCAGTGGGGATGACGCGTGCACTCGCCCGCGAGCTGGGCCCACTCGGCATCCGCGTGAACGGCGTCTCCCCTGGCGCCTTCCCCACCAAGGCGGAGGAGATACACGAGAATCCGGGAGAGTACAGCGCCTGGGTGGTCGACCGCCAGTCGATCAAGCGGCGCGGAGCCGACGCCGAACTCGCCGCCGTCGTGTCGTTTCTGGTGGGTCCGGAGTCATCGTTCGTCACCGGCCAGACGATCAATGTCGACGGCGGATGGATCATGGAGTGAACCCGATGCCCTACCCCGAAAGCATCCCCTCGACCGCCGATCTGCGTCGCCGGACCGGCGATCTCGCCGCATTCGCCGGCATCCAGGAGGTTGTGCTGAAGAACGGACGCGAGGAGGGCGTGCGGGCTGTCCTGCTTCGCAACGCTTCCGGCCTCGAAGTGGAGGTCCTCGTCGACCGTGCCTTCGATCTCGGCGGGGCACGGTACCGCGGCGTGCCCTTCGGCTGGCGCAGCGGCAACGGCTTCCGGCATCCGGGGCTGCACGAGGCTGATGCGGAGGACGGACTGTCCTGGCTGCGCGCTCTGGACGGGCTGCTGGTCACGGGCGGCCTCGACCACGCGCTCTTCGGCGGAGTGTACGACGCGAGTCACTACGCCTACCCGCCCAAGCAGACCGTTCGCCACGGCCTGCATGGCCGTCTCACCGCCATCCCTGCCCGGCTGCTGAGAGTCGAAGAGGAATGGCGGGACGAGGGGGGCGTGCTGCGCGTCGTCGGCGAGGTGATCCAGGCGACGTCGTTCGGGGAGCACCTGCGACTGACTCGGACGGTAGAGATCGACATCTTCGGAACCGAGGTGCGTGTACGCGACGTCGTCGACAATCTCGGATTCGAACCGACGCCCCACATGTTCCTCTATCACCTCAACATCGGCTACCCGTTCGTCGACGACGGAACCGCTCTGCTTGCGCCGATCGCGGGCCACGTGTGGGCCTCGGATTCGACCCGCGAACAGGGTGTCTCCTACGACGCGCTGTCTGCTCCCGTGGACGGATTCGTCGAGCAGGTCTGGGAGCACGCCCTCACGCCCGGTGACGACGGGCGCCACCGCGTCGCCCTTCACGCGGCCGACGGCTCGCGGGGGATCGAGGTGTCGTGGGATGCGGGGAGCCAGCCCTATTTCTTCGAATGGCAGAACCTGCGGGCTGGTCAGTACGCCGTGGGCTTGGAGCCATCCAGCGCCGCGGTGACGGGCGAGGCAGCGGCGCGCGCCGACGGCACCCTGACCTGGCTCGCGCACGGTGAATCGCGCACGTATGACCTGGCAGTGCGCGTGCTGGCCGACTCGCGCGAGGTCGAGGAATCCAGGTCGCGCATCCGCGCCATCGGCCCGCAGCCCTCGGCATACTGAATCCCCGTCACTTCGCTTCTGAAAGAGATCCCCATGACCGAAGACAGCTCCACTCCGAGAGGAGTCCTCACCGGGTACCGTGTGCTGGACTGCTCGATAGCCATGGCGGGGCCCTTCGCGGCGCAGCGCCTGGGCGACCTTGGAGCCGACGTCATCAAGGTCGAGCCGACGACCGGCGAGTGGCAGCGTCATGCGGCGGCGGGCGGCGCGCGCGGCAACCAGATCAACGTCTCGTTCCTCTCCCTCAACCGCAACAAGCGGTCTTTCGCCGTCGATCTGAAAGCGCCGCACGGGCGCGAGCTGCTGTACGGGCTCGTCTCCGAGTCGGATGTCTTCTTGCAGAACTATCGGCCCGGAGTCGCCCAGCGGCTGGGGGTGGACTACGAATCGTTGCGCACGATCAACCCCGCGCTCGTATATGTGTCGATCTCCGGCTATGGCGAGGACGGCCCGTACCGCGACCGCCCCGGACAGGACCTCCTGCTTCAGGCACTGTCCGGCGCGATGCTCTCCGCAGGCGCGGCGGGAACCCCACCCCAGGCGGCCGGCCAGTACATCGTCGACGCCGTCACGGCCTCGACCGCATTCGAGGCGGTGCTCGCCGCGCTCTTGCACCGGGAGCGCACGGGCGAAGGCCAGCGGGTGACCGTGAACATGCTGGACGTCATCACGACGCTTCAGATGCAGGAGATCTCCGTCTACACGATGGGCGGGGTTCCCCAGGAACGCAGCGAACAGCCCCACGCGCACGTCTACATCCGCTCACCGTACGGAACCTTCGCAACGACGGACGGATTTCTCGCGCTCGCGATGCCCCACCTGCCCACGCTCGGCGATCTGATCGGAGAGCCCAGCTTCGCCGAGATGGACGGCGAGACCGACGGTTGGGACCGTCGCGACGAGATCCACGCCAAGGTGGCCGACAAGCTGCGCACGCGGAGCACGAGCGCATGGTTCGATCTGCTGAGCGCGGCCGGCATCTGGGTGGCCCCGGTCTACTCGTACGAGGAACTCGTGAACGACGCACAGGTCGCGCACAACGGAACGATGGTGGAGTACGACCACCCCACCGAGGGGAGAGTCCGCACACCCGGTTTTCCATACCGGTTCTCCCGCACCCCAGCCCGCATCGCACGCGGTGCGCCGCTCGCCGGCGAGCACACCCGGGAGATCCTCGAAGATCTCGGCGTGCCGTCGGAGCGGGTCAGCGCTCTGCTGGACGAGGGGGTCATTGCCTCCGCGAGCGCGCCTTCATGATGCCGTCCTATGCCGGGCTCACCTGGGATCACCCGCGGGGTCGTGCGGCACTCGAGGCGGGTCGTGCGCACGCGGCGTCGGTCGGCGTCGACCTCACGTGGGACGTGCACTCGCTAGAGGGCTTCGAGTCTGCCTCCATCGCCGAGCTCGCGGAGGTCTACGACCTGATCGTGCTCGATCACCCGCACCTCGGCGACGCCGTCGCCTCGCGGAGCCTGCGTCCGGTGGAGGAGGTCGTGGGTTCTGAAGCGATCGCGGATCTCAAGCGCCGCGCGGTCGGTCCCTCGCTCGCCTCATATCAGCTCGCAGGTTCCACCTGGGCGCTGCCCCTGGACGCGGCGACGCAGGTGAGCGGGCGCCGCGCCGATCTGCTCGGCGACCAGCCCAGGAGCTGGGACGATGTCCTGGCGCTCGGATGGCGGCATCCGGTCGCCCTATCGGTGGCTGGACCCCACGCCTACCTTTCCTTCGCATCCATCTGCCAGAGCTTCGCCGCTCCGCTCGCGGTAGACGCTGCCGACGAGATCGTCCAGGCGGATGTCGGATCGCACGCGCTCGGCGTCCTCCGCCAACTCGCCCGCCAAGCACCGAGGGGGTCTCTGGATCAGAACCCCATCGCCCTTCTCGAACGGATGACGACGACGGACGACATCGCGTACATTCCGCTCGTCTACGGATACGTCAACTACGCCAGCCCCCGCCGGGACCGACGCGTCACATTCGGCCCGGCCCCCGAAGGCCTGGACGGAGTCACCGGCTCTACCATCGGTGGCACAGGGATCGCCGTCACGAGGCGGTCAGAAGCCGACGACGGTCTCCGGGCGCATCTCCTCTGGCTCGTCAGCGATCCGGTTCAGATGGGGCATATCCCGCTTCACCGCGGTCAGCCTGCAGTCCGCGCCGCGTGGCAGGACGAGGCCGTCAACGGCACTTCGGGCGACTTCTACCGTCGCACGCGTCGGACGATCGAGGGCGCCTGGGTGCGGCCCCGGTTCGAGGGATTCATTCGCGCACAGCGCGAGCTGTCGAACATCGTGCGCGAGGGGCTCCGGGATGACTCCGACCTGTCCGACGTGCTCGAGCGTATGACCCGGGTTCACAACGACGCCGTCTCCCGCGCGGACCGTTCAACTGTGGAGGAAGTAGGAACATGATCTCCAGCACCATCGACGAGGTTCTCGTCGAGACCGACGGACACATCGTCGTCGTGACGCTCAACCGTCCCGCGAAGCTCAACGCGGTCACGCCCGAGATGTCGAAGGAACTCACCAGACTGGCCCATGCGGTCAACGAAGACGACGAGGTGCGGGTCGCGGTGCTGACCGGCGCCGGCGAGCGCTCCTTCTGCGCCGGGTCCGACATCCGCACGCTCGACGATTACGAGAGCCCGTGGGCGTTTCGCAACCGGGTCGACTATTGCGACGCCCTGCGAGAGGTACGGAAACCTCTCATCGCGGCGGTCAACGGCTACGCCTTCGGAGGTGGTGTGGAGACGGCGATGATCTGCGACATACGTCTAGCGGCCGACACCGCGATCTTCGCGGCCTCCGAGATCAAGCTGGGGTGGATCGGTGGCGGTGGGATGAGCGCGTTCCTCGCGCACAGTGCCGGACCCAGCAACGCTGCGCTCATGCTCCTCACCGGCGACCCGATCGACGCCGCGATGGCGAAGGACTGGAAGCTCGTCACGGAGGTGCACCCGCGTGAGACTCTGCTCCCCCGCGCCGTCGAGCTCGCCCACACCATCGCGGCGAGAGCGCCGATCGCGGCTCAGACGGCGAAGGCGAACCTTCGCGCCGCCTACACGATGCCGTTCGAAGACGCGATGCGGTACGAGCGCGACCTGCAGACGATCTGCTTCGCCACCGACGATGCGGCCGAAGGACGCGCGGCGTTCACCGAGAAGCGTGCGCCTTCCTTCAGAGGTCGCTGATGATGACGCCCGAGGATGGAGAGACTTCTCGATGACTTGGTTCCCCGAAATCGGCGCCGCCCTTCCGGCCGACAGCGATGACGCCATCCTCATCGGCCGCGTGTGGGAACCGGCCGCGGAGGGACCGACACCTGTACTCGTCGACGACGGCGAGGTGCTCGGGCTGGCTCGGACATACCCGACCGTGAGCGCTCTCCTCGAGCAACCCGACCCGGTCGCCGCCGCGCGCAGCGCCCGTGGCGCCGCGGTCGGCTCGCTGGAGGAGGTCTACGCCAATACCGCCTTCGACGAGCGAGATCCGGGTCGCCCGTGGTTCTTGGCGCCGCACGATCTGCAAGCCGTGAAGGCCGCAGGGGTGACATTCGCCGTGTCGATGATCGAGCGCGTGATCGAGGAGCGTGCGCGCGGGGATCACGCCGCCGCCGCCGAGCTTCGGGCCTTCATCGTCGAACGCGTCGGGGGAGACCTCCGCGGGGTGCAGCCCGGCTCGGAGCGCGCCGCGGAGCTGAAGTCGTTCCTCATTGCGGAGGGCTTGTGGTCGCAGTACCTCGAGGTGGGCATCGGCCCCGACGCCGAGATCTTCACGAAGACCGCACCTTTGGCTTCCCGAGGTACGGGCCAGCGGATCGGCGTCCTCCGCTCGTCGCAATGGAACAACCCCGAACCCGAGGTCGCCCTTGCGGTGTCCTCGCAGGGGGCGGCTGTCGGAGCGCTCCTCGCCAACGACGTGAATCTCCGTGACATCGAGGGACGCAGCGCACTCTTGTTGCCGAAAGCGAAGGACAACAACGCCTCATGTGCGACGGGGCCCTTCATCCGACTGTTCGACGACCGGTACAGCATCGATGACGTGCGCGCGGCGGAAGTTTCGGTGCGCGTTCAGGGCCGCGACGGCTTCGTTCTCACCGCCGTGAGCGACATGCGCCAGATCAGCCGCGATCCGCTCGATCTCGTGGCACAGCTCATCGGGCCGCATCACCAGTATCCCGACGGCGCGGTGCTCATGATGGGGACGCTCTTCGCTCCGATCGAAGACCGCGACGCTCAAGGCATGGGATTCACGCACAAGGCGGGCGACGTCGTCGAGATCCACTCTGATTCCCTGGGGACCCTGGCCAACGTGGTTGACTTCAGCGAGGACTGCGAACCATGGGACTTCGGGATGGCGAACTTGATGACCAACCTCGCTCGAAGAGGGCTGTTGTGACCGGCGACTCAGACGTCATGCCGCCGAGAGTCACGCGGCGCAAGACCCGCGACGCGACCGTCCTCGATGTCGCGGCGGCGGCGGGCGTGTCGCCTTCCACCGTGTCCCGCGCGATACGCGAGCCCCAGTCGGTTTCCGAGGCGGCCTACGCGGCGGTGATGCGCGCCGTCGAGGAGACCAGCTACGTGCCCAATCGCGCGGCCAGCAACCTCGCGTCCAACCGCAGCGGCACCGTCGCGGCCGTCATGCCTGCGATGAGCTACTCTGTGTTCGCCGACACCATCCATGGGCTCGAGGCGGTGCTCTCGGAAGCCGGCATCCAGCTGTTCCTCGGGACGACCGACTACGACTCGGGCCGGGAGGAGAAGATCCTGGGTGCCTTCCTGGGGCGCCGACCAGACGGCATCGTCCTCGTCGGCGCCTCACATACCCCAGGCACTCGGCAGTTGCTGCGACGCTCCCGAATCCCCGTCGTGGAAACCTGGGATTGGAGCGACGACCCCATCGACTCACTCGTGGGGTTCTCGAACGGTGCCGCGTTCACCGCCGTCGTCGAGTTCGTGCTCGCCGCAGGGTACCGGCATCCCACTTTCGGCGGTTGGCTCACGGGTGACGACTCACGCGCGCACTCACGACGCGATGCGTTTCGCGACACGCTGAGCCGACTGCGGCCGGGGGAGCCGGTCCGCATCGTCGACACCGCTGCCCGCGGCATCAGTGTCGAGGCCGGAGCGTGGCTCGTCGACGAGGTGAGGAAGATCCACCCGGAGACGGACGTGCTCGTGTGCGCGAGTGACATCTTCGCCACCGGCGCGATCCTGCAGGCCCAGTCTCTCGGTCTCCGGGTGCCTGAGGACCTGGCCGTGACCGGCTTCGGCGACTTCGAGGTAAGCAGGTTCCTGCACCCCCCGCTCACCACCATCCAGACCCCGAATGAAGGCATCGGCCGGCGAGCCGGGGAATTGCTTCTGGAACGCATCGCACATTCGGACGCCGACCCGGTGTCGATCGATCTCGGTTTCACCCTGCTGCGCCGCGCGAGCGCCTGAACCCCACGCCCAGGAGCCTCATGCCCGACACACTGACGACCACAGACCCCCGCACCGGCATCGCCTCTGACACCGGAATCAGGCCGACCTCCGCCGATGACGTCGCCGCGATCGTGGCGCGCGCGAAAGCCGCGGCGCCCGAGATCGCGTCGCAAGGCCGGGCCTGGCGCGCCGAACTCCTCGAGTCGCTCGCCGATGCCCTGGAGGAACGCGCCGACGCCCTCGCGGCCATCGCTGAGGCGGAGACCGGGCTCACCTCGGCACGTCTGAGCGGCGAGCTCGGTCGCACGACCTTCCAGCTCCGGCTCTTCGCCGAAGCCGTCAGGGAGGGCGGATTCCTGGAGGCGGCAATCGACCATGCCGCCCACACCGCCGTCGGCCCCCAGCCGGACGTCCGCCGGATGCTGGTCCCGATAGGCCCGGTGGCCGTGTTCGGGTCGAGCAACTTCCCGTTCGCGTTCTCCGTCCCGGGCGGCGACACCGCCTCCGCGCTGGCTGGAGGGAATCCCGTCGTCGCGAAGGCGCACAGCGCGCACCCGCTGACCTCGAAAGCCGCTTTCGAGGCGCTCCAGGAGGGTGCGCGACGTGCGGGTGCTCCCCGCGGCACGATCGGCATCGTCTTCGGTCAGCAGGCAGGTACCGAGCTCGTGGGGCATCCCGACGTCGCCGCCGTAGGCTTCACCGGGTCGCTGGGCGCTGCACAGCACTTGCGAGCCGCGATCGAGGCACGGCAGGTACCCATCCCGTTCTACGGCGAGCTGCAGAGCGTGAACCCGCTCATCATCACCGAAGCGGCGCTGCAGGCGAGGAGCGCCGAGATCGCCGCCGCTCTCAGCGTGTCTGTGACCGCATCCGGTGGTCAGCTGTGCACGAAGCCGGGGATCGCGTTCATTCCCGCAGGCGTCGCCGCTGACCGGTTCGCTGCTGAGCTCGCGACGGCCGTCGCTGCTACCGACACCGCCGTGCTCCTCAACGAACGTGTCCTGGCATCATTCAGCACGGCCGAAGAGGCGCTGGAGGGCGCGCCAGGCGTCACCTCGCTCACCGGCACCGCGGAATCCAGCGCGGAAGGTTTCGCTGTCTCGCCCCGAGTGCTGCGCGTCCGGGCTCGTGAGGTGACACCCGAGCACACGATCGAGGCGTTCGGACCCCTCGTGCTGGTCGTCGACTACGAAGACCAGGAGGAACTGGTCGACACGCTGGCGAAGGTGCCCGATTCCCTGACGGCCACCCTCCACATCGAAGACGCTGACCTCGACGGCATCCGACATCTGCTGCCGGCGTTGCAGAAGGCATCCGGGCGCGTCGTCTTCAATGGGTATCCAACCGGGGTCCGGGTGTCGTGGGCGCAACACCACGGAGGACCGTGGCCGGCCACGAACACTCTTCACACCTCTGTCGGCGTGACCGCGATCCGCCGATTCCTCCGGCCCTTGGCGTGGCAGAATGCGCCCGAGGCGCTGCTCCCCGAGGAGCTCCGGGACGGCTACAGCGGCATACCCCGCCGTGTGGACGGCGTCCTCGTCGTCGCGCATTAGGTTCTCTCGCCTGGGATTCCAGACCCTCGCGGCGGCGGTCCCTCGCCCCTTGCCTTTCTCTCTCTTAACCCCGCGGCACGGTAGATGCTGTCAATCGTCCGCATGGTCTCTATCGAGCGCGACACACTCGTGTGGTTCGGGCCCCCGGCGACGACCGCGTCTCGGAAGGCTTCGAGCTGAAAGCTGAAGCTTGAGCGAGGATCAGCGGTCTCGTGAAGACTCCAGTGTCCGCCGTCAGCGACGATCTCACCCCCGAGGTGAGGTTGAAACGGCATCGTTACGGTCATCCGCCCGTTGGTGCCGCGCACCTCAGCGCGTACGTCCACTCCAAGATCTCCGCGCATGCCCGCCCTGACTCGGGCGCCGACGCCGACGTAGTCAAGGCGTGCATCCATCGAAGAATCAACCTGTCCTAGGGAGGTCGCAACGGCTGACACCACCGTCGGCGCCACTCCCAAGACATCCCGGAGCCATCGGACCGGGTAGCAGCCAAGATCCATCAGGGCGCCACCCGCAAGCTCCTCACTCCACCGCACTTCGTCGTCCTCGGGGATGGGTGCCACGTACGACGCTGCCGCGAACGAAATTCGACCCAGTCGGCCGCTCCGCACGATCTGTGCCGCCCGTCGCGTCTGGGGATGGTGCGAAGTGTGATGGCCCTCCATAACGACACGCGAGGCGGCGTTCGCCGCAACGTGGACGGCGTGGGCCTCCTCCGCATTCGCTGTGAGCGGCTTCTCGCAGAGCACGTGCTTGCCGGCAGCAACGGCGGCCAACGTCCATCGTCCATGTAGGCCGATCGGCAGCCCGATGTAGACCCCGTCGATGTTCGGGTCAGCGAGCAAAGAGTCGTAATTGTCGTGTGCGTGAGGGATGCCGTGCGTGCCCGCGAATGCTCTCGCGCGCCGCGGATCGCGGGCGGCGACAGCTCCGACCTGTACGTCATCTAGTTCGCGTGCCGGCGCCAGCAGGGCCTCCGGTGCTATCTTCGCTGCCCCCAGAACCCCAATGGTCAGCATGGTTGGGGATGAGCGGGTCTGGTCATCGCGTCCGGTTCTCGAGGCGACCCCAGTGCGGGTGACTTGCAAGACGCGTGTCGATGCTCTTGAGCGCGTCGCGTGACCGGCCGAGCTGGATGTACGGGTCACCGCCCACGGCATAGCCTTGGACGCCGATCGCAGATGTGTACCCAGTTGTTGCAACGCTCGCAAGGAAGGCGAACTCATCGAATTCGCCCATCCCGACGGGACGGATCCGGGGGATCTGCGGCGGCGCGGCGGTGAGATTGTCAAGTCCGCACACGTTCACGTTGCCCAGGTATGCCTCGGAGCCCGCGAAGAGGATGTCGGGGTTCGTCTCTCCCGCGACGAACCAGTGAATAAGTGACAAAGTCGTGCCGAGCCTGCCGGGTGCCGCAAACTCGCGGCAAAGCCGGATGGCGGTGGCATGGTCGTGGAGAGGGAATCCGACATGCGGGTAGAGCAACACTTGGAGATCGGTATGAGAGGCCTGCTCCACCAGCCATTCCGTCGTCTCGAGCATGCGGTCGAACGGATCTCCCGCAGAAGACCCCGCTCGATCTACGAGAGCCACCTCGACCCTGCTGCACCCTTCCAACTCGGCAAGGAGCCGGGAGACGCGCCTTCGCAGCGGGTGTTCCCGTCCGAGGGAGATGTCGACCTCGACCCACACTGCGCGCACCGGCAGGCTGGACGAAGCGACTCTAGCGACATCGTTCCAGGCCGCGTCACTCCAGAGGGTGAGATAGGTGTAGGAGTAGCCCAGTTCCGCGGCGATTTCTGCCCGCGCTTCAAAGCTGTAGGTGGCCGAATGGCCATAGAACGCAGTGTCCATGGCGAAGTACTCCCTCATCGCCGCGAGTCCGGTGCGTCGATGATCACGCGCGCCCCGGTGGCAACCGACTCGTAAACGGCCTGAAGACACTGGAAGCGAAAGAGCGCTCGCTCGGAAGTGCGCAGCGTGTCCTCTGAGAGGCCCTCCAGGTAACGAGCAAGTGGCCGGTCGTGCGCCTCACCGGACTGGGGAAACTTCTCAGTGGTCAACTGCGGAGTGCCCTCGTTGTCCTTCGTCAGAGTGACAGCACCCTCGCCCACCCAGTCAATCCAGTCCCACCGAATTGCTCCCGCCGCACCTTCGATCTCGGTGGTCGACTGAGGCCGCCCGTGCGTGCAAGCCGCACGTTCGTATGTGACGGTCACCGGGGCGCCCGTCGACCTGAAGTAGCGCAGGGTTGCCCCCACGTGCTGTTCAACGTCATCCTCTCCCGGACCGGCCGCTGCGGTCCTAGGAGATGCCAGCCAGGCTCCGCTCACCTCCACGCGCACCGGATTGAGCAAGTCATCGAGCGCCGCGAAATCGTACGGGCCCCAGTCCATCAACGTTCCCCCGCCGCTGATGGACCGATTGAGGAACCATTTGGTAGCCGGCTGATATTCGATTCCAGACCGGTTACGCTGGGCACGGTTGATCCACGTCACGTGGTATGGGTCCCCGATGGCACCATCTTCGAGCAGCTGCTTCGTTCTTGTGCTGGCGGCCACACCGAGGAGTCGCACGTCACAGACCGCAAGGCGGACGCCGTGCGCTTGTGCAGAAGCGAGCATCGTCTGAGCCTCCGACACGTTGAGGGCGAGCGGCTTCTCGCACAGCACGTTTCGCCCGCTCTCCATCGCCGCAAGTGAGATCGCCAAGTGTGATGAGGGCGGAGTCGCGACGATGACGAGGTCGTCCGGCAGGCTTGGCGGCTGAAGCATTGCTTCGACGGAGTCGTAGCCGTGGGCTTGTGGGAACTGCTCGAGGAAAGAGTTCAGCACGCCACCGTTCGAATCCGCTGCGTGCACCTCAGCTTCGGGTATGAGGCGTTGAGCGGCCGCGACGTGCATTCGCGCGATAGCTCCGGCCCCGACGAGATACAACCGCATGCTATGAGTACCTTTCAGTTGTGCGTACGTTCAGGCACGTCATCCCTTGACCGCCCCTTGCATGATTCCCGCGACGAGCTGCTTTCCTGCGAACACGAAAAGCAGGACGAGTGGAATGGTGGCCAGAACCGCGCCGGCGAGTACAACCGAGTAGTCGACGAAGTAGCCCGCTTGCAGTGTCGCGAGTGCGACAGGCAGGGTCGGGTTGTTCTGATCGAGAATGATGTAGGGCCAGAAGAATGACGTCCACGTCCCGACGAAGACGAACAGTGCGAGTACGGCGGCGGCGGGACGGGCGGCGGGCACGCCCACGTGCCAGAAAGTGCGAAGAGAGTTGGCGCCGTCGATCCTGGCCGCTTCAATGAGCTCCGTCGGTATCACCTGGCGAAGGTACTGCGCCATCCAGAACACGCCGAAGGCGGAAACGAGGGAGGGCAGGATAACGCCCCACAGCGAACCCGTGAGCTGGAACTGGCTCATCAGAATGAAGAGCGGAACCACGCCAAGCTGAGTCGGGACAGCCATCGTCGCCACGACGAAGATAAGCAGTCCATCCCTGCCGCGGAAGGTGAGCTTCGCGAAGGCATAGCCGGCTAGCACCGAGAAGATCACCGTCGATGCGGCCACAACCGTCGAAACGACGATGCTGTTGACGATCGCCTTCCAGAAGTTGACTTGCGGATCGTTCATGACTGCCGCGGCGTTCTGCCAGAAGTTGCCACCGGGCACCCAGGACATGTTGGGGTCTCGGAGGGTCGATCCATCGCCGCTAGCGATCAAGACGGACCAGTACAGCGGAAAGACGGACAGAAGTATCACTATGGACAAGAACAGGTAGCTGGCCCCGGGAGGGCGCCCTGTGCTTGAGCGGCGCGGCTTGACGCGAACCGGGGGACGTGTGTCGACGATGTCAGCGATCACGCCGACTCCTTCCCGCTGGTGGCGATACGTCGCGTGATCAGATAGTTCAAGAGGACAACCGCAATGATGATGAGAAAAAGAACCCACGCCACTGCGGAGGCCATCCCGAAGTCAAGCTGCCGCCACCCCAGCTGATACAGGTACATGGTGATGGTCAACCACTGAGAGTCCGCGCCTCCGTTGGCATCTCGACTGAAGAGCTGTGCTTCCTCGAAGATCTGCAAACCCCCAATCGTAGAGGTGATGACGACGAAGATGATGGTCGGCCTCAGCTGCGGAATGGTGACCGAGATCAGACGCCTCAACGGTCCGGCGCCGTCGATCATCGCAGCCTCGTGAAAGTCCCTCGGGATCGCTTGCATTGCAGCCAGCAGGATCAGCGCGTTGTAACCGGTCCATCGGAAGTTGATCATGGAGGCGATCGCGATATGGCTGGGAAGCACTTCGCTGTGCCAACCGACCGGCGGTATCCCGAGTGCTCCCAGGATGTTGTTAACAAGTCCAGACTGGTCCGCGAACAGAGCGCTGAAGATCAAAGTCACGGCGACAGGTGTGACGACGTAGGGGAGGAGCACGCCCATTCGCCAGAAAGTCTTCGCCCGAAGGTTAGCGTCGAGGACAGCAGCGATGATGATCGCCAACGAAATCTGCGGCACAGAGGACAGCAGGAAGATGCTGAATGTGTTTCGAAGTGATATCCAGAATTTGTCTTGGCCAAGAATTGCCGCGTAGTTTTCCAGGCCGACGAAGTCACCCTTGCCCCCGATCAGGTCCCATTCGTGGACCGAGACGAAGGCCGTGAACACGAGGGGGAATAGGCCGGTGACGGCGAACAGCACGAAAAACGGCGAGATAAAGAGGTAGGGGGATAAGCGCATATCCCAGCGGCTGACGGTGTTGCCAAGACCCACCCGCCGTACGCGATCTACTTTGGAGGCGGTGTGCAGTTGAGTAGTGGTATCCATGTTGGTCCGCTAGTTCGGCAGGAATGCGGGTGTCGGGCCTTGCGACCTGCGACGGGCATCAGAGACCCGACACCCGCTTCGGGCACTTAGTTCAGGTTCGCTGACTCGAGTTCGGAGACGACTTGCTCCCACGCTTCCTCAGCGGTCTGGGATCGGTCGATCGCCGCCCGCGTTACCCCTGCCTCGAGGATCTGAGCGATCGCGAAGTTGTTCGGACCCTTAGTCGTGGAGATGTCGGTCGCGCTTGCCCTGTCACTGAAAATTGTGCCAGTGGGAGCTCCGTTGAAGTACTCATTCGCGTAATCGATCAGTACGGGGTCCGAGTACGCGTCGACCTGGCTCGGGAACGCACCGATGTTCTGAAACGCTTGAACTTGCTGTTCCGGCGCGGTCAGCCACGCGGCGAGCTCCTTCGCCTCCTCGGGATGCGGAGACTGAGTCGGTACGGTCAGATAGGAGCCACCCCAGTTCCCACCGCCTTCTGGGAAAACGTTGGCCACATCCCACGTCGTCGTGTCGGGGGCGTTGCCCTCGACCATGCCGAGCATCCAGGACGGGCAAGCAATGGTCGCGAAGGCGCCGGACGCCATGCCTGCATACCAGTCGTCTGAGAATTCTTTGAGGTCGGCTCCTGTAGCAAGGCTCGCCTCAATGGCCGTGAAGAACGCATTCTTGGTCTCGGGGTTGGTCGCCGCGACTACCGTGCCGTCGGCGTCCTCGTACGCATAGTCGATCTGCCCAATAAGGGAGTTGTACGTCACGATCGGCGCGTCGAACCACGCGACTCCGGTCTCGGCGAAAAAGTCCTCTCCGATTCCGAAGTAGTGATCCCAATCGCCCTCGAGAAGTGCCGCAACTTCCTCGCGATCTGTTGGGAGTCCCGCCTCAGCGAAGAGATCCGTGCGGTAACAGATCGCCTGGGGCCCGATGTCCGTGCCATAGCCGATGAGACGACCCTCCGCATCCGTCGCGGCTCCAGCGACCCAATCCAGCCAGCGCCCGTCGACGTCATCCGACGTGAGGTCCACGAACTTGTCGGGATACTGGAGCATCTGCGGCATCCAGTCGTTGGAAATGGCGACGACGTCGGCCAGCCCTGAGCCGGCTGCGAGCTTGGTCAAGATATTGTCGCGCTCAGCGGCGCCGCCGCCTGTTGCCGCCTGATCTTGAACCACCGTGATTCCCGGATTCTCGGCTTCGAACTCCGCAATCATCTCTTCGCTGTATCCGAAATCCGTGAAGACCGACACGGTCAGGGTGATCTCCTCCCCCTCGTCCGTTCCGCTCGAATCGGGGGCTGCGCAGGCGGTCATCCCGATCAGAAGGCCGCTGACTCCCGCGAAGGCTATTCCTGCCCTCCAAGCGGGAAGCTTGCGCTGTCTTGCATTCATCATTGAACTTTCCTAACTGGAGAGGCACTGTCTCCGCTTGGCCCAAGAGAGCTGTGATCAATCGTTTGTTCATCGTAGTGCGACGGATATTCCACCGCAAGAGCAGAACAGGAGTTCGCAATGGGCCGCTCACCCACTGCTTGGGGAGTAAGCGGGTGCTTGCCCGACGCGAGCGAACGCAGGAGCGGGCCGTCCATCTGCTTCCAGGGGTAAACCCCACTCGATCGATGAATTCGAACGGGCACTCTCCTGCGAGAATGTCGCGGGCTCACCGCGGATGAGGACGCGCAGTTCTCAACCAACTCCGGAGCTCGCTCCTGCGACCCGGTTTGGTCATCGGTTGCAGGCGGGAACAATCCGCCGGCTCGATACGACTCGATGCAAACGGTTGAGGATTCCGAGCGTCGATTCATGCAATTCGCCAGGGAATGTGACCAATCTGATGCGGCTCCATGAGTGTTCGAGTTCACCGCCAGCGCCATCTTGATGTCTCGGTCCATCCGTTCTGCGTTTGGTATCCGCGGGTGGCGTTGAGGGCGAAGTCGGTGGGGGTTTCGCCGGTGCCCGGGTGCTGATCATGGCTTCGTTGTGTGGATCAGGGCGATGATGTCGGTGGGTAGTTGGCGTTGCCGTTGCGCTTGCCGAGGGGAAGCAGGCGTTCGGAGTGGGCGGATGGTGATCTCGCCGTCGCGGTCTATTGTTTCGGAGCGGACTCTTCACGCGTTGGGGTCGTCGAGTGGCTCACTCTCGATGGAGCTGTCCGAGGAGGATCTTGACGAGATCCTCTGCCTCGTTTCGCCGCGACGCGTCCCAGGTCCTGGTGAGTCCGCGCAGCCGCGCGGTGAGCAGCTGCTGGAAGCGGCCGGCGAGGGACTTGCCCTTGTCGGTCAACGCGATCCTCACGATGCGCCCGTCAGCGGGGTCCGCTCGTCGCTCGAGCAGGTGCCGCGCGGTCGCGCGATCGACGAGGCGGGTGATGTTCGATCGGTCGCAGTGCAGGGCGCACGCGAGCTCCCGTACTGAGGGCCCGCGTTCGGACTCGCACAGCAGCTGAGCCTGCTGAGGGGTGAGCGCGAGTTCTCGGCTGACGTTCGCGTACAAGGCTTCGAGCGCCACGTACAAGTCCACGAGAGCCCGCTCCAGTGCGGGAGGATGAGACGACGTCACATGCCCAGTCTACCAATCGTTGACGTCATCACGGATCTGTTACCCTGACGACTAGGTGATGGTGTCACGTAATTGAAGTGCCGCCGCAAGGAGATTGGGGATGCCATGAAACGTGTGGTCATCGTTGGGGGCGGCTATGCGGGGGTCGCCCTTGCCCGGCATCTCGACGCCGCCCACGAAGTCGTCCTCGTCGAACAACGGGAGCGATTCGCCCACGTTGTCGCTGGGCTGCGGGCGATCGCGGGGGCTTCGGGGGGAAGGCAGCTGCTGCTGCCGTACTCGGAGGTGCTCCAGCGCGGAACGGTTCTCCATGCCGCGGCGACGGCGGTGAGGGACGGTGGCGTCGAAGTGGCGGGGAAGTGGATGCCGGCGGACGCCGTGGCGATCGCCACGGGGTCGTCCTACCCGTCGCCGATCAAGCCCGAGGGATCCGACCTCGCCGGGTATCTCCTCGGGCTGGACGCAGCGGCGGAAGCAGTCTCCCGATCGGCGTCGATCGTGGTCGCCGGCGCAGGCGCGGTCGGAGTCGAGCTCGCCGCCGAGATCCGCCATGCTCACCCCGGTCGCCGCGTCACCCTCATCGGACGACGCCTGATCCCCGGCCCGTACCGTCACGCCCTCCGTCGCCGTCTGCACCGAAAACTCACCGACCTGGGCGTGACGGTGCTCGAGGACAGTCTGATCCAGGATGCCGCCGGAGCACCGGCCGCGCCCTCGGCCACCTACAGTCCCGGTCAGCGCGTCAGGACCACCAGCGGGATCGAGGTCGATGGCGAGGTCTGGTTCACCGCCCACGGTGCACGCCCCGTCACCGATCTCCTGCCGCAGGAAACGCTGGATGCCTCAGGGCGCGTCACCGTCGATGAGCACCTGCGGATACGCGGTTCCCGGACGCTCTTCGCGGTAGGCGACATCACCGACGTGCCGGAGCCGAAAACCGCGGCGAACGCGGAAAGGCAGGCGGCTGTCGCCGCGCAGGTCATCGCCGACCTGCTGGCGGGCCGCGAGCCCCGCACACACTACACACCATCGCGGTACGCAGTGCTGGCCGTCCCCCTCGGGCCGCGCGACGGTGCAACGCAGCTCCCGCTCCTCGGACATCCCATCGTGGGAGCCGCGTTCACTCGACGCATCAAAGGCCAGGATCTTCTCCTCACCCGCTACCGCACCACACTTCGCGCACGCGCCTGACCGGCTCGGCTGAGGCGATCGTCGAGAGGAGCGTCGAGCGGGTCTCCGACCGGCCGGCAGAGCCGCTCATCGGGCGGGTATTCGACGTCAGACCCTGCCTCAGAGGAGTTCTGATCGAAGGCGGAGCGCCGCGGCGCCGATGAGCGGCCCATCGGTGGACAGACAGGGGGCGCGCACCCCGATCGGTCGCGCCGGCGGCAGCGCGGTCCAGCGGCGCGCGGCGTCGGCGACGATCTCGAGGTAGTCCGGCCGAACCCGTGAGAATCCGCCGCCACTCGCCGCGAATTCGAGGCCGAGGAGGGCGGCGACACTGGCGATCCCTTGACCGACGGCCTCGGCGGACCGTTGGGTGGTGGCCTCGGGTCGCCGTGGTGAACTGCGGCGGCGAGGTCCTCTCTGGTTGGGCCGCGCCGGCCTCGCGTCTGTGGCCAGGCCACGGGATCGCCGCCGCTCGGCGGGGGTTGGCAGGCCCTCCGGATCGGCGGCTGCGGACCCCGCGGACGCCAACGCTTCCTCGGCGTCTTCCTCTCCGCCACCGTCGTCTCCACCGTCCTGCTCTTCGTCCCTTACTTCCAACGCTTCGACAGCCACAGCATCGTCAGCACCCCCTCGCCGTCGGCATCGCCTACGGCGTCATCGCCCTACCCACCACGATCATCGTCCTCCAGGGCTTCTTCATCGACTCCCCGCCGAACTCGGAAGCCGCCTCCGTCGACGGACTACCCACTGGGGAGGCTTCACCCGCATCGTCCTCCCCTCTCCCTCGGCCCCATCGTCGGCGTAGGGCTGCTCGCCTTGGTCTTGAACTGGGGAGAAGCACAACTCATGAGAGGGTGGGGTGGCCCTGTCGGGTCGGTCCCTATCTCGCCTCCAGAGACGGGGTCACGGCCGACATCGACGGCCTAGGCGAGCAGCGCACCCGCCTCATCGGCGCTTGAGCTGACCCGCTCGAGCTAGCATCGGGTGATGACGAACGCCTGGTCGCCACCTGATGCGATGGCGACGACGGATCGCTCCGTCCTCGGCGACGCACGTACGATCTGCTGCAGGCCATCATGGAGCATGAGATCGCTCCGATGACCCGGATCTGCATCGACGCGGTCGCAGCGAGGCTCGGTGTCGCGCCCACGGCTGTACGGGAGGCGCTCGATCGGCTCGAGGCCGACGGCCTGGCGCAGAAGCCCACGATCAGGGGGTACACCACCAGCGCTCTGCTGAGCGCCGAGGAGGTCGATCAGCTCTTCCAGATGCGCACGCTCCTGGAACCGCTCGCGGCAGCTGAGGCGGCTCGCTCCCGCTCTCGGAAGCTCACGGACGCCCTCGAGGCCGAGGTCGATCCCCGGCGGATCTCGTTCCGGCTCGGACCAGCGAGAGGTGATCATGCGCTTCAGTCGCAGTGACGCTCGCTTCCATTCGCTCATCGCGGCCGCCTGCGGTAAATCGGTTCGTCCACGAGGGGTACGAGCGCACGCGTCCTCACCTTCACCTGCTCCGTCTGTATCTGGCGGCGCGGCATGACCACGGCGAGCCGGACGCCGTACCGGTGGCCGGCCTGATGACGCGGTACTACGTCGAGGACCCTGTGCCCCGAGCAACCCGCGCGCACTTCCGGATCGCGCAGGCGATCGGAGGAGGACGCCGACCGCGCCTCCCGTGCCATGCGTGATCACATTGAGATGTCTTGCCGGTTCCTCGGGAGATCACCGGTCGCGCCGACCAGCAGGGACGTCGGCTGCCTGAGACCGTCGGCCCTGACGCGTCCGGCCGATGAGGGCGAGCACCAGGCCGGCGACGAGCCACGTGACCAGTGTCAGCCAACCGCTGCCGGTGGGCGCATCAGGGAAGTATCCGGTCGAGCGCAGAAGAGTCGCCGAGGCGCCGGGGACGAATCCCTGGCCGATAGCCCCCCAGGGTTCGGGCAGGAACTGCGGCGGCGCAGAAGCGCCCGCGATCGGGTTGCCGATGAACATTGTGATGACGGCTGCCACACCGATGCCCGCGGCGCCGATGAGGGAGTGAAGGCCCACGACGAGTGCTGCCGTCGCCGTCACCGCCAGGCCGGCAACCGCGGCGTTGACGAGCCAGGGTCCTTGGATGATCTGGAACCATGACTGCAGGATGGTGACGATGAGAAGGCCCGCGCCGACACCATAGGCGGCGAGTCCGACGAGACGCCGGGGCACCCCGCGCACGAGGAAAACCAGGATGATGCCGCCGGCGAGGCCGCCGAGGACGAGCGGGAAGACGGCCGCGGCGAGGCCCGCACCCGTGCGATCGCCGTCGGCGAGGGGTACGAGGTCGGTGACGGTGACCTCCGGCACGTCGGCCGTGCCGCCCGAGGGACGCTCCGGGGCCTGACCGGCCGCGAGGCCCTCGCCGATCGTGGTCAGCTGCGAGGTGAGGGCGGCAATGACCTGCTGATCGATTCGCTCCTGCAGCTCGGTGGCGACGCCGCGGAGGGCGTTCGCCGCGGCGGGGCTGGCCGCCGTGGCGAGGAGAATCTCCGGAGCGTCGTCGGAGTCGGCGCCGGGGAGGAGGATGGCGCCGTACAGTTCGCGGTTCTCGATGCGCTCCGCGGCATCGTCACGCGATGAGACCTCGTGCAGTACGTACGGTGCCGGATCCTGGTCTGCGAGGTTCTCCTCCAACTGGTCGACGCTCTCGGCCGGCCCCGAGATGCCGACGGGAAGGTTGCGCGCCTGTGAAGTGGCGGCCGGCCAGACGAAGGCCATCACGACGAGGGCCACGACGATCGACGCGAGCAGGCCGGCCAGTGCAGCGACGGGGTACGGAGTCGGCCGCGAGGCTTGATCATTGGCCATGGAAACTCCTTCTAAAAAGAATGCTTGATCTGTTTGTGCAAGCACTCTAACAGAACCGCTACTCTCTTTGGATGCCCCGGGTGACTGTCGCATATCGTGAGGCGCGTCGCGACGAGATCGCGCGCGCCGCACTGCGGTGCCTGGTGCGCAAGGGCGTTCGCGACACCTCGATCGCCGACATCGTGACGGAGTCCGGGCTCTCCACGGGCGCCATCTACTCGCACTTCTCCAGCAAGGCCGAGCTGGCCCGCTACATCGTCGCGCGGTATCTCGTCCCGCACGTCGAGACGCTGGAGGCCCGCGCGCGCAAGGGGGATGTCATCGCGCCGCGGGCCGTGCTTGCGACGCTCCTCCGGGCCTTCGAGGAGCACGGACTCCCGCCGTCGGTAGTCGTCCAGTTTTGGGCGGAGGCGATGGTCGATCCCGACCTGCTTGCCCAGGTGAGTGTCACGGCCGAACGCCTGCGAGCGTCGCTGCAAGCCGCGCTCCAGCCGTGGGCGGACGCTTCGGGTGTCGCCGCACCCGCCGTCCTCGCGGCCGACACGGTCCGTGCCGTGATGGCGCTCACTCAGGGGTGGATTGCGCACACGGCCGTGTTCGGCTCCCGCAGCGTGAACTCTTACATCGAGTCCGCGACGGCGGCGCTCACGGAATGACTGGCCACCGTGGTGACGGTGCGCGCTCCGACGAGCCTCTCGGCGGCGAGCGTGAACGCGGTCGTGTCCAGTCGCGGGAACCAGATCCTTTGCAACAGGTAGCCGGGAAGAACGGCGACGAGCACCTGCGCGGCGGCGCGGGCGTCGACATCCGCCGGCAGTCCGCTGGATTCCTGCAGAAGCGCCAGGCGCGCAGCCACTGATGCCGTAAGGTCATCGATCGCACCGGTGATCACGGTGGCCACCGCCTGGTGGTGGAGACTCTCCGCCCATACGGCAATCGCGACCCGGCGATGGTCGTCGTCCTCCTCGACCGAGTCGAACAGGGCGAACAGCCGTTGAAGCTCGTCTTCGATGGAGATCGGACGTTTGTCGGTGGCGGCGGAATCCACCTCGACGAAACGAGTGATGCGCCCGGCGACTCCGCCCGCGATGGCCACGATCAGATCGTCCTTACTGGGGAAGTACCGGTACACCCCGCCGGGTGAGATGCCCGACTCGGCGAACACGTGCTGCATGGTCGTGCCCTGGATGCCTTCGCGTGCGAAGCACCGGATCGCCGCATCGAGGATCAGTCGACGCCGATGGGCGAGGTGCTCTGCGCTCACTCTGGGCATGCGCTGAGTATAGCGAAAGAAAACGGATGTCCCCTTGACTTTCGTTACCCGCGGGTTCATTCTTCAAAAGAACGAATATCCGCTTTACAAAGGAGTCATCATGCCAAAGGTTTCCATCGCTCCCGACACTGCCATCCGCGCGGGAACCGAGCTGACCACCGCGATCAACTTCTTCCACGTGGACGAGGAGGATCAGGCGACCGTGCTCGATGTGATCGTCGCCGCGGCGGAACGGATGTCGGAGGCGCCGGGGAACGTCAGCCTGAACGTGCTGCGCTCGCTGGAAGGCACCCGCATCGTGACCTACGGGCAGTGGTCGAGCGAGAGCGCCGCGCTGTCCGCCGAGAAGCTGCCCGAGGTTCCGGACCTGATCGCCCAAGCCCGGCGCGGCGTGCTCAACGAGCCGCGTCCGCGGTTCTATACGGTCGTCTACGCGGACGATCGGACCCCGGAGGGCGCGAGCGTCATCTCGCACTCGTACACCGGCGCGATCTTCATCAACGAGATCACCACTCAGCCTGCGACGCAGGGTCGCCTGCTGGAGCTCGTGATCGCGAACAACGAGATTCAGTCGCAAAACACCACCGGGTATAGGTCCGCCAATTTCCACCGCAGCTCCGACGGGGAGCGCGCGGTGAACTACTCCCTCTGGGACAGCGCAGAGCACTGCATCCAGGCCATCAGCGCGATGGCCGACATGGACGAGAACCTCGAGGAGACCGTCGAGATTGCAAGCCCGGACTTCCGCTTCTACGAGCTCGTGTACGCCCACCACGCGTAACCGCGCTCCCTCATTTCATCCCACAGATCAGAGAACGACGACAGGAGACATCATGAACACCTCGACCGATACCCCCGCTTCCTACGACGCCGCCGTGGAGAGGCTCACCGACATCCTCACCCCGGCGAGACTCGCCGAGGTCGGCGCCCTCTACGCCTTCCACTTCACCGACGGCGGTCACGCCGTGCTCGACGGACGGAACTCCCCGGGCGGGTACCGCGAAGGGGATCCGTCCTCGGAGCAACCGGTACCGGACTTCGAAGTGACGATTTCGCGAGCGGACTTCGCCCGGCTTGTTTTCGGAGACCTCCACCCCATGGCCGGCATGGCGACCGGGCGAATGAAGCTACGCGGCGACTTCCGGCAAGCCATCCGCCTTGACCGGCTACTGAAATCCTGACACCAACCCCCGGACACATGGCCCGCGGCGGACGCCGCGGGCCATGTGTCCGGCGAATCAGGGCATCCGTCCCGTCGGTGTGGGCCCATTCGCGCCGTCGATGCGGACGTGCCGGCGCACGATCGCTACTCCCGCTCGCCGGTTATGACGTGGGATCGCAGATGAGCTGAATCGTAGGGGTTGAATATTCGACTTGTGATGCGCCGGCCGACGTTGTGGAGCACCCCCTGGTTCCCGCGATGTGGGGCAGAGTTCACGGCCGGGTCCTCAACGGCTGGAGGTCGAACTACTACCTGCTCGAGGTGTCGGTCCCGGCGCCGCGCTTCTCGCGCGACCACGTCGAGGAACTCCGTATCGCTGCCTGCGAATTCGTTTACGGCGATCCGTCGGGTGACACGGCCCTCTTCGTCACTGATGCGGCTGCACCTGGGACGGCGCGCTGGAAGAGGCGTGGGGGATCGTCTGAGCCGGCCTACCGATCGGACTCGACGTCGCCTTACATATACCCCGTCCCGCGAATGCGGCAAGCTCGGGGTGAGAATCAGCGACGCGGGTTCGTCGCATGACAGCTGAAAGGCGAAATTCGTGCCGCCCTGCTCGCACATGAGGCGCCGACATCGGGCACGGGTATGGGGCCCGTAGCGACCGATCCGTGGCGGGCACGGGCAACGGCCATCGTCGCAGGTGTCGGCGGGGTGAGTGGCTCAGTCCGCGCGGTGGGTCGCGCAACATGACGAGCGGGTTCCGATCGATCACCGCGCCCACCCCTACGCTGAGACGATGCTCGTCCCGCTGATCAACGTGCCCCGCGACTACGCCTGGGGGTCAACCATCCTTCTGGCCAAACTGGAGGGCCGCAGGCCCACCGGGATCCCCGAGGCTGAGGTCTGGTTCGGGGACCACCCGGGAGGCCCGTCGGAGACCCCCGACGGCACTCCGCTGAACGCTGGCGGGCTGCCTTTTCTCCTCAAGCTGCTGGCGGCGGGCTCAGCGCTGTCTATCCAGGCGCACCCGTCGAAAACGCAGGCCGAGGCCGGTTACGGGCGCGAGGAGGCTGCGGGCATTCCGCGGGACGCGGCTGACCGGACGTACCGCGACGCCAACCACAAGCCCGAGCTTCTAGTCAGCCTGAGCGACCAGTTCCGCGCGCTGGCGGGGTTCCGTGACATCGCGATCAGTCGCCGACTGGTCACAGGCCTGGGCCCAGGCGCCGGAGCGCTGGCTGACCGTCTTCAGTCCGTTGGCCCATCTCTTGCCCCACTCGTCGGCTGGGCTTTGTCGCCGGACACACGCCAGGACATGCAACAAGTGATCTACGCTGCCCTCGACGCGGCCTCGAACGAGTTCTCCGCGGAACTCGCCCTCGTCCATGAGCTAAACAGCCAGCACCCAAAAGATCCCGGAATTGTGGTGGCGCTACTGATGAATCTCGTCACGCTGAAGCAGGGTGAAGGTCTCTTCGTGCCGGCCGGCATACCCCACGCCTATCTGGAAGGTCTAGGCGTGGAGGTCATGGCTGCGAGCGACAACGTCCTGCGCGGCGGGTTGACCCGCAAACATATCGATGTGGGGGAACTGCTCGCCGTGCTCGATGGGATCCCGGCGTCCCCAACACTCGTAAGCGCCATCACCGTCGCCGACGGCTGGGAACGGTTCGAGGTCCCGGTGGATGATTTCACGCTCTTGCGCGTGACCGCAGCTTCGGGGGCCTCCCGTACCGTCCCGGTCTCCGGGCCCGCGATCGCGCTGTGTGTCGAGGGCTCTCTCGCACTGAGCGGTGCGGATAGCGTCACTCTTTCCCCGGGCGGCGCGGTCTTCATCTCGCCCGCAGAAGGCGCGGTCACCGTGACGGGAAGAGGCCAGGCTTATCTCGCTCTCGGCAAGAGCGCAGGAGCACCCGCCCCCCACGCAAAAGCCGGAGACGCCTGAGTCCGGATGGGACAGTCCTCAAGGGCCGGGCAGAACGTGCTGGCAAGTCAGGCCCGAAGTGCGTTCGTAGTATCGTCCGGTCGACGCGGCGGACCGACTCAGCTGGGCCGCGGGTGATGCGGCGCAACGGGATCTCTGGTTCCCGCCGGTTGAGATCCCGCTCGATTTGAAGGATCCGCCGCAGAAAACGTCCTCCCTGTCCCCTCACGGAGCGAGCGCTCTGGCGGCCAGCCGGTCTGTGGATGCCGGCGTCGCCGACAACGACGGCCCGGCCCTGGCGGCGCTCCTCCCGGGCAGAAGATTCGGCGCCCCTTCACCATTTCGATCGTCGGTGCCGACGCCGTACCGGCCTCGTCCCCTCCGCCTCGTCTAGACGAGATCGCGCTCCTGGGCGCGGGCGTCGTGCGACCGGTCGACTGCGGCGAGAATGCCATCGCTTTCTCGATACGCACATGAGTCTGACCTACGCGCCGGATTCCATCACTTTCTCGCAAACCGGCCGATTGCTCTCTCGGCTCAAGTCCGAGACTCAGGGCGAAGTCGAGTCCGGGCGGCAGTCGGATCGGCCGTCGCTCGCCTCGCCGCATCGCGTTCCCGTCTTCCCGGGCGCCGAGTTGATCGACACTTCCGCCACATCGCTGGCGAACAGGGCGGCGTCACCGGAGGTATCGCTGCGGAGAAAATCGCAGGCAGCGATGCGGAGTTCCTCGACGTGTCGGGCGAAGAGCGCGCCCCCCGGAACCGAGACCTCGAGCAGGCGATACTCCGGCCACCAGCCGTTCAAGACCTCCGTCGTAAACTCAGGGATTTGAGCGACCGAGGACGCTTCGACCCGGGGTGCGGGCGATGCGCTCGCGAAGATCACGACGCCTTCGAAGGAGAAGCGTCCGAGCCGGTGACCGGGGAGACCGGAAAGGAATATTGCGCTCGAGAGCGATGGTGCAGGATCCCGCACCTTGACGTCGTCGAATCTGATGCGGTCGATTTGTCCGATCGGCGGCACATCGGCTCCGTACTCGGTGGACACGGGTTGTTGGGTGAGGGTTGCGAAAAGCGGTCGAACGCAGTCGACCAGCTCGCATTTCGTGACCAGAACGTCGCTGATATCGCCCCCCTCGCACGACTGAATTTTTACTGCTCCATCGCCGATTCCCCGGAACGTGCACTGCTCAATGGTGACCCCGGTGATGTCTGCCCGGGAGAGGAGGCCGATGCGGACACCTGCCCACGCGCTTGTGAAAGTGCAGTCCTCCAAGCGAATGTTCCCGCTCGGGTATGTGGTACTCGACGTCTGTACGCAGACGCAGTCGTCGCTCGTGACGAATTCACAACGGCGGACGAAGACATCGGTGCACCCGTCGAAGTCAAGCCCATCGCCGTTGTCATTCGCGATAGCGGAGATGCTGATTCCGGTGATGCTGACGCGTTGGCAGTACAGGAAGGCTGCCGTCCACGACGCCGCATTGACCAGACGCACTCCTGATGCCGTCACGTCGGTGCACCGCAGCAGCCGGATCATCATGGGCCGGTTGCGGTCGGGATCCTCGGCGTTCGGGAATACCGATCGATGCCCCTGCCCGTCGATCGTGCCGGACCCGGTGATGGAGATGGAGCGAGCATCTTCGGCGTAGATGAAGCACCGATCCATGTGAGGCTCACCGCGGTACATGTTGCGATGCGTGTCCGGCGAGTAGTCGGCAATTTGCGTAGAGGCGAGCAGCACCGCCCCCTCGTCCAGATGAAGGTTGACCCCGCTCTTGAGGCGCAGCGTGCCGCTAAGGTATCGGCGCGTAAGGTGCACGACGCCGCCTCCTACACGCCAGCACGCATCGATCGCAGCCTGGATGGCGGCGGTATCAAGGTGTCGCCCGGTCCCCGCAGCGCCATAGTCCTCAGGGCGGTGGATCGGCCCTACGGTTCCGCTCGCCGCGGTCACGGGGATCGCTCCAGGACCACGCAGGACATAGGTTCGACACGCACCGGATGAATCGCAGACTCGCCGGTCCAGAAGTCGTCCGCTTCTTCGAGCACGTCGAAGGTGGCGGTGGAGTCGGTGGGGTTGAAGAGGAACTCGAGCCGCCGACCGTCACGGGTGGTTCCCCGGATCACCCCGTCCGGATCGCGCCGCGCCACGACGCCGGGAGTGGCGAGGAGCTTGGTGACCGCGGCGACATCCGC
This sequence comes from Microbacterium sp. HJ5, assembly GCF_054824025.1. Lineage (NCBI taxonomy): Bacteria > Bacillati > Actinomycetota > Actinomycetes > Micrococcales > Microbacteriaceae > Microbacterium > Microbacterium sp. HJ5. The sequence continues at coordinate 114,824 of NZ_JSYE01000028.1, forward strand.
CTCGGTGAATCGAGCCACGTCGTCGCCGGAGAACAGGGAGCCGCCCATGGCCAGCACGTACGACATGTGGTAGCGGAACTGGGCGGTGGTCAGCACGTTCTTGCCCTGGTTCTTGACGACGAAGCAGTCAGGATCGTTGATCCACAGCCGGCCGTTCTGCCAGAGCCGACCGAACCCCTCGGCGGTCAGCGATCGGAATGTCGACCAGTCACGGTCCACATCGCCGGTCACCCGCATCCCGTCGACGAGGCCGAAGCTCGGCCAGATGGGCGCGTTGCACCCTAGGAGGAAGGAGTCGGCGCCGATCGCACTGCGGATCGCGGTCATCCCTGCCCGGTAGGACTGTACGGACGTGACCGTCGGATCGTGTCGCACTCCCCACGGCAGCGCGCCCCAGACGAGTGCGTCGAGCTTGAAATACCGGATGCCCCACTCGTGCCGCATCGTGCGGAAGCAGTCCGTGATGTAGCGGAGAGCATCGGGATGAGTCACGTCGAGCACGAACCACGGCGGATTCCGCCAACCCGCGAAGGTGTTGTCCCCCGAGCGCCACGGTCCGCCGGAGAGATCGCGGACGAACCAGTCCGGGTGCTCACGGAAGACCCGAGACGATGCCTCGGCGATGAAAGGCGCGAGCCAGATCGCCGGTTCGAAACCGCGGCGCCGCCATTGCTCGGCCGCCTCCGCCATGCTGCCGCCGTCTTCTTTCGGGATCAGCCAGTCGCCCAGCGCTGCTTCGTAGCCGTCGTCGACCTGGACCAGCGACAGGGGGAGATGACGTTGAGCGATGGCATCGACGTTCCGAGCCACATCCTCCTCCACCACCTCATCCCAGTACCAATACCACGAGCACCATCCGGTGGGGATACTCCGGGCTTCCCCTCCCGGCCGTGGCGGGAGTTGTTCTGCGAGGATGTCGAGCGCCGCCGAGCGATTTGGCGCCTGCACGTAGAGCACCTTCTCCAGCGGCACGCGTTCGCCGGGACCGAGGACGGTTCCCTCAAGCAGCAAGACGAACTCGATGTGGGATGCGCTGGCGCGGACCTGACCCGAGAATCGCTCGCATGTCGTGAACGCAAACAGGTGGGATTCGCCGGGAGACGCGTCCACAACCAGTGTTCCGTAGGCGACGAAGCATCCTTCCGGCTCCGGCAGTCTGTAATGAGCCATGTCGGCGTAACCGCCGACGGTCTCTCGGGAGCCGAGGGTCCCTTCGTAGTGGCAGAGCATCTGGAAGCTTTCCCCGTATGCGGGGGACGCCGGAGAAAAGTCGTGCGTGGTCGAGGCCAGCGTCACCTCGTCGACTCGCACGGGATGAGAACCCCTATTCTCCAGGGTGGAATGGCAGGTGTTGCCGATCCACTCGCGGAGGAGAACGAGATCGCCGATCGCCTCCGGTCTAGTCGGCGCTTGCAACTCAGTGTTGCGAAGCGATTGAAGCAGATCGCTGCCGGTGACCGCGAGTTCGTCTTCCATACGACCTCTATCGCTCTAAACATGGGATGACTACGTCATCTACATTAGTGCCACGCCGCTCTGGGGTGACAACATTCATGCAAAGATAGGATGTATGACGCGGTTCTTCACAGAGTCGACAGAGCGGACGTTCGGACTCTTCTTTCATTTCCTGCCCTCCAACTCCGTAGCATTTGACATGAGAATCTCGAGATTCGACGTCGCCAGATTCGTCGCCCAGTGCGCCGACGTCGGTGCCACCTATCTCGTTTTCACCCTCGGTCAGAGCCACGGCTTCTTGAACGCGCCGAACAGTGCATACGAACGTCTCACCGGCTCCGCACGCGGAACTAGGACTCCTGAGCGAGATCTCGTTGGTGAGATCATCGACGCTGCGGCCGGGGCCGGACTTGCGACCTTGCTGTATACGTCGGCACTCGCAGGGAAGCATGACGTCGCAGCGGCTCACGCTCTAGGGTGCACCGGGTCGCCCGATGGACCGACAGAAGACTTCCGCATCACTGACCGTTTCGCGTCCAATTGGGCCGCCGTCCTGGAGGACTTCTCCCGGCGCTACGGTCCCGCCGTGCGAGGGTGGTGGGTGGACGGCTGCTACCCCTGGGTCGGATTCGGCCAGGCCACCGCCGATCTGTATGCGAGCGCCCTCAAGGCCGGAAATCCGGATACGGAGATCAGTTTCAATCATGGAGAAGGGCTGGCGCGCGTGGAGTTCTCCGCGGCGACCTTCACCGCCGGTGAGTTCGACTTCCTGTTCGAGCCCACAGCGGCCGTCTCGTCACAGCTTCCGACGACATGGCATCAGCTATCCCACATCACCGAAGACTGGGGGCGCGGGCCGCTCGTTTACGACGCGGCGGATGTCGCTCGTCATATCCGCGGCGTAAACGAAGCCGGCGGATTCGTGACGCTGGACGTTCCGCTGAGCATTCCGATGCTCGGCGACCAGATCCGCCCCGACGCCCGATCGTGGTTGGATAGCCTCTCCCAGCGCCTCACCGCACCCTAACGATCGTCGACCAGGTTACCGGCAGCCATGGGCAGTGTTGCGAGTTGCCCGGCGAGGCGGGAACCGAGGGCGCGGCGGCGTTCGCGCGGGTGACCACGACTGCCTGTTAGTTGGGCGGGGCGACGATCTCGCGCGCCCATCCTTGCACTTGCGTGGGCGCGAGTTGGAGCATTTTTTGCGAATCGCCGCTCGATGCGGCGCGGCAGCTCAAGCGAGTGACGAGTAGCGATGCGGGAGGTAAATGATGGCGGAGTGGTCCATTCGTGGCCCGATGGTCGTTCAGGGCCGGGGCGAATCTCAGCAGTCCGTGAACACCGTTGCAGACCAAAGTAATCTGGGCGGCGAGGTCATCGTCGAATCCGCAGAGCATCGTGAGCCCGGCAGCTGCTCGTCGGCCACCTAGATCGAACGTAGTAAGTGCGGCACGATGTCCAACGCGTGGCGCTGGGCTTTCGCAACGTCGTGGCCGACGAACACATCGACCTGAGCGTAGTTTTTCGATCTGTGTAACCGGTGTGCTCCGTGGTTCGGTCGAAGGCCAGCTGCGACCGTGCGTCGCGGCATCCACGTCACGAAGGGCCTCGAGCGTGCTCGGGCCTGGCCCCATCAGCGATGACCCGGCGCCACCTAGGCTCGATGAATACCCCTGGGTCATTCGTGGGGGACAGGGCCAAATCATCCCTAGCCCGGCCGGCTGCCCCAGACGCCCATCATGGCGCCTAAGGCGAGGTCGACCGGCACGACGGGTGGCCAGATTGAGACCCTATCGGCGCGTGACGCCATAGGTCACCGGCTGATTGACGCGATGCCGAAAAGAGCAGCGATAGGGTCTGATTCGCCCTGGCGAGGATGACTCAGTGCCTTCCCGCTGCTGACCAGATACGTCCGGCACTCCAGCCCCCACCTGAGCTGCTATACACGCTTCCTGACGGCTGATAGATCCCATGTTCAGAGCGAAAATCCCGTTCCTCCGAGACCAGACCGCGGCTTGACCGGCGAAACATCCCATGTCTATGCTGAGAAACGGCCGATAACTCCGGTCGACGTTTGATAAGGAAGTCCTATCGATGCATCACTCTCCCCAACCGGGCGCCCTGCCAGCGGTCCCCCGTCGAGCGGTGCACCTCGACTTCCATACGTCGCCCCTCATCCCCGACGTCGGCCGGGCCTTCGACACTGAAGAATTCGCTGCGCGTCTCCGGCTGATGAGAGTCGACTCGGTGACGCTCTTCGCAAAGTGCCACCACGGCCACCTGTACTACGAAACCGACAGGCCGGAGCGACACCCGGGCCTTGCGGGCGCATCCGACCTGTTGCGCTCGCAGGTCGAAGCGGCCCGCTCCGCAGGCGTTCGGAGTCCGCTGTATCTGAGCGTGCTCTTCGACGAGTTCGCGGCCGCCGCGCGCCCCGAGTGGGTCGCGGTCGACGAGAGCGGCGCGCCTGTCCGCGTCGAGACCGACGCGGGACCTGGGTGGCATGTCATGGACATGTCCTCGGGCTATGCCGATCACCTGGCCGCGCAACTGTCCGATGTCCTCGATCACTTCGACGACGCCGACGGCTTCTTTTTCGACATCTGCTTTGACCAGATCAGCTTCTCATCAACGTTCAACCGGCTGATCGAGCGGCATGATGTGGCCGGCCCGGAGGCCCGATCCGGGGCGGCGAGGGCGCTGTCGCATGACTACATGCGTCGGCTCCGCGACCAGGTCAGCGCCGGACGCGCCCACGACGGTGCGGCGCGCAGCGTCTTCTTCAACTCCCGCCCTCGACTGCGAGACGACGACGGGGTCTTCGACACCCACGACGAGATCGAAGCGCTGCCCACGGGCGGGTGGGGCTACACATACGCGCCCTACGTCGCGCGCAACGTCCTTCCCGTGCAGCCCCGAGCGCTCGGGATGACGGGACGATTCTTCGGGAGCTGGGGCGACAGCGGCAGCCTCCATCCTGCAGCGGCATTGCGCTACGAAGCGCTCCAGATGGTGGCGCTGGGGCTGGGTGTCAGCATCGGAGACTCGCTGCCCGCGAGCGGCCGATCACACCCCGCCGTCACCGACCTGATCGCGGACACCTTCGCGTATGTCGAGTCAGTCCAGTCGGTGTCGTCCGGCTTCACCCGCGTCGTCGACATCGCCGTCCTGCGCGTGCGCCCTTCCGGCACCGACGTTCATGTCGTCGATTCGCCGGGCGCAGGCGAATTGGGTGCGCTGCGCATCCTCGGCGCCTCAGGAGTGGGGTTCGACTTCGTCGCGCCAGACCACGACCTCTCCCGCTACGACGTGGTGGTCGTCCTCGCGGATGTTCCGCTCGATCCCTCGCTTCTCGAGCGCCTCGCTGCCGTCGCCGGATCAGGGCGGCGTGTCCTTTTGTCGGGCCACCTGGCCGCCGACGGTGGCTGGGCCGCAGAGATCCAGGGCCTCACGGCCTCGCCGGAGCCGCACTTCAGCCAGGAGTTCATCCGCCCGGTCACGGGCCGCACCGGACTCCCCGACTTCGACTTCGCTGTTCACGAGACCGTCCTGCGGGCCCATGCCGCGGCTGAGACGGTCGAACTGGCCCACGTCACCGAGCCGTATTTTGATAGGAGCCCGGATCGCTTCAGCGGGCATGAGTACACGCCCGCCGGACGAGCGACCGCCTACCCGGCGGCGGTGGCGTACCGCCAGACACTGACATTCCTCTTCCCGGTGTTCGAGGCGTACGGCCGAATGGGCATCCCAGAGCTCGCCGCGCTCGCCCGTTCGGGGATTGATCTCTTGTTGCCGACGCCGTCGGTGCGTCTGACTGGACCCTCGCATCTCGACGCATCGCTGCTGCGTTCCGCCGACGATTCGCTCCTGCTGCATCTGCTGTCCTACCTGCCGGCGCGACGCTCCCAATCCCCGGCGGAGACCGTGAGCGATCCAGTACCGGTCGAGCGGTGCCAGATCGAGCTGCGGATCGCCTCTCCGCCGGGCACCATCGTGCAGCTTCCTGAGGATCGCGAACTGGCTTTCACCTACGTGGAGGGCTACGTCCGGTTCGAACTCTCCTTCTCCTCCGGGCACACCATGGTGCTTGTGAGGCCCCGTCGTCGCCCGGAGACGACGGGAGCAGTCGACGGTGACTGTGTTATCGAATGATCAAGAAAGGAATGTCCTGATGTCGCGTTCTCGTGTGGTGGTGGCTTCTGCGGTGGTTGCGGGGCTTGGTGTGGTGTTGGCGGGTTGTTCTGCTGCGGGTTCGGATGAGGAGGAGGTGGTGACGATCACGGTGCAGCAGCAGGCGAATTGGGAATCGATGATGGAGGTGTTGGTTCCGGCGTTCGAGGAGGCGAATCCGGGGATCAAGGTGGAGTTGTCGACGATTGATGCGGATACGCGGAACTCGACGAATACGCAGATCATCACGGGAAACAATCCGCCGGATGTGGTGTTGGTGGGTCAGAACGCTCCGGTGTATCTGGAGACGGTTGAGAATGGCGCGTTGCTGGATCTCACGGATGTGTGGGAGTCGGCGGATCTGTATGACCGGTATTCGCAGGGCACGGTGGATTCGCTGCAGTATGACGGGACGCCGTATCTGGTGGGTATCGCGGGGATCTACTACGACATCGTGTTCTATAACAAGGGGATCTTCGAGGAGGCGGGCGTCAGTGAGCCGGTGGACAACCGCATCGTTGATGACGCCGAATTGATCTCGATCGCGGATACGGTGCGGGCGGCCGGGTATGACCCGCTCGCGGTAGGGGGGGCGGATGCGTTCCAGTGGGGTTGGCAGTTCGATCAGTTGCTGCAGAGCGCGGCGACCGAGGAGGAGATGGCGAACTATCTGACGTCATGGAACCCGGATGTCGAAGTGACGGCGGAATACACCGATCCGGCGGTGGAGGATTCGATCGAGCGGCTGCAGAAGTGGGCTGATGCCGGCGTGTATCAGGATGGTTATCTGGGTCAGAACTACGACGCTGCTCAGGCGTTGTTCTTCCAGGGGCAGGCGGCGATGCTGCTGGGTGGGACGTTCACTCCGGGTGCGATCGACACCAATGGTGCGGGGATCGAGTACGACTGGTTCTTGCTGCCCTCGGGTGGGGATGAGGCTCCGTCGGAGTTGATGACCTATCTGGGTGAGGCGATGGCGATCCCGGCGGATGCGGAGCACCCGGATGAGGCGAAGAAGTTCCTGGAGTTCTGGATGTCCGATGAGATGCAGGCCGAAGCGGTGGCGAACTCCGGTTTCTCACTGCCGGCTGTGACTTCGCTGGATGTGAACGATCTGCCCGGGGTGTCGGACGTGGTCAAGGAGATGGTGGCTGATGCGGGCGAGAACGGTGCCCCGGTGGGGTGGACTTCCGCCGTACCGGGCGCGTTCGGGCAGACGCCGTTGGGAACCGACATCGCCTCGATGCTCTCGGGTCAGCTCACCGCTGAGCAGGTCGCGCAGAACCAGCAGGATCGTCTCGACGAGATCCGCGCCGAATAGTCCTCACGAGTGAATCGGGTGGGAGAGGGCCGGTGTGCCCTCTCCCACCCCGATGGAGATCCCATGACACAAACCGCGACCGCTCCGGACCGTTCCACTCCTCCCGAGCCACTTCCGCCGACCACGTCCACGCGAAGCGCCGCGCAGCGCCGCAAGGCCTTGCTGATCTGGGCGGTGATCTCGCCCGCGATTCTGCTGATCGCGTTGTTCTTCGTCATCCCGGTCATCCAGGCGGTGCGGATGAGCTTCTCGGAGTGGGGTGGTGTGGGGGAGATCACCTTCGACGGGTGGGACAACTACCAAGACACGGTGCAATCGGGACTGTTCTACCGTTCCCTCTTCATCACGTTGGTGTTCGCGGTGATCTCCAGCGCGGGAATCGTCACGATCGCCACGCTCCTGGCCGCCGCGGTCAGTCAAGGCGTGCGAGGATCACGGTTTTACCGAGTGGTCTGGTTCGTGCCCGCCGTGGCGCCCTCCGCCGCGGTCGCGGTGTATTGGAACACCGCGTTCCAGCCCGGCACCGGCACGTTCAACGCGTTGCTGGGTGCGGTGGGTCTGAGCGACCGCACAACCTTGCTCGCCGACCCGGCGACGGCGTTGATCCCGGTGATCTTCGTTAACGTGTGGGTCAGCGTGGGGTTCGCGTTCCTGCTGCTTCTGGGAGCGATGGAAGCGATCCCGACCTCCGTCTACGAAGCAGCCCGGATCGACGGCGCCGGCCGGATCCGCCAGTTCTTCTCCCTCACCCTTCCCCTGGTCCGCCCCGTGCTCGCGATCGTCGCGACCCTGCAGCTGATCTGGGCCTTCAACAACTTCACCATCGTGTGGGGACTGACCCGCGGCGGACCCGGAGAGGCCACCACCACCCTGCCCGTCCTGGTGTACCGGGCAGCGTTCCTCGAGGGCGACTACGGCGCCGCCACCGCAGTTGCGGTCATCTCCGGGACCTTCCTCATCATCGTCGGCTTCATCGCGATGCGATTCAGCCAATCTAGGCAGGCATGACAATGAAGAAACTCACCACCGCTCTCTCCCAGATCCCGCTGGTCTTCTGGACCCTCCTTACCCTGGTCCCCTTCGTCTTCATCACCCTGCTCGCCTTCCGACCCCAGCGAGACATCTTCGCCTACCCCCTCGGCATCGGCGGGGAGTGGACCCTGGACAACTTCGCCGTCGCCTGGGAAGGACCCGCCGGCGGAGAAGGACTCGCGACCTACTTCCTCAACTCCGCCATCGTTGCCGTCTCCGGGCTGATCATCAACCTCGGCGTCGGCGCCCCCGCCGCCTACTTCTCCAGCCTCCTCGGACCCCGCGGCCGCCAACGCTTCCTCCGCGTCTTCCTCGCGGCCACCGTCGTTCCCCTCGTCCTGCTCGTCGTCCCCTACTTCCAACTCTTCGACAGCCTCGCCATAGTCAGCAATCCCCTCGCCGTCGGCATCGCCTACGGCGTCATCGCCCTGCCCACCACGATCCTCGTCCTCCACGCCTTCTTCGTCGACTTCCCCGCCGAACTCGTCGAAGCCGCCGCCATCGACGGACTCACCCATTGGGGAGCCTTCACCCGCATCGTCCTTCCCCTCTCCCTCGGCCCCATCGTCGGCGTCGGACTGCTCGCCCTGGTGTTCATCTGGGGAGAAGCGCAACTCGGCATCGTCCTGCTCCAACAAGCCAGCTCCCAAACCATCCCCGTCGGCCTCCTCGGCTTCCGCGGCCAGTTCTACACCGCCCTCGGCCCCATCTTCGCCGGCCTCGCCCTCGCCTCCATCCCCATCATCATCATCTACCTCCTCCTCAACCGACACATCACCAAAGGCATCGCCCTCGGAGGCGTCTTCCGATGACACCCACCCCCCTGCCTGCATCGATGACAGCGAAGGATCGACCGGTATGACGCAGACCGATAACGCCATCGCCGCGATCAAGCGAATGATCGAATCCGGGGAAATCAAGCCCGGAGACCGACTGCCCCCTGAGCGCGAACTCGGAGAGCGACTCGGTGTCGCACGCAACTCCCTCCGAGAAGCGGTGAAGGCGCTCGAGATGATCCGGGTGCTCGACGTCCGCCAAGGCGACGGAACGTATGTCACGAGCCTGGAGCCGCATCTCCTTCTCGAGGGGATCTCGTTCGTCGTGGACGTCCACGACACCGAGACCCTGATCGAGATGTTCGGCGTGCGACGAATTCTGGAGGCGTCCGCCGCCCGGATGGCTGCCGTCAACGCCGACGACCAGCTGGTGGCGCGGCTGCAGGATATCGCTGCACTCACTCGCGCCGATTCGTCGATCGAGATGCTCGTTGCGCACGACATCGAGTTCCACAGAGAGCTCGCCTCAGCGGCCAGCAACCGCTACCTCGTCGGAATCCTCGACACCCTCTCCAGCAGCACCGTTCGAGCGCGCGTCTGGCGCGGACTCTCCGAGGAATCAGCGGTGGACAAGACACTCGAAGAGCATGGCGCCATCGTCGCGGCCGTGGCCGCCAGAGACGCCGACCTCGCCGAAGCGCTCATGATCGCTCATGTCGCCGGGGTGGAGTCTTGGCTGAAACGCACGTCAGCCCACCTGAGCGACCCCCGTGAGTCCGACGATGACTGATCCCGTCCGCACGGCAACCGCACGCCCGATCGTCCTCGACCAAAAGCCCGCACGGCCGACCAAGACAGAGGGCACGCCTCCCCAGGCAGTCCAGACTTTCTCCCGCCTGCATCCTGCCGTCGCCTCGATCGACGTCGACGCCCGTAACGGCGCCCAGATCGACAGCAACGTCGAGCGCTACCTCGCCGCGGTCCCTGCGCGACTTTGGCGCGAGCCTCACGCCCCGGCGCTGCTCCCGGCGGGCTACCCGACCACCGACCCGACCTCTCAGAAAGCGATCAACTGATGCCGACCATCACCGCGGCCACCGTGACCGACCTGCGATTCCCGACGTCGTCCAGCCTCGACGGGTCGGACGCGATGAACGGGGACGCCGACTACTCCGCGGCGTACGTGCACCTGCAAACGGACGAGCCGGGGCTTGCCGGATACGGATTCACCTTCACGATCGGGCGCGGGAATGACTTGTGCGTAGCCGCCGCCGAACAGCGGGTCCTTCCCCTGATCGGCAGGGACGTGGATGACGTCGTCACCGATCTCGGCGGGACGTATCGCATGTTGCAGAGCGACTCGCAGCTGCGATGGCTGGGTCCGGAAAAGGGTGTGATCCACCTCGCCCTGGCGGCGGTCATGAACGCCGTGTGGGACCTCGCAGCGCGACGGGCGCGCAAGCCGCTTTGGCGCCTTCTGGTGGACATGACGCCGGAGGAGCTCGTGGATGCGGCCGACCTCACCTATCTGTCCGACGCGCTCACGCGGGACGAGGCCATCGAGATGCTCGAGCATCTCGCGCCGACCCGAGCGGCACGTGTGGAGGAGTTACGCGCAACGGGTTACCCCTGCTACACCACGAGCGCAGGCTGGCTCGGGTACAGCGACGACAAGCTGAGGCGCTTGCTTCACGAAGCGATGGATCAGGGGTATCGCCACGTCAAACTCAAGGTGGGAGCTGACCTCGAGGACGACCTTAGGCGGCTCGCGATCGCTCGGGAGGTGATCGGGTGGGACGTGACTCTGATGATCGATGCGAACCAGGTCTGGGACGTCCCGCAGGCGATCGAATGGGTCACGCAGCTGGCGCCGTTCCGTCCGCTGTGGATCGAGGAGCCGACGAGCCCGGACGACGCCCTCGGCCACGCGGCGATCCGCCGAGCGGTGGCACCGATCGGAGTCGCTTCAGGGGAGCATGGGATGAACCGAGTGCTTTTCAAGCAAATGTTCCAGGCCGGTGCGCTGGACTACTGCCAACTCGACTCCGCCCGACTGGGGAGCGTCAACGAAATTCTCGCGGTCTATCTCCTCGCGAAGAAGTTCGACGTGCCGGTGTGCCCACACGCGGGCGGTGTTGGACTGTGCGAACTCGTGCAGCACCTCTCCATCTTCGATTACGTCGCCGTCTCGGGAACACTGGAGGATCGGGTCACCGAGTTCGTCGATCACCTCCACGAACATTTCGTCGACCCGTGCGTGGTCCTCGACGGCGCGTACCGGCTCCCCGCGGCGCCGGGATACAGCGCCCAGATCCACGTTGCCTCCCTCGCGGATTACGCCTTCCCTGACGGGACCTACTGGACGCGCGCGTCAGCGGAAGTGTCCGTGGCTTGAAAGACCACCCGCGCGGCGATCTCGACCACGGGAACCTCCACCGTCGCCCGATCGCCTTCCCAGGCGATCGGGAGCTCAATGGCGGACTCGGCCACGAATGCCCGATAATTCCGGTGCGCCAGGGCGAGGTCGACGGTCACGCTCCGCATCGGCACGAGGTCGTCGTAGAACTCGAGCCGGTCACCGCTTGACCTGCGCGCGCCCGCGAAGTTGACCAGGTGGACGATCCATCGCTCTTCGTGATGCGGCCCGGCGGCCTGGTGTGTCACGGATGCTTCCAGCGTCGTTGGACCGCTCACGCGCAGAAGCTGATCGGAGTAGATGCGATCGAGCGCGGCGGCGAAGAGCGCGGAGTATGCCCAGTAGCCGTGGTCGTGGTACCCGCCGGCGAGAGGGAAGGCGATCTCCGCGCACGCCCCGTCGGCGAGGAACACAGGCCGATCCGTACGCACCGCGACGGGTGCCTGAGCGTGGCTGGTGTATCGCCGACCATCCCGGTTGAATAGCGGTTCGGCGAGGGTGGCGAAGGTCTCGACCTCCGGCCGGGGCTCCACGGTCCAGCGGTCGGCCCCGTCGTAGAGGGCGAAGTCGAAGGTGCTGAGCCCGGTCAGCTGTGTCGTGGCGTACGCGGGCACGAAGGGGGACGGTTCACTGCTGGTGATTCCGAGGGCGCGACGCCACGAGGAGTCCTGCGCCGTTCCCGGTGCCGCGCTCGAGATGATCCGGCCGCCCTCTTGGAGAAATCTTTCGATCTCGGCGATCTGCTCTCCGCTGAAGGCGGACCCCTCGGTCAGCGCCAGAAGGCGGTAGCGGGATAGGGGCACGGTACCGGCCTCGACGACATCGAACTGGATCCGCCGTTCTATGAGGAGCCGTGAGGCCCCGAGCACCCCTGACACCAGCGAAGGATCGGCTCCGGTCTCCATCCGCGCGAAGTCCGCCAGCTGAAGTCCGGAGACTACTATCGCTGCCTCCGCCACGCCGGCGGCCCGCTCTAGGAAGGGGTGGAGTCGCTCGAGCTCGGCGTAGACGGGGGTGATGGTCTCGTAGACCGCCGGATCAAGCACCCCCGAGGGCGGCAGCTGATCCCCCAGCGAGACCTCCGCCCCCGTCGCCACGATGGCGGCGACTTCAAGAGCGAGCTGCTGCCGACTCTTCAAGCCGCCGAAATCACCCCAGGATTTCAGGAATCGTCCCGTCATCCCGGTGTAGGACATCTCGAGTCCTCGGCAGTAACGGGCCATGACGCCGAAGTATCCGTACCCCCAGCCCCCTGTGGGAAGCGCCTCGACCTCCACGTTGTGCAGGAGCGGGCTCCGTTCCTGCAACCCGAGCCGAGTCTGGTTGTTCTGCTCGACGATCGCGCCGGGACTGAGGGATTCCACGAAGGCGGAGGACCTCTCCAGCCACGTCATCAGAAGACGCTGCATCTGGTGCCGCTGAGCGGTGAGGTCCAACGGGTCTTCTCCCCGCTCGCGGATGGCCGCCAGGCAGTTGCGACAGAAACACTCGTTGTCTTCGTTGGGCATGGGCATGTCGAACCATACGCCGTCGGGACGGTACCTCGTGATGATCTCTTCAACGTGCGTGAGCATGAGGTCGATGAAGTCAGGATTCGACAGGCATAACGCCGTCCATCCCGGCGGTTCGCCGAATTTGGGCAGGTAGCTCTCGCGAGAGCGCCGGAACGCGAGCCACTCGGGCCTGCTCTCGGCGAGCTCGTTGTCCCAGGTCACGCAGTAATAGACCAGGACCCGGATGCCTCGCGCCCTGCAGGCCGCGACCTGCTCGCCGAGGAGATCGCGGCCGCTCAAACCCGGGTGGGTCGGGCCGGTCGCAGTGGGGTAGTAGAAGTACCCGTGCATGTCCTTTGCAAACAGCACGACCGTGTCGACGTGCGCATCCGCCAGAGTGGCAGCGAACTGCGCCGCGTCGAAGCGATCGCCGATGGCGGGGATATGGCGGGAATTGTGGAAGTCCAGATGCAGCTTGCGAGCCGGCCGGGGCGGCGCGTGCTGCAGCCGAGGGCTAACCCAGGGCGGCGATGTGGTCACGACTCTCCTTGTCTCGGGCGGCGGAACACGCCGGGCGAGTCCGAGAGAGCGCAGCGAGCATCCTCTGTCATCTTGCCAGATGATTCATCGTTTGATCAAGACATAAGCATCCGGCGTGGAGCAGATTATCAACTGCGCTCCTGGCCACCCGGGCCGAGCTCAGCACGGCGTTTTCGACGGGATCGAAGCGTTCTAAAACCTAGCCGCCGCCACCGCCCTCGGCTGTCTCAGCCAGCAGGAACTCGATATCGCCGTGCTCACCGACGATGCAGGCGTGCCCGCTTGAGGTCGATACCCCGCCAGTCGGGCAGGTAACACGGCGCACGAAGAATGAAGCCCGGAAATCTACCGTTGCCCAAGCTCCGCTCTCAATGTGGACTCCCATAACGCTCGTTTCACCCGTCTTCGTTACGCTCGCAGGGGCATACTTCTCCGGCCTTCACGGCCCACGCGGTCGCAACGGTTCATAGGTCTGTTCATAGCCGCAACTGGTCCCACTTGTCTCGCTGGTTGTCCCGTACTTCCAAGTCTTCGACAGCCTTGGGCTGATTAGCAGGCCGCTGGCGGTGGGGGTAGCGTATGGGGTGATCGCGTTGCCAACGACGATCTTGATTTTTGCATGCGTTCTTCACCGACTTCCTCTCTCAACTGATCGAGGCGGCTGAGATAGGTGGGGAACGTCTCTTTTCACAGAACGAACGCGGCGACCGCGACAGGGGTAGGGAGGGTCGTATGGGAGAGCATGATGCGCGACGTCGGCTAACCGCACCCGGAGGGTTCTCGGCATGACTGCACCCGCCACGATACTTGCCATCGACGTTGGGGGTACCAAGATCGAGGCAGCTCTCGTGAACGAGGCTGGACAGATCGCTGAGGCCACCCGATCCCGCGCGGCCACCGGCCGCGCCATGACCGTCCGCCAGTTCGATGAGGCCTTGAGGTCTGTGATCGCGCGTGCGGTCGCCGGCCGTGCGGATGCAGTCGCCGGAGTCGGCATTGGCGCCGCAGGCCCTGTCGACCTGCAAAGAGGGACGATCGCCCCGCTCAATCTCCCATTGCTCAATGGGTTTCCGATACGCGAGCGAGTGCGCGCTCTGATCGCCGCAGACTGCCCGATAGAGATGGCTCTGGACGGCACGTGCATCACCCTTGCCGAGCACCGATTCGGATCGCTGATCGGCGTGGACAACGCTGTCGCATTGACGGTATCGACGGGCATCGGCGGAGGACTGATCCTTCACGGAGAATTGATCAGCGGTGCGACCGGCAACGCCGGTCACATCGGGCAAATGTATCTGCGGGATCCTGCCGGATCGACACCCGAAGACGCGACGCTAGAGGGTATCGCCTCCGGAACAGGCGCTGTCAGGTGGGCCCGAACTCAGGGGTGGCCAGGTGAGAATGGCGAGGATCTCGCGCGGGGCGCGAAGTCCGGAGACCCGATCGCCGCTGCAGCGATCGAGCGTTCAGCCCGAGCGGTGGGGCAGGCGATTTCGGCTCTTGGAGCCGCGCTCGATATCGAACGCGCCGCCATCGGCGGAGGGTTCTCATACGCTGCGCCGGACTATGTGGCTCGCGTACAAGCGATCGCACGGAGCCTGGCGATTCTCCCGGCAGGCGCGGCCGTAACGGTTGTCCCCGCCCTCCTAGGAGGGGAGGCTCCGCTTGTCGGCGCGGCCGCTCTCGCACTCCATGCTCGAACGCGGAGACCCTCGCTTACCTGTTGAGGACTACGTCGAGCAGGTGCATGAGCATGACCTGTTCGCTGACGCGGCCGACCGGCATCGCGTCGCGCTGATTAGCGACGCTCTCGGATTCGGCCTGACGCTTGAATCGGATGCGGCGTCCTTTCCGCACTTCTTCCAATGGGTGAACATGCGACAGGGCGGCTACGCGGTCGGTCTCGAGCCGTCCACCCACCGCGTCGCCGGCGATCAAGCAGCTCGGGACGATGGATCGATGATTTGGCTTCAGTCGGGCGAGAGTCGAATGTACGAGGCTGTTTACACCGTGCTCACGGACGCAGAGGCCTGCGCCCACGCGGAAGCCGCGATCGCCTCCGTGGGAGGGATGCCCAAGACGGACGTGCCATAGCAGCCACCGAATCGCAAG
The DNA here is from genome assembly GCF_054824025.1 of Microbacterium sp. HJ5. Taxonomy (NCBI): domain Bacteria; kingdom Bacillati; phylum Actinomycetota; class Actinomycetes; order Micrococcales; family Microbacteriaceae; genus Microbacterium; species Microbacterium sp. HJ5. The sequence continues at coordinate 130,139 of NZ_JSYE01000028.1, forward strand.
ACGGGCACCGCGATGACTCGGAGGTTCAATCGGAGGCAACTTCACCTCGATTGGGCGCACGTCCGAACGCCCGTGGTCGAGTAGAACCTGAACCATCAGTGCCGGGCGCCAGAGACGAGGATCGTCCCAATGTCGCTCCTGGTACCGGACTTGTTGCGGCGGGAGTGACCGAGCCCCCGACCTCTCCGGGCGTCAACCCTCTGGTGGGCAAGCCGGACCGTCCTCATCATTCGCGCTTGTCGCGCGCGCGACTGGACTTCAGAGCTGGGGCGTCCGCTGGCGTAGACCGGGCGAAGTCAAAACGATCACGGCCAGAATCCCGGGCGTGATCGTGACGACCCCGCGTTGCGTGCCCGCACCACCAAATGTGTGCCAACGAATCCCTCGTTCACGAGTGATGGTTTGTCCAGGATGAAGCACTGGCCTACGCAAGCAAGTCCTCCTCTTGCCTCGCCGCGCATGACAACACCGCCCGGGACCGCTTCGGTTGCGGCGCCCCCAGCCGGGTGGCGCGGTTCACTACTGCCGTGCAGCCTCTTCGGCTCAAGGGGGACCGCCGTCCCGGCGGCGGCCGCTACTGGGCTCTCCCTACTCAACTGCGCGGGCGCACTCGCAGATGAGTGACGCCGCCGTCGACGTCGAGCGCCGTGCCGGTGGTGGACGCCGAGTCGGGGCTCGCGAGATAGACGATCGCGCCGGCGACCTCCTCGGGTGTCACCATCCGTCCCGTCGCCTGGCGGGCGTCTAGTGCGGCGCGCTCCTTCACCGGGTCGGGAAAGCCCTGCAGCATCCGGTCGACGAACGGCGTCGACACGGTACCGGGGTTCACGCAGTTCACGCGGACGCCCTCAGCCACGTGGTCGGTCGCCATCGCGAAAGTCAGCCCAAGAATGGCGCTCTTGGAAGCCGAGTAGACTGCGCGCTGCGGAAGCCCGTTAAGCGCCGCGATCGAGCAGACGTTAACGATCGCGGCGTGCTCCGACTCGCGCAGATACGGCAGCGCCGATGCGCACACGCGCGCCGTGCCGCGCACGTTGATGTCGAGAACGCGCTCCCAGTCCTCTTCGGTCGCCTCTTCGACGGTTCCGACCGAGCTCACACCGGCGCTGTTCACCACGATGTCGATGCCCCCGAGCCTCTCAGCGACGGCAGCGGTCGCGGCATCCACCGAAGCCCGATCGGTCACGTCGGCGCGAAAGCCTGAGAGGCAGTCTTCGAGTCCGTCGACGTTGACGTCCAGCACTGCCACCGAGGCGCCGCCGTCGGCGAACGACTTCGCGGTCGCGAGTCCGATTCCGGATGCCCCGCCCGTCACTATCACGACCAGCCCGTCGAACGCGCTCATCCCTGCACCATCCGCTGCCTTGCGCGACCGAGGCCGTCGATTTCGAGCTCGACCACGTCGCCCTCGCGAAGGTACGGCTCGCCCGGGATGCCGAGCGCGACGCCCGCAGGGGTGCCGGTGTTGATGAGGTCGCCGGGGCGCAGCACCATGAACTGCGACAGGTACCAGATCACGTGCGCGACGGGGAAAATCTGCCACGCGGTCGACCCGTCTTGGCGCAGCTCGCCGTTGACCCACAGTCGAAGGCCGAGCGCCTGGGGGTCGCCCACGGCGGATGCCGGAACCAGGCCGGGGCCGAGGGGGTTGAACGTCTCGCAGCTCTTGCCCTTGTCCCACTGCCCGCCGCGCTCGAGCTGGAACTCGCGCTCGGATACGTCGTGCGAAAGGACATAGCCCGCCACGTGCGCGAGCGCGTCGTCGGTCAAGTCCAGGTAGCGCGCCTCGGTGCCGATCACCACGCCGAGCTCGACCTCCCAGTCGGTCTTCACCGACTTCCTGGGGATGAGCACGTCGTCGAACGGCCCGACGATCGTCGACGGGTCCTTCATGAACACGACGGGCTCGGACGGCACCTTGGCGCCGGTCTCGGCGGCATGGTCGTGATAGTTCAGGCCGATGCATACAATCTTGCCGGGTGCGGCGATCGGCGCGCCCACGCGGAGCGATGCGGCATTCGCCAGCTCTTCCAGTCGGCCCTCGCCGAGCGCCGCGGCCGCGCGGGCGAGACCGTCTGAGGCCAGGAAGGCGCCGTCGATGTCGGCGGTGAGCGGGCGCAGGTCGTACGTGCGACCGTCGCGGTGCAGAACGGGGATCTCGCCCCCGCGGGCGCCGAGGCGACCGAATGTCATGGGTTCTCCTTCGATGGGGATCGGGTCAGCGGATGACGTCGCCCGGACGTCGGCGGTCGAGCTCGGCGCGGCCCGGCGCGCCCTGCCAGTCGCCCGGAGGCAGGCACGCGAAGGCGCCGTCGAGGTCGGCTGGAGCGAGGCGGCTGGAGCGCGGCCACGGCACGGTCATCATCACGGCGTTGCTCCTCACGTGCGCGACAGCGATCCGAACCTGACCCGGTGCGGGTGCGCTCGGCTCGTCCTCGGCCACCTTTGTCGTGCGGTTTCCGTTGTATCTTGCTATCAGCACCGAAGTCCCCTGAAGATCAGATGAATTGCTCGGTCTCATCATGCCCTATCGGCCGTGCAGTGTCGCCTTGCGGCCAGAGGCCCCATAAATTAGCATGAGCAAACGATTGATCACGCTGGCCATAAGATCGGAAGAAAGCAGTCCCCACGCCGATGACCATATCGAACATCAGACCCCTCGAGGGCCTGCTCGTTCTGGACTTCAGTCAGTTCCTTGCCGGGCCGGTGGCGGCCCTGCGGCTCGCCGATCTCGGCGCCCGCGTCGTCAAGATCGAGCGCCCCGGCGTCGGTGACATCGGCCGCACCCTGGCCTTCGCCGGCCGCGTGATCGACGGCGATACCGTCTCGTTCCACGCGATGAACCGAAACAAGGAGTCGGTGACGGCTGACCTGAAGAACCCAGACGACCTCGCCTACGTCAAGCAGCTCATCGCCCGGGCGGATGTCCTGATCCAGAACTTCCGTCCTGGCGTCATGGAGCGCATCGGCCTCGACTACGAAACGGTGCGCGAGATCAATCCGTCGATCGTCTACGCCAGCGCTACGGGCTACGGGACCGAGGGGCCGTGGCGTGATCGCCCAGGGCAGGATCTGCTCGCGCAGTCGATCTCGGGGCTGCCGTGGCTCGGCGGATCGAAGGATGACGGGCCTGTGCCGGTGGGGCTGTCGATCGCCGACCATCTGCTGAGCTGCCACATCGCGCAGGGGGTCACGGCGCTCCTGGTGCGGCGATTCCGCACCGGCGAGGGCGGGCATGTCGAGTCGAGCCTGCTCGAAGCCATGCTCGACATGCAGTTCGAACTCCTGAGCGCGAAACTCAACGACGACTCCATCCGCGTGGAGCGGCACGGCCCTCACTCTGCTCATGCCTTCCTGGCCGCGCCGTACGGCACCTACCCCACGCTCGACGGCTACATCGCGCTCGCGATGAACCCGATCCCGAAGCTCGGGACGCTCCTTGAGTTGCCCGAGCTCGAGGAGATGACCGACCCCCAGGATGCGTGGGACCGACAGGAGGCGATCGAGACAATCCTCGCTGCCCGCTTCGCGACAGACACCACCGAGCGCTGGCTGACGATCCTCGATGCGGCTGACGTGTGGTGCGCACCCGTCCTCACCCTCGATGAGCTCCTGGCGTCGGAGGGCTTCGCCGCGATCGGAATGACGCAGCGGGTGACCCGCGGTGAGGCGCAGATCTCGACCACGCGCAGCCCGCTGCGCATCGACGGCGAGATCCTCACCAGCACCAAGGCTGCACCGGCGCTCGGCGAGGACGACGAACGAGTGCGCGCGGAGTTCCCGCCCGTGCGTGAAAAGGGCATGACATGACGACGATCCTCCGGGGCATCACATGGGAGCACGCGCGCGGCTACGGCAGCGTCTCGGCCGCGGCCGAGGCCTATCGCGCGGTGGCGCCCGACGTTGAGGTGCGGTGGGAGCAGCGCTCCCTGCAGGCCTTCGCCGATCAGCCGCTCGAGCAGCTGATCGAGGACTACGACCTCCTTGTGATCGACCACCCACACATCCCTTTCGCCGCCGAACACGGCCTGTTCCTTCGCCTGGACGGCACCGGCCACGACGACGAACTCGCGGTGCTCGCCGGGCAGTCTGTCGGCGTATCCCACGAGACGTACGCGCATGCCGGTGGTCAGTGGGGTCTGGCGACGGATGCCGCGGCCCAAGTGGCCGCGTACCGCCCCGACCTCCTGCCCGAGCCGCCGGGCGACTGGGACGGCGTTCTCGCGCTCGCCGCCGAAGGTCGGGTGCTCTGGCCGCACAAGCCGGTCGACGCGTTCTCGAGCCTCGTCACGGTCGCCTCCGGAAATGGCGAGCAACCGATGCGCTCGCCTGATGTCTTCCTCTCGGCGGACGCTCTCGGACAGGCGATGGAGACGCTGCGCAAGCTGGCCCGGCTGGTGCCGGCAGAGAACAGCAAGTGGAACCCCATCCAGGCCGCTGACGCCCTGAGCTCCGGCGACCGCTACGCGTACGTCCCCCTGATGTTCGGCTACACGAACTACAGCCGCACGGGGTTCCGGCCCCACCGCGTTCGCTACATCGACATCCCCGCCTCGCGGGAGGGCGTGCGCGGCTCGCTGATGGGCGGCGCCGGCATCGCGGTATCGGCGCGGACGCGGCATCCGGAGCAGGCGGTCGACCACGCGTTCTGGCTGGACTCCGCCGAGGTCCAGGAGGGCGTCTACTACGACGCGGGCGGTCAACCTGGCAACGCTGTGGCGTGGGAGAGCGACCGGACGAACGCCGACTCGCTCGACTTCTTCCGCGGTACGCGGGCGACGCTCGAGGGTGCGTACGTGCGCCCGCGCTTCGTGCGGTACATCGAGCTGCAGAACGCGTTGTCCGAGCACGTCACCGCCGCGCTGCAGAGCCGCCTCTCCGACGATCGACTGCGCGAGCGCCTCGACGAGGGCGTGCAGCAATGGCTGGTGGCCTCATGAGGACGATCGACCGCTGGTACGAGGACATCGAGGTGGGCGAGCGGCGAGAGACCGTCGGCCGCACGATCACCGAGGCCGACATCGTGCTGCACGCCGGGCAGACCGGCGACTTCTTCCCACACCACATGGACGCCCAGTGGATGGCGACCCAGCCCGCGGGACAGCGGATCGCGCATGGCACCCTGATCGTCTCGGTCGCGGTCGGGATGACGGCGGGGGACATCAATCCGCAGGCGATGAGCTACGGCTACGACCGTATCCGGTTCATCCGGCCTGTCTTCATCGTAGACACCATCCGCGTCACGGCGGAAATCACCGAGAAGACCGCGCACGTCAAGCGCCCGAAAGAGTACGGCTACGTCCACGAGCTGGTCACGGTGGTGACCCACCGCGACGAGACCGTGATGGTGCTCACGCACCTCTATCTCGTCAACCGCCGCGCGCCGGCCGCGCCGTGATCCGCGCCCGCACCGCGGACATCCCTACACTAGGCCCATGGCCACGCTGAGCGATGTCGCCGCCCGCGCGGGAGTCTCCGTCTCCGCCGTCTCGCGCGTGCTGAGCGACGCTCCGAGCGCGCGTGTGAGCGAGGCGACGCGTCAGCGCATCCACGATGCCGCGTCCGAACTCGGGTACCGGCCGAACTTCGCCGCACGAGCGCTCAAGTTCGCGCGCACCAACGTCGTGGGCCTGGTGGTGCCCGATCTCACCAACGCGATCTTCACCGAGCTGATGCGCGGCGTGGAGGACGAGGCGCACCGCCGCGGCTATATGGTCCTGCTCGCCCGGGCAGAGGGGATGCTTGACGACGAGGAGCAGATCCCGCGCCTCATAGGCGAGGGCCGCGTCGACGGCGTGCTGGTGCAGGTCGGCGACAACATGCGCCCACAGGACCTCGAGAGCCTGGTGGCGGGAAGGCTCCCGGTGGTCTTCGTCAACTCGATGCCTCCGCAGGGCGTTGGGTCGGTGGTGCTCGACGATGAGCGCGGACTGCGCCTGGCGACCCAGCACCTCATCGACCTCGGGCACTCGCGCATCGCCCTGATCAACGGGCTACCCGCATCCGATACCGCCCGACGGCGCGAAGCGGGATTCCGCGCGACGATGGCAGATGCCGGACTCGAAGTCCGCGAGGAGTTCATCACCCGCCTCGGCTACGACCCGCGCAGTGGCGGGATCGCGCTGGCAGAGCTTGCGGGGCTCGACTGGCCGCCCTCAGCCGTCGTGGTCGCGAACGTGAACGCCGCGCACGGGGCGCTGCTCGAGGGACGGCGTCGCGGGCTCTCGGTCCCCGAGGATCTGTCCATCGTTGCGATGCACGACGCCTGGACCGCCGAGAACGCGTGGCCCCCGCTCACCGCGGTGCGCATGCCGCTTTACGAGCTCGGCCGTATGGCGATGACCGCGGTGTTCGAGCGGATCACCGCCGGCGCTGTCTCCACCGTAGTGGTGCGGGACCCTGCGCCGCAGCTCGTGGTGCGCGAGTCCACGGGCGCTCCTCGCGCATGATCCGAGCTTGCGGCCGATGAACAGGTCTATGCGGCTGATGCCCCAAGGCCAAACGTTGCATCCGACCTGACGCGTCAAGTCATCCGATGAATCGGCTAGGCTGGGCGCGATCGAAAGGACGCCATGCCTACGCGTGCACTGCGGCAAGGACCCGAGCTGACCGAACTCGGTCTCGGGGCCGCGCAGTTGGGGAACCTCTACCGCGTCACGACCGAGGACGAGGTCGTCCAGACAATCGACAGCGCCTGGGAAGGCGGCATCCGCTACTTCGACACGGCGCCGCATTACGGCGTGGGCCTGTCGGAGCGTCGTCTGGGTGCGCAGCTGCGCAGCCGGCCGCGCGATGAGTACGTGGTATCCACGAAGGTCGGACGGCTCCTCGTCCCGAGCCCGGCCACCGCGCAGGAGCGCGATGCGGAGGGCTTCGACGTGCCCGCCGACCCGGCCCGCGTATGGGACTTCAGCCGGGACGGCATCCTGCGATCTGTCGAGGCGTCGCTGGAGCGCACCGGCCTCGACCGTCTCGACATCCTCTACCTCCACGATCCGGACGACCACTTCGACCAGGCCTCCACGGAAGGCGTCGGAGCGCTCATCGAACTGCGCGAGCAGGGCGTCGTGCGCGCGGTGGGCGCGGGGATGAATCACGCCGCGCCGCTGGCGGAGCTCATCCGCCGCGCGGACGTCGACGTCGTGATGTGCGCCGGCCGGTTCACGCTGCTCGACCACTCCGCCGCCGTGGCGCTCCTGCCGCTCGCGCTCGAGCGCGGGGTCGGCATCGTCGCAGCCGGCGTGTACAACTCCGGGCTCCTCAGCACTCCCCGTCCGCCGGCGGACGCCCTCTTCGACTACGCCCCGGCCCCGGCCGCGCTCGTCCAGCGCGCCCACGAGATCGCCGACGTGTGCGAGCGGCACGGGGTGACCCTTCCTGAGGCAGCCGTGGCGTACGTCCTGCGCCACCCCGCCGTCGTGTCGGTCGTGCTCGGCGCGCGCGGCCGTGACCAGGTCGAGCAGAACCTTGAACGTGCGCAACGGCCCGTGCCCGACGCATTGTGGCACGAGCTCGCCGAGGGCGGGCTCATCCCGGGGGAGAACGGATGACCACCATCACCTTGCCCGCGCACTCGCGACGAGGAGCTGTGCGTCCGAGCCTGCCCGGCTACAGCGCGCAGATGCATGACTCGTCGGTAGACGAGTACGCCTTCCCGACGGGGTCGTACTGGCGTTCTCGCTGAGCGCTGCTACTCGTCGTCGGGGATCTCGCCCGCATGGGCGGCGCTGAACTCCTCCACGCCCAGCAGGTGGACTTCCATGCGGATCCGCGCCCGCTCCGGGTCGTGGCGCGCCAGCTCGTCGAGGATGGCGCGATGCTCTGCCTGCGCCTCGCGCACCGAACCGCGCTGCGAGATGGCCCGCCACAGCCGCGCACGGAAGGTGCGCCCGACGAGGGTGTCGATGATCGCCGCGAGCGGGGGGTTGCCGCTGGCCCGGGCGATGATCCGGTGGAACTCGGTGTCGGCGTCGATGAAGGCCTCGAGGTCCATGTCGGGGTCGCTCTCGAGGATGCCGTCCACGACGCTGAGCACCCGATGGAGCTCGCCGAGCTCGTCCTCGGACAGCCGCGTCGCCGCGAGGGCGGCGCTCTCAGCCTCGAGCACGCGGCGGACGGCGAGGAGGTCCTCCGCATGGGCGGGCTGTTGGAGGTCCGCGAGGAATCCGAGCGGGCTCAGGAGCTTCGTCGGATCGAGCGAGGTCACGTAGGTCCCGTCTCCTTGGCGGGTCTCCAGTACGCCGAGCGCCGCCAGCGCGCGCACACCTTCGCGCAGAGAGCCACGAGAGACGCCCAGCCGAGCGGCGAGATCCTTTTCGACGGGCAGCCTGGATCCCGGCCCGAGCTCCCCGCGGGTCAGCATCTGCTTGATGCCCTGGATCACGACGTCGGTCTGCGATCGGCTCTCGCCCGGGGGCTGATCGTCACTCACACGTGTCAGTGTAGGTTCTCGAAAGTCAGCCGAGGAATAGCCCTTACTCAATCGTTTGCTTACCACAGGAACACTTGTTCATCGGATAATCGAACCGACCGCACCGCCGCGCTGGGCTTCTGGCGTCCTCGCGCTCGCGTTGGCCGATCGACTTTCGGCCGCGGCTGCGCATCGTCGACGTCCACGATGCCTATCGCGCTCTCCCGTATGCGTATCGAGACCGGCGACCTCGTGATCGCGGACGACGGCGGTGTCGTGGTGGTCCCGCGCCGCCAGGAAGATGAAGTGCTCGCGCTCGCGCGCGAAGGCGCATCCCTGCGCACGGTGTGGGATCGTCTTCGCATGCTGTGAATCGCACACGGCACCGCACCGAACTGATGGAGACGAACATGACCTTTCCTGTGATCGACGCTCACCAGCACGTCTGGGATCCGGCGCAGGCTCGTTACGACTGGCTGGGGCCCGAGCTCGCCCCCATCGACGGCGCCATGACGTTCGAGGACCTTGCGCCCGAGCTGAGAGCGGCGGGCGTCGACTTCACCGTGCAGGTGCAATCCGCCGACAACCCCGAGGACACGGAGATCATGCGCGCGTCGGCGGCGCGGCACCCCGAGGTCGTCGGGATCGTCGGCTTCGCGCCGCTCGACGACGCCGAGCAGACGGAGCGCACGCTGGACGACTGGTCGTCGGATTCGCTCCTGGTGGGGGTGCGAAACCTGATCCACAACAAGCCAGATCCCGACTGGCTGCTGCGGCCCGAGGTCGACGCCGCCCTGGCCGCCCTGGAGCGGCGCGACGTGGCGCTGGATGTCGTCGCGGTGCTCCCGCGACATCTGGAGCTGGTGCCGATCCTGTCGGAGCGCCACCCCGGGCTGCGCATGGTCATCGACCATCTGGCCAAGCCGCCGATCGGGCTCACCGACGATGAGCCCTGGGACGACCTCATGGCGGCGGCCGCCCAGAATCCGCTCGTCCACGCGAAGGTCAGCGGGCTCTACTCCGCCACCGCTGACATGGGGGCCTGGACGACAGAGGCGATCCGCCCGTACTTCGACCGCGCACTGGAGTTGTTCGGGCCCGGGCGGCTCATGTACGGCGGGGACTGGCCGATCTCGGTGCTCGCTGGAGGCTACACGCGAGTCTGGAACGGGCTGCAGCCCCTGTTCGACGCGCTCGACAGGGACTCACGGGAGCAGATCCTCGGCCGGACGACCGCCGAGTTCTATCGGTTGGATCCGGCGCGCCTCGGCACTTAATGATCTAATCACTCTCCTGTTTTCTGGCAACCCCTCTTCACTTGCGCTGCTGGACGAGGGTATTCATCCGATGTACTCTGCTACGACCGGATACCGGTTCAGACGAAATAAGCAAACCGTTGAGTCGCCAGAAGTCCGGATTAACGTTTGACCGAAGGTTCCCGACCACCGTGCGCGACAGGCTCACAGGCCGCGCGATCGGGACGCCACCTCACGCGAAGGAGTGTCAATGAAGACCATGAGATTCCTCGTGGGAGTGCGGGGGTCATCGCTCCGCACGCGCTCTCGCAGGCTGTGCCGGGAGCACCGGCAGCGGTGGCGCCCGAGCGGTGGTCCCGCGCCTCATCGTGTTCGTCCGCGCGCAGCGGTACCTCGTGCGCGACCAGACGGTCGCGCGGTGAAAGGCTGACGACATGACCGGACATCCGGAACTCCACCCCGCCGACGCGTACACGGTGCGCCTGCCCGCGCGCCCTCGGCCGATCGTGATCGTCGGCACGGGGGGCATCGTCAAGGATGCCCACCTCCCCGCCTACCGCAAGGCCGGTTACCCTGTGTGGGGGCTTGTGAACCGCACGGTGCCGCGGGCACGGGCCCTCGCCGACGAGTACGGCATCGCGCACGTGTACGGCACAGTCGCCGAAGCGGTGGCGGAGGCTCCCGCGGACGCGGTGTACGACATCGCGCTCATGCCCGAGCAGTACCTGGATGCGTTACGTGCGCTTCCCGACGGCGCGGCGGTGCTCATCCAGAAGCCGCTGGGCCACACGCTGGAGCAGGCTATCGAGCTGCGCGACCTCTGCCAGCGGAAGGGTCTCTTCGCCGCCGTCAACACCCAGCTGCGGTTCGCCCCGTACGTCGAGCAGGCGCGCCGGCTCATCGCCCAGGGGGCGATCGGTGAGGTGTACGACATGGAGGTCCGGGTCTCCGTCGACACCCCCTGGAACCTGTTCCCGCATGTATTCGGGCTCGAGCGCCTCGAGATCAACATGCACAGCGTGCACTACCTCGATCTGGTGCGGTCGTTCTTCGGCGACCCCGATTCGGTGAGCGCCATCACGCTTCCGCATCCGGCGAAGGATGACATCGCGAACACACGTTCGACCATTCTGCTGCGCTACCGAGACCGCCCGCTGCGGGTGACCGTGAGCACGAACCACGATCACGCGTTCGGCGGCGCCTACGAAGAGAGCTTCGTTAAGTGGGAGGGCACTGACGGGGCCATTCGCGCGCAGATGGGGCTTCTGCTGGACTACCCGGCGGGGGGACCGGACGCACTCGAGATGGTCCGGCTCGACGACAAGGCGGCGGGGTGGCAGCCGGTCCGGTTCGAGGGGTCCTGGTTCCCGGATGCCTTCATCGGCTCGATGGGCGCCGTGCAACGCTTCGCCGAGGGGTCCATCCTTGAGCTCCCGACCTCGGTCGACGACGTCCTCCACACCATGGCGGTGGTCGAGGCGGCGTACGAGTCGCAGGAAAGCGAGGGGGTGCGCGTCGCCGTCCCCGAGGCGACCGCGGTGGGCGAGGGCTCGGGCCGCGAGCAGGCGGAGGAACGATGAAGAGGATCGCGTCGGTCATCGGCCTGCCTGCTGAGAACCGTGAGGAGTACGAGCGTTACCACGCCGCCGTGTGGCCCGGTGTGCTTGAGCGGCTGACCGCCAGTAACGTCACGAACTACTCGATCTTCCGGCACGGCGAGCTGCTCTTCTCGTACTTCGAGTACGTCGGCGACGACTACGCGGCCGACATGGCCGCGATCGCCGCCGACCCTCAGACACAGCGCTGGTGGGCGGTGCAGGAGCCCCTGCAGCGTCCGCTCGACGAGCGTGTCTTGGGCGAGTGGTGGCATGAGCTGCCCGAAATCTTCCACCACCCGTGAGAGCACGATCCACGGATTGCGACTTGCGAGCCGGGTTTTCGCTTCATCGGCGAGGCCATCGACGGTCTCCGTGGCAAATCTGGCCACCACCGTGAAGTCGAAGGTGAACCTCGGGGGCATCCGGATGCTTCATCCAGATCGCAACGACCGTGCCCTGACAGAAGGCGGTGATTAATCTGCTTGAACCCTTGATCGCGAACGATGCGTTGAAGGCCTACCCGCAACGGCACGAAACTGAGTTGGAGGCGTCGATCGACGCAGTGCGCGCGGATGTGGCGAAGCTGCACGCCGAGCTGGTGCGCTACAACCTGATCGTCTGGACCGGCGGGAACGTGTCGGGCCGTGTTCCGGGTGCGGATCTGTTCGTGATCAAGCCGTCGGGGGTGTCGTACGACGACCTGGCGCCGGAGAACATGATTCTGTGCGATCTGGACGGCAATGTGGTGCGCGGGTCGCCGGGCTCGGACCGCAGCCCGTCGAGCGACACCGCGGCGCACGCGTATGTGTACCGGAATATGCCCGAGGTCGGGGGAGTGGTGCCCACGCACTCGACGTTCGCGGTGGCGTGGGCGGCGCGGGGCGAGGTTATCCCGTGCGTGATCACGGCGATGGCCGATGAGTTCGGCGGTCCGATCCCGGTCGGCCCGTTCGCGATCATCGGTGACGACTCGATCGGCCGGGGCATCGTCGAGACGCTCACGGGTCACCGTTCGCGGGCGGTGCTGATGCAGAACCACGGCCCGTTCACGATCGGGGTCTCACCCAAGGACGCGGTCAAGGCCGCCGTGATGGTCGAGGATGTGGCCCGCACGGTCCACTACGCGCGCGAGGCGGGGCCGCTCATCCCGCTTCCGCAGGAGGCGATCGATCGGCTCTACGACCGGTACCAGAACGTGTACGGGCAGTCCACCGATGCGCGCCGCGATGCCGAGGAGGCGCAGTCATGACCGCGGACGTCGAGGCTGCGGCATCCGCGATCGCGAACGGCCGGGCGGTGCTGGGAATCGAGCTCGGGTCGACGCGCATCAAGGCGTGCCTGGTGCTGGCCGACGACCCGTCCTCGGCGCTGGCGGTGGGAAGCCACGCGTGGGAGAACCGGTTCGTCGACCGGCTGTGGACGTACGCCATCGACGACGTGTGGGCGGGCTTGCAGGCCGCGTACGCCGACCTGGTCGCCGATGTGCGTCGCCGCTACGACGTGCCGCTGGAGTCGCTGGCCGCGATCGGCGTGTCAGCGATGATGCACGGGTACCTGGCCTTCGGCGAGGACGGTGAGCTGCTGACCGGGTTCCGCACCTGGCGCAATACCAACACCGACCGTTCGGCGGCGGTGCTATCGGAGCTGTTCGGCGTGAACATCCCGCTGCGCTGGTCCATCGCCCATCTGTACCAGGCGGTGCTCGACGAGGAGCCGCACGTCGGCGACGTCGCGTTCTTCACGACCCTCGCCGGCTACGTGCACTGGAAGCTCACCGGGCGCAAAGTGCTCGGTGTCGGCGACGCGTCGGGCATGTTCCCGATCGACTCGTCGACCCGGAACTACGACGTCGACCTGCTCGAGAAGTTCGACCGACTCGTGTCCGGCTCCGGGTTGCGTCATCCGTTGATCGACCTCCTGCCCGAGGCCCTTCGAGCCGGTCAGACGGCGGGCGAGCTGACCGCTTCGGGCGCTCTCCTGCTCGACCCGACGGGAATGCTCCACGCCGGCGCGCGCCTCTGCCCGCCGGAGGGTGATGCCGGAACGGGAATGGTGGCTACCAACTCGGTGGCCCCCCGCACGGGCAACGTCAGCGCCGGCACGAGCATCTTCGCGATGGTCGTGCTCGAGCGTCCCCTCCAGAACGTGCATCACGAGCTCGATCTCGTCACGACGCCCGCGGGCGACGCGGTGGCGATGGTCCACTGCAACAACGGCGCGAGCGAGCTGGCCGCGTGGGTCGGCCTATTCATGAGGTTCTCCGCCGCCTCGGGCCAGCGTGTGACGGACGACGAAGTTTTCGACACTCTGTTTCGCGAGGCGATCGGGGGCGAGTCGGACGCGGGCGGCTTGCTCTCGTACAACCATCTCGCCGGTGAGCCGATCGCCGGCCTCGCCGAGGGCCGTCCGCTGTTCGTGCGCACGCCCGACAGTCGCTTCACCCTCGGCAACCTGATGCGGGCTCAGCTGTATGGGGTGTTCGGGACCCTGGCCCTCGGGATGCGCGTGCTTGACGACGAAGGCGCAGAACTGGATCGCATGTTTGCTCACGGAGGTCTGTTCCGGACGGCGGACGTGGCCCAGCGGTTCCTCGCCGGCGCTCTCGACGTGCCGGTTTCGGTTGGAGCGACGGCTTCGGAGGGCGGGGCGTGGGGTATCGCCGTTCTCGCTGTGTTCCGTCACGTCGTTGCGGGAGGGGACACGTCGGACCTCTCCTCCTTCCTCGATACCCGTGTGTTCGCGGGTGTCGACGTGATGACCGTCGTGCCCGATCCTGCGGACGTCAGCGGCTTCGCCGACTATCTCCACCGCTACCGCCTCGGCCTCGCGGTCGAAGCATCCGCCGTCGCCACCCTCCCATCTAAAGGACTCGCACTGTCATGACCCGTCAGCCTCTCCAGACCTCTCTCGAGCAGTTCGAGGTGTGGTTCGTCACCGGCAGCCAGAAC